>NZ_JBFBJJ010000019.1:0-74610 GCF_040686055.1 Microbacterium sp. NPDC086615
TCATGAGCGACAGGGGGCAGAAAACCATGCCAGGCCCGGCAGGCTGCCACCGCTCAGCATGCCGCCGAACGGATCACGAAGAAAGTAACGGGGCACCGGATGAAGACTCAGCCCTGGGCGCGACGGTTCGTGCGCGGGTTGCGGGCGCCGACGACCATGCCGGTCGTGGGAGTGCCGGATGCCGAGCGGCCGGCGCCCTGCGGACGGCCGGCGGACGCACCGGCGCGCTGCGCGCCGCCCGCGCCCTGACCGCGGCCCGCGCCGGAGCGCTGACCGCCGCGACCGCCCTGGGGAGCGCGCCCCGCGGCCGGAGCATCGGATGCCGCGGCACCCGCGCCGCGACGACGACCGCCGCCGCCCTGACCACCGGAGCGGCCGGCGGGCTGCTGGCCCTCGCCGCGCGCCGCGCGCTTGCGCTGCGCGTTGGCGCCCTGCGAACGGCCCCCGCCCTGCGGCTGCGCGACGACGGGCTCGGGCTTGACGTACGGGGCGACCTCGCCCACGAGGGCGACGACCTCGGGCGAGGTCGAGGTGACCTGCTGCGGGGTGGCCGAGATCTTGGCCTTGCGGAGGATGTCGAGGGTGTCACGACGCTGCTCGGGGAGCATGATCGTGACGACGTCGCCGGCCGAGCCCGCGCGGGCGGTGCGACCCGAGCGGTGCAGGTACGCCTTGTGCTCGACGGGCGGGTCGACGTGCACAACGAGCTCGACGCCGTCGACGTGCACGCCGCGCGCGGCGACGTCGGTGGCGACGAGGACCTTCGCGCGGCCGTCGCCGAAAGCGGCGAGGTTGCGGTCACGCGCGGGCTGCGACAGGTTGCCGTGCAGGTCGACGGCGGGGATGCCCGAGGCGGTCAGCTGCTTCGCGAGCTTCTTGGCCTGGTGCTTGGTGCGCATGAAGAGAATGCGTCGCGCGGTGCCCGAGGCGAGCGTCTGCACGAGGTCCTTCTTGGCGTCCGCGTCGACCGGCGCGAAGACGTGGTGGGTCATCGCGGCGACGTGCGAGTGCGCCTCATCGACCGAGTGCAGCACCTCGTTGCGCAGGAACCGCTTGACCAGCTTGTCCACGCCGTTGTCGAGCGTCGCCGAGAAGAGCAGGCGCTGCCCGTCGGCGGGCGTGCGCGCGAGCAGGCGCGTGACACCGGGGAGGAAGCCGAGGTCGGCCATGTGGTCGGCCTCGTCGAGGACGGTGATCTCGATGTCGCTCAGGTTCGCGAAGCCTTGACCGATGAGGTCTTCGAGGCGACCGGGGCAGGCGACGAGGATGTCGACGCCCGCGGCGAGCGCGTCGACCTGGCGCTTCTGGTTCACGCCGCCGTAGACGGTGGCGGTGACCAGACCATAGGCCGCGGCGAGGGGCTTGATGACCTCGTCGATCTGGTTGGCCAGCTCGCGGGTCGGTGCGAGCACGAGCGCGCGAGGCTTGCGGCCACGGCGGCGGTCGGTGTTCGCGGCGAGACGCGCGACGAGCGGCAGCGAGAAGGCGAGGGTCTTGCCCGACCCGGTTTTTCCGCGGCCGAGCACGTCGCGCCCGGCGAGGGTGTCGGGCAGAGTGTCGGCCTGGATCGGGAAAGGCTCGTTCTTGCCCTGGGCGGCGAGAACGGCGATGAGGGGGGCGGGCACGCCGAGGTCGGCGAAAGTCTGGGACGTCATGAATACTCCTGCCGCGGCGCACGCGCACACGGCGATTCGGGATGCCGCGATGCTGCGGCTGCAAGGGGCGAAGGCGCCGGGTGGCGCATCCGTTCGCCGTGAAGGTCAAAGGCCCGAGAGAAAGGGGCCGGTGCGTTCGACGACGCGAGGAGCGAAAGCTCCGTCAACCAGTCTAGCGGGTGAGCGCACATCTCCGTCGCCCGACGGATCCGCGGGACCGGCCCCTTCCCTAGCGTCGAGGCATGGACATCTCATCGATGATCATGGGCGCGTCGATCGCCTCCGTCGCCTGGATCGCCTTCGTGCCCTGGTCGAAGCTGCGCCGCCTCAAAGAGCTCGACGCGGAGCGGGAAGACGGGTCCGCCTGAGCGACCGCGGCGTCAGGCCGCCGCGCGCCAGCACCCCGCGACGTGGTCGTCGACCATGCCGGAGGACTGCATGAGCGCGTACATCGTGGTCGGCCCGACGAAACGGAAGCCGCGACGGCGCAGCTCTTTGCTCATCGCCGTGGACTCCGGCGTCACCACGGGGACCTCGGCGAACGTGCGCGGCGGCTCATGCGTCGCGGGGGCGAACGACCACATCAGGGTGTCGAGTTCTCCTTCGGCCATGCCCGCCACGATGGTCGCGTTGCCGATCACGGCCTCGATCTTCCCGCGATGGCGGATGATGCCGGCATCCTGAAGCAGTCGCTCGACGTCGTCGGGGCCGAAGGCGGCGACGGCGGCCGGCTCGAAGCCGTGGAACACCTCGCGGAAACGCGAACGCTTGCGCAGGATCGTGATCCACGCGAGACCCGCTTGGAAGCCCTCGAGGCTCAGCTTCTCGAACAAGGGGCGGTCGCCGCGCAGCGTCGATCCCCACTCTTCGTCGTGGTAACGCTGGTACTCGGCGTCGGAGCCGGCCCACGCGCACCGCACGACACCGTCGGCCCCGGTCACCAGATCACTCATGCCCACAGGCTACGGGTGCCCTCCGACACCGGCCCCGGCGGCCGGGCACCGGCGTCCCCGCCGACGTCACCAGAACAGGGGATGCCACGAAAACAGGCCGCACCGCGCGCAGACGCCCTGTTTTCGCAGCGTTCCCTGTTCTCGACGCAGCGATCGGCGCGTCACAGCACCCGCGTCGGCACGGCCTCCTCGACCGCCCCGTCCCCGTCGCGGTCGACCCGATGCACGGCGCCCCCGGGCAGCTCGGTGACGAAGTCCACCGCGCGGGTCCCCTCGTAGAGCACCCCGGTGCCCTCGTCGAGACCGAAGCCGCCGGGGAGCGTGCCCTCGGCGATCGCGCGATGAAGCGCGGGCCGTCGCTCGGCTTGCGAGTCGTAGTGCACCCCGAGCGACCCGGGGATGAAGCCGAGGCCGTCGTGGATCGTGCGGACCTCGCCGAAGCCCGAGGTGGGGCCGCCGGTGTGCCAGCACAGCGCCCCAGCCGACGTGCCGGCGAGCAGGATGCCGCTCTCCCACGCCGCGCGCAGCACGGTGTCGAGTCCGTGCGCGCGCCACACCGCGAGGAGGTTCACCACACTGCCGCCGCCCGTCCACACGAGGTCTGCGGACTGCACAACCTCGGCCAGGTCGAGCACCGTGCGTCCGAAGAGGCGCAGGTGCACGGCATCCACGCCCGCCGCCATCGCCGCGGCGAGCTCGCGGCCTTCGTCGATGCGCTGGTCGCCGCCCGCGGTGCCGAGGAACACGATCCGAGGGCGCCCCTCGACGCCGGTGAGATCGAGCGCGTGCCGGAGCAGCGGGCCGAAGGCCAGGTCGCCCCACGAGGCGTCGGCCCACCCGCCGCAGGTCGCGAGGATGCGGGGCACCGTCACAACGTCACCGCCACGGCATCCGCGTTCCACGCCCGCACGCGCGGGTCGTCCCACGACGCCCCCGCCAGATAGAACGCGACGAGACGCTCCTCGCCGGGTTCGAGGCCGAAGGCGTTGTCGTCGAGCCACGCGCCCGGCGCCGTCGGGAATCCGTCGACGAGCACGATCGGCGCGGGCACGTCGCCGACGTTGCGTACGCGCAGGGCCCCGCCCGCGAAGCGGGCCTCGAGCCGTGTGCGGGGCTGCTCCTTCAGCGGCGCCGGTCCGGTCGCGTAGGGCGCGAGCAGCTCCTCGATCGGGCGGTCGGTCAGGCTGTCGAGCGGCTCCGCCTCGAGGGCGGCCACCTCGGCACTCTTCGGCTGCGCGTTGAGCGCGTACCAGGCCGACGAGACGCGTTCGCCGTGCGCGTCGCGCAGGTACACCGCGAGCACCAGCGGACCTGCGTCGGGAGCCTCGGCCTCGAGCGTGAACGCGAGCGCGTGGGCGTCGGCATCCAGATCCACGGATGCCGCCCGCTCGGCGATCACGCCGAACCGGGCGTCGTAGAGGCGGGCGTTCACCGAACCGGTCAGCCCCGAGGGCGTGTCGTTCGCCGCGTGCACCTCGGCCGAGAACGTCTCGCCCGCGCCGAGCGACGTGCGCTCGTACACCGCGAACGCCGAGCGTGCCGCGCCGAACTGGCGCGCGCGGTAGTACGACAGCTTCGCCCGGCCGTAGTAGTCGACGATCGCCCACGAGGCGCCCGGGAACACCTCGCCGACCTTGTAGAACCAGTACGCCGAGGTGCGCGTGCCGGCGTGCGCGCGCAGGCGCTCCGAGGCGAAGCGCAACGCGTCGCCCTGCGCGAGCTGCGAGTACTCCACGAACGTCGCCCAGTCGGTGAGGGGTCCGTAGTGCGCGTAGCGCGCCTGCTTGAAGAGGTCGAACAGCGAGAACTGCGCCTGGTGCTGCAGGATCGCGCCGTGCGCGGGCGGCGGCCACTGCTCCAGCAGCGCGGGGTCGAGGAAGCGCGCCATGCTGTCGAGGTCGCACTGACTCGACAGCCCGTACTCGCCGAACACCGGCGGCACGTGCGTCGCGTACGCCTCGACCGGCTGCCCCTCGTGATAGACGCCGTAGTAGTGCTCGCTCCCGCCCCACGGGTCGGTGCGGTGGAAAGGCCGCGTCGGGTCGTACTGCCGCACGCGCGTGCCGATCACGGTGAGCAGGTCGTCGCCCGAGACGGTCTCGGGGTTCTCGTTGCCGCCGCCCCACATCACCAGGGACGGGTGGGTGCGCAGACGCCGGACGATCCGCGACGCCTGCTCGTCGACGACGGCGAGGGTGGCTCCCGTGGCGTCGAGTCCGAACGAAAGCGGGAACTCCTGCAGCACCAGGATGCCGCGGCGGTCGCACTCGTCGTAGAACGCGTCGCTCTCGATCGTCCCGCCGCCCCACGCCCGGAGCATCTGGAGGTTCGCACGCACGCACAGGTCGAGGATGTGTCGGTCGACATCGAACCCGCGTCGGGCCATCGGGTCGGTGAAGCACCAGTTCGCGCCCTTGAGGAAGAGCGGACGCCCGTTGACCACGAACTGCCAGTCGTAGACGTCGTCGCCCGACACCTCGGGCAGCGCCCGCATCTCGACGGTGCGGATGCCGACACTCGTCGAGCGCGATGACCCGTCGACGCTCGCCTCGACGCGGTACAACGGCTGCGCGCCGTAGCCGAACGGCCACCACAGCCGGGCGCCGGGGACGTCGATCTCGATCGCGTGCCGGGACGTGCCTCGGGATGCCACGGTCTCCGCCGTCACGTCGGCGACGACGGCGCCCTCGGGGTCGAGCACGCGGACGCGCGTCGGAGCGGGACCGCCGTCGGTGTGCGCGATCAGGTCCCACTGCACCCGGATCCGCGCCGCCACCTCGGCGGCGTGCACCGTCGAGACGAACAGGTCGTCGAGCTCGAGGTCGGGCACCCGTTCCAGGCGCACGCCGCGCCAGATCCCGATCGAGATGAGGTGGCCGTAGTGCCACCCCCACCCCGGCGAGGGCTTGAGCACGCCGTGCCAGTCGCGCGGGGGCGTGTCGATGCGGACGACGATCTCGTCGGTGCCGTCGCCGCGCAGCAGGGCCGTCACGTCGATGTCGGGTCCGCCGTACATGCCGGTGTGCCGGGCGATCGGCTCGCCGTTGAGCCAGAAGGATGCTGCGTCATCGACGCCGTCGAAAGCCAGGCGCACCCGATCCCCGCGCCACTCGGCCGGCACGTCGAAACGCCGGGCGTACCACCACTGCTGCTCCTCGACGCGGGTGCGACGGAAGTACCACGGCCACTCTCGCGGCACACCGTGCTCGGTGAGCTCGGCGTGCGTGTGGTCGTGGAGGAGCGGGTCGGGGATCTCGCCCGCCGCGGTGAGGGCGGCCTGAACCGTCCCCGGAACGGTCGCGCGGATCCACGACGAGCGGTCGGTGTCGGGGCGGTGCCAGCCCACGGGCGCGGGAGGGGCCTGCCCGCCGAACCAGCGTTCGATCGCGAACTCGCGGCCGGCGGGAGCGCCGGCGAGCAGCCATTCTCCGTCGAGGGAGACCGTCTCGCGCGTGGGCGGTGCGTCCGTCGCCGGCGCCGGGGCCCCGGCATCCGGGGCTCGCCCGACTCCGTCAAGAACGGATGCCGGGACGACCTCCAGCACCGGAAGCGTCGCGTGCTCCTGCACCCACCGGTCGCCGAACAGCGGCGAGGCGAGCGACTGCGCCCGCTCGCGATCGTCGAGCGAGCTCATGCCCTCACTTCACCGCCCCGGCGTAGAGGCCACTGACGAAGAAGCGCTGCGCGAAGACGAACAGCAGCAGGATCGGCAGGCTCATGATGAGCACCGCGGCCATGATGTTGCCCCAGTCGGCGAGGTACTGCGCCTTGAAGTAGAGCACGCCGGTGGTCAGAGTCCGCTTCGAGGGGTCGGTGAGCAGCAGCTGCGGGACGAGGTAGTCGTTCCAGACGCCCACGCCCTGCAGCACCCAGAAGGTCGCGATCGCGGGGCGGGCGAGCGGGAGGAAGATGCGGCGGAAGAGGGTGAAGTAGCCCGCGCCGTCGATGACCGCGGCTTCGACGATCTCCTTCGGCACCTGGCGCATGAAGGCCGCCATGAGGAAGACGCCGAACGGCAGGGCGCCCGCGATGTAGATGAGGATGACGCCGGCGTAGTTATTGATCAGGCCGAGATCGCGCACCACGCGGAACTGCGGCACGAGCGCGAGCTGCATCGGCAGGAAGATGCCCGCCGCGAGAAGCAGGTACACGCCCGAGCCGATGCGCGTGGCCTGGCGCACGATCGCGTACGACGCGAGGGCCGCGACGAACGTGGCGATCGTCATGCTCGTGACGGTCAGCAGCACCGAGTTGAAGAAGAGGTTGGTGAAGCCGGCATCCTGCCACGAGGTGACGAAGTTGTCGAAGGTCGGAGACTGCGGCAGCCCGGTGGGGTTCGTCAGCACCTCGAGGTTCGGCTTGAACGCCGTGATGACGATGATGACGATCGGGTAGATCATCGCGATGCTGAGGACGATCAGCAGCAGGTTGATCGGGAGGCGGCGGGCCAAGCGGAGCATCGACCGGGAATCGAAGCGTGAGCGCGCGGGCGCGTGCGTGGTCATCGGTTGCCCTCCTCGGCGGCGACGCGGTTGTTGAGTCTGTTCTGCACGGCCGCGATCGCGATCAGCACGATCAGGACCAGCACGGCCATCGCCGAGGCGTAGCCGAAGTTGTTGTTCACCAGGCCCTCCTGGAACACCTGGGTCATGAACAGCTGTGTCGAGTTGCCCGGTCCGCCTCGCGTCATCAGGTAGACGGTGTCGAAGGCCCTCAGGGCACCGTTGATCGACAGCACGAGCACGAGTCCGATCGAGGGGATCATGAGCGGGATCGTGATGAAGCGCATCGCTTTCCACCCGCGCGCACCGTCGACTTTGGCCGCCTCGAGGATCTCGCCCGGGATCGTCGAGAGTCCCGCGAGGAAGATGACGACGTTGAACCCGAGACCGCTCCACAGGTCGACGAGGATCACGCTGTACAGCGCGAGGTCGTAGTTGCCGAGCCAGTCCTGTGCGAGACCGCCGAGCCCGATGCTGCGCAGCAGCGTGTTGAACGTTCCCGTGGTCGGGTCGTACATGAAGCTCCACGTGAACACGATCGCCACCGGCGAGATCACCATCGGTGCGAAGAAGATCGCGCGGTAGATGTTGCCGAGCCGGAGCTGGCGGTGCAGGAGCACGGCGATGAGGAACGCCAGGATCGTCTGCACGACGATCTTGAAGAACCCGTAGATCGCGGTGTTGCCGATCGCCTCCATGAGCACGGGGTCGCCCGAGAAGATGCGCACGAAGTTGTCGGCACCGACGAAGTCCCACGCGCGGTTGAACCCGCGGGCATCGGTGAAGCTCGCGACGATCACCTGTCCCATCGGGTACACCGTGAAGACGGTGTAGAGGATCAGCGCGGGAGCGACGGCGATCCAGAACCTGCCCGCGGTGGAACGTCCCGTCCACAGGCGCGCCTTCAGCGAGCGCGTCGTCACCGCCTGCGTGACGGTGGGGTCGTCCAGGGCGAGGACCCGCGGGTCCTCGACGCGTGTGCTGCTCATAGCGATCCAATCGAGTCGAGAGAGGGGAGGACGACGGTCACGCTCCGGGCGGGCACGTCGACGCGCCCGTCCGAGACCGGCGCGCGGAGCCCGTCGAGGTCGTCGGTCTCGGCGTCGCCGAGACCGCGCAGATGCAGGGAGAGCACCTCGTCGCCATGATTGGCCACGACGAGGGCGCGGGCACCGTCGTCGCCCTCCCACACGGTGAGGAGGTCGTGCACGGAACCGTCCGGCCGGAGGGCGACGACGTCGTGATCGACGACGAGGTGCCCGTTCCACAGGCGATCGCGGTGGCGATCACGTAGGGCATCGGCCTGTCGGGCGAGCGAGACGGTCGCGGGCATGTCGCCCGGCCGCCCCTTGAAGTTGTAGGGCTCGAGGCTCATCGCGTAGCCGTAGAGGAGGCACTGCGCGACCATCGAGCGGTCGTCGAACCCGGTGAGGGCGGTGACGATGCGGGCGTCGGGGCGCAGCTGGCGACCGAGCGGGCGGTGCGTCGGCGAGGCACTGCGGAAGTACGACACGTCGTAGTGCGCGAACTGGTCGTCGTACGCGCCCTCGGCGGCGATGACGAACGTGTCGGCGCGGTCGCCGAGCCCTGCGCGGATGTCCTCGACGAAATCGGCATCCCACGTGAACGCGCTGGCACCCACGGGGTGGCCGTGATCGTCGGCGAAGCACAGCAGAGCGCGACCGTGATACAGCGACTCATCGGCCAGGATGCCATCGGCCCCCCACGCGGCCATCTCGGCGACCTCGTCGGCGAAGCGCCGCCGAAGCTCCTCGACGCCGAAGCACAGCGGCACGTACCAGGGGGTGTTGATGCCGTAGCGCTTGCGCGACGAGTGGTACACCGGCCCGGGCTGGGCGTAGGGCTGGCCGTTCGGGTCGCGCGAGACGAAGGGCTCGAGCTCGTCCCAGAGCGGCCCGGGCTTCTCGACCCACACGTACTTCACGTACAGCACGGTGGCGACGTCGAGCTCGCGCGCGCGGTCGAGCGCGCGGCGGAGGCCCGCTTCACCGCCGAGCTTCTCGGCCGGGCGGTGCTGCGGGACGAGACCGTCCTGGCCGCCCTCGTTCCACCCGACGATCTGGATCGCGCCGATGCCCTCGCGCGCGCACTCCTCGATGATGTCGACGAGCGCGTCGAAGTCGTACCGGGGTTCGCCCTCGGTCGACATGAGCTGCACCTGCAGCCACGAGCGGGGCTCGCGGAGCCAGGATGCCGCGCTCCGCCGCGTCGGATCCTGCGTCGGAAGGTACGCGTCGAGACCGCGCTCCCACTCCCCCGCGAACGGGACGACGGCCATCTCGGGCAGCTCGGCGGCGGACCCGTCTGCCGCAGGGAAATGGATGGCGTCGAGGGTCACGGCCGCGTCGTCCGCCGCGGTGCGGCGCAGGCTGTCGGCGAAACCGGGCACGAGGCTCGCCCGCCACCCGATGAAGTCGAGGGTGCGCGCGGCCGGCTGCACCGTGATCCCGCCGGCCTCGCTCGCCAGCACCACGAAGGGCGATGTCGGGGTGCCCACCAGCTCGGGGCGCAGGTTGCCGCTGGCGTAGTCGGGGTACAGCGTTCCCCAGTACGGGGCGTTGGAGTCGAAAACCGGCAGCAGCGACACGCGCGTGCCCGTGGAGTAGTCGACGCCGCGGAGCTCGAGCGTTCCCTCGACCGGACGGATGCCGCCGAGCGAGGGGAAGCGCACGGCCTCGACGCCGCCGGAGTCGAGGTGGAACGACAGCGACAGCCGCAGGGCCCCGTCGTAAACGCGCGCACCGACGACGATCTCTCCGGTGAGTCGCTCGCCGACGGAGGTCACAGGATCGCGCCACACCAGGCGCAGCGCGTCGTCGCCCTCACGCTCGACGTTCGCCAGCGTCTGCGCACCCGTCTCGACGACGACCGTGCGGTCGCCGCCCCGCGGAATCTCGACCACGAACAGCGACGGACGCCCGCCGGCGAGGGGCGCGAGACCGGTGTTCGCGCCGTCGAGGGCAAGTAGTCCGCCCGTCTCGGGGTCGAACGTCGCGGTGGTGCGATCGTCGGTGATCGTCAGCAGGGAGGTCACAAGCACATCCTCGTTCTCGTTGTGTAGCCATACTACATCTTCTGGCCGATACTGCCGCTGCGAATGCAGAATCCGTCGCCGCCGTCGCTGTTTCGCGTAGCTGCGCTACCGCCCGAAACGCATGGCATCCCCTCCCGCGCGGGTTTGGGGCGCGTTCTCCCGTTTGGGGCGGAGAATCACGCGCCCCGAACGGAGAAACACGCCCCAAACCCGAAAAAGGGGAGGGATGCCACGGGCCACCGACGCGGCAGGCGACCCGTCGCGCCTCAGTCGGCGTTCGCGCGAACCTCGACGAGCGTCGCGTCGAGTTCGTCGATCACCGTGTCGACGTCGCTGCGCCCGGCGATGAGGTTCTGCATGCCGACGAGGAGCGTCTCCTGCAGCTGCGGGTGCGCGGGGATCACGACGGGGCGGAAGGTCTTGCCCTCCCACGCCGCGACCATGTCGGGGAAGAGCGGGTCGTTCGCCGAGACGTCGATGCCCTCGGTCGTGGGGAACGCCTTCACCGAGGTGAGGAAGTCGGTGTACACCTCGTCCTGGAAGAAGAAGTCGATGAAGCTCTCGGCCGCGTCGACGCGATCGTTGCCGGGGTTGATCCCCCACGCGACCAGGTAGCTCCCCCACATGTCGGCGACGTCGGCGTCGAGGGTCGGGAAGTTCATGTAGCCCGGCTCCACCCCCGCCGCACGCGCGTCGGAGAGGATCCACGTCGCGGGGAACATCGCCGCCTGTCCGCTGAGGAAGGCCGACTTCGCGGCCGACTGGTTCGTCCCGAGCGGGTCCGGCATGTAGGCCGGAACGAGGTCCTTCACGACCTCGAGCGACTCGGCGTAGCCGGGGATGTCGGCGAAGGTCTTCTCTCCGGCGAGCAGCTCCTCGATCGCACCCGGGTCGTCGGGGAAGACGTGCTGCGCCATCGCGTAGTACGCGATGAACTGGGGCCACCAGCTGTCCTGCGCGCTCATGGCGATCGGCGTGATGCCCGCGGCGGACAGCTTCTCGGCCGCGGCCTTCAGCTCGGTGTAGGTCTGCGGCACCTCGGCGATGCCCGCCTGCTCGAACAGCGCGGTGTTGTAGATGATGCCGTTGCCCGACTGCGAGATCGGCACCGAGTACGCGGCATCCCCGTCCGCTCCTCGGCGGGCCTCTTGCGCCGCGGCGTCATCGAGACGCGAGAAGAAGTCGGTGCCCGACAGGTCGGCGGCGAACCCGTCCCGGACGAAATCGGTGAGGTTCTTCGGATCGAACCCGTACACGTCGGGCCCGGCGCCGCCGGACAGGCGCGTCTTCAGCACGTTGTCGTAGTCGTTGGTGTTGACGAACTCGGCGTTCACCGTGATGCCGGGGTTCTCGGCTTCGAACGCGTCGATGACCTTCTCGTAGGCCTTCTGCGTGTCGCCGCCGTCGCCCCACATGAGGAAGCTGAGGGTGGTGGTGTCGCTCGAGGCGGCTTGGCATCCGGTGAGGGATGCCAGGGCCAGGGCGCTCAGCGCGGTCGCGGTCGTGGCTGTCAGGGCGAGGGAACGAGGCATGGGGGATCCGTCTTTCGAAAAGGGAACCGCCTCGCCCGGGTACTCCCGAGCGAGGCGGTTCGAAGGGGTCAACCGTTGTTGGCGCGGTACTGCGCGAGGGCGGCGTCGAGGTCGCCCAGCACCTGCTCGGTGCTCTTCTGTCCGCTGATGATGTTCTGCAGCCCGACCAGGAGAGCGTCCTGGATGCTCGGGTCGGTGGGCGAGAACGCGGCGACGAAGGTCTTGCCCTCCCACGCGGCCTGCATCTCGGGGAAGAGCGGGTCGACGTCAGCGCCGATCTCGACGTCCTTGGTGGTCGGGAACAGCTTCACCTTGTCGAGGAACGCCTTGTAGGTGTCGTCCTGGAGGAAGAAGTCGAGGAACTTCTGCGAGGCGGCGAGCTTGGCATCCCCGTTGTTCGGGTTCAGGCCGAACCGCACCTGGTACGTGCCCCAGATGTCATCGGACGGCTTGTCGACGGTCGGGAAGTTCATGTAGCCGAGGTCGAGGCCCGCCTCGCGGGCGTCGGACAGGATCCACGTCGCGGGGAACATCGCCGCCTGCCCGCCGAGGAAGGCGGACTGCGCGGCGGTCTGGCTCGTGCCGACCGGGTTGGGCATGTAGTACGGCGTGAGCTCCTTGACGACGTCGAGCGACTCGGCCCAGGCCTTGCTGTCGGAGAAGGTCGTCTTGCCCGCGGCCATCTCGGCGCCGAGCTCTTCGTTCGCGCCGTGCTCGGCGAGGGCGTAGTACACGATGAACTGCGGCCACCAGTTGTCCTGCGCGCTCATCGCGAAGGGGATGATCCCGGCGTCCGAGAGCTTCTTCGAGTCGGCCAGCAGTTCGGTGTAGGTCGTGGGCGGGGCGTCGATACCCGCCTTCTCGAACAGCGCCTTGTTGTAGATGATGCCGTTGCCCGAGAGCGAGATCGGCAGGTTGTAGGTGCCGCCGGCGCGCTGGCTGTCTTTCGCGGCCTCGGGGGTCAGCTTCGACAGGTAGCTCTCGCCGCCCTGCGAGAGGTCTGCTGCGAAACCGTCCGCGACGAAGGTGTCGATGTTGCCGAGGTCGAAACCGTAGATGTCGGGGCCGGCCCCACCGGAGAGGCGGGTCTTGAGGATGTTGTCGTAGTCGTTCGTGTTGAAGAACTCGGCGTTGATCGTGATGTCGGGGTTCGCCGCCTCGAACTCGGTGATGACGTCTTCGTACGCCTTCTGCGTGTCGCCGCCGTCTCCCCACATCAAGAAGCTGAGCTCGGTGGGACCGCCGCCGGCACCTCCCGCGCAGCCGCTCAGCGCGCCTACGGTGGTCAACGCGACCGCCGCTACCGCCGTGTGCCTCAGCCACTTCGTCATGGCCACTCCCTCATCTCCGTCGATCGTCGCGCGGCCCTTTCCGCGGAACGTGGTGTCGGTAGCAAGACTACACAAAATTGGTTCATTTACCCATATCGAATGCATAACGGCACCCCATCGCCCAATTATTGCTAGTGTGACTACGCAAACGCGGGCGTCGGCGGATAGGGTGAGGCCCCATGCAGACACGCCCGCCACTCGGCCGACGACTGACCATCAACACCATCGTCCGCCGCCACCAGATCGAGGCGACGAGAGACACCTCCCTCTGGGAGAACGAGACCGAACTCCACTCCGCAGCCCTCGTCGAGCGCTTCTCCGACGCCGTGCGCAGTGCGGTCCCCGACGCCTCTCTCACATGGGCACTCTCGTGGGGCGCTCTGACCGACGACTCCCCGCGCTACCGCGACATCCGCCGCACGCTCGCGCGTCTCGCCGCCGAGCACGGCGACGACATCACGTTCGTCCCCGGCGGCTTCTTCGCCAACCTCTACGGAACCCGCGACGAGGTCGCTCGCGACATCTCCGACGCGGTCGACCTGCTCCACACCCACTTCGACCGCCCGACCACGGCGCTGGTCGCCGGGTTCCTCTCGGCCGCGAACATCGCGGGTGCGCGCGATCTCGGCATCCGCACCGTTCAGGGCAACATCTGGAGCCAGTTCGACATCGACCTGCAGGACGGCGACGGCTCGCTCGCGTACCCCTACTACCCCTCCCGCAACCATTTCCTCGTGCCCGGCCGCGGCGACGATCGCATCGACGCGGTGCAGCTCGACGGCTGGACGGTCGACCTCGTCGCCGCGCGCACCGCGGGCATGTCGTCCGAGTACAACTCACGGCTCGGCCTCGGTCCGATCGAGACGCTGCACCGTCTGCCGCGCGCGGACGCGCTGAGAGAACTGGATGCCACGAGCGAGGCGCACCTGAACGAGCGCAACGTCGCGCGCAACGGCCTCGGATGGCTCACGGTGAACTACGAGATCAGCGAGGTCGCGCGCGGGCTCGCGCACGACCCCACCACGCTCGACGCCTGGGCGGGCTGGCTCGGAGGCCTCCGCGAGCAGTGGAACGATCTCGAAGTGACCACGATCAGCCGGTTCGGCGACGAGTGGCGCGCCCGGCACGCCGACAACGAGGATCTCGCCTACCTCCTGCAGCAGAGCGGCAGCGGCGTGCAGGCGTCGCGCGCGGGAGAGACGGTGACGTGGTTCATGTGCGCCGACTTTCGCCTCGGTGTCGTGCAGGTCGGCGACACGGTCGAGGTGTTCGACTACACCTCCTATATCGGCGCTTTCGCCGAGCCGGTGGAGCGCGGCGACCGGCGGTGGAGCCTGCTCGGCGAGATCAACCAGAAGCAGACGCGCCCGCAGGACCGACCGGTGGCCCTGGCCGCCTTCCTCGCGCAGCATCCCGACGTCGACGCCGCCCTCGACCGCCACTGGGGCGATGCCCCCGAACTCCGCGAACTGCGAGACGCCGCATGATCTCCGTCACCGACCTCACCGTCGAGCACGCCGTCGACCCGGTCGGCGTCCCCGCATCGCCCCGCTTCGGCTGGACTTTGCGCTCCGACATCGACGGCGTCCGGCAGCTCTCCTACCGCCTGAGCGTGCGCACCGGCACCGAGACGCGGTGGCGGAGCGGACCCGTCGCGTCCGACCGCAGCGTCGACATCGCCTACGAGGGGGCTCCGCTCGCCCCGCTCCGCCGCCACGAGTGGACGGTGGTGGTCACCACGACCGCCGGCGACGCGGTCGCGACGGGAACGTTCGTCACCGCCGCCACCGACGGCGACTGGCGCGGCGCGACCTTCATCGGTGCCGCGGACGACGGCGCGGCCGCTCCGCTGCTGCGCACCGAGTTCGAGGTGGATGCCACCCCCGACGAGGCGTATCTCGTGGTCGGGGCGGGTGGTCTCGCCCGCGTCGAGATCGACGGCATCGCCCCCGACGACAGCGTTCTCGGGCCCGGCTTCACCGACTACGAGGTGAGCGCGCAGTACACGGTCGTCGACGTCACCGAACGGATGACCCCCGGTCGCCACGCGATCGGCGTCGAACTCGGTCGCGGCTTCTACGGCATGCGCGGCCGCAACACCTGGAACTGGGAGACAGCGCCCTGGCACGCCGATCCTTCGGCGCGTGTGCTGCTGGTGTGGCGCGACGGCCGCGGCGAGCACGTCGTCGTGAGCGGCCCCGCGTGGACCACCACCGCGGGCCCGACCCGCTTCGACGATCTCTACGCCGGCGAGGACTACGACGCGCGCCTCGAGCAGCCGGGGTGGAGCACCGCCGGGTTCGACGACCGCGCGTGGGTCTCGGCCCGTGAGGTCGAGGGGCCGCGCGGCGTCCCCGTGCCGCAGCGTCAGCCTCCGATCGTCGAGGGCGAGACGCTCGAACCGACGCGAGTGACGCAGCTCGATGAGGGCCGCTGGGTCGTCTCCTTCCCCCGCGTGATCGCCGGCTGGGTCGAGGTCGACGCCGATGCGGATCCGGGGGCCGAGATCGAGCTGCGGTTCGGCGAGAGCCTCCGCGCAGACGGGACGCCGAACTCCGACGACGAGAAGGGGTACTTCGACGGACGTTTCCAGACCGATCGCGTGACCCTGGCGGATCGGCCGCTGCGGTGGCATCCGCGATTCACCTGGCACGGGTTCCAGCACGTCGAGGTGCGCGCCCGGTCCCTGCCCACCCTTCGCGCGCGGGTCGTCCACACGCGCGCCGAGCGGACGGGACGCTTCGAGACGTCGTCGCCGATGCTGAACACCCTGCACGAGCTCACGGTGCGGACGATCCTCAACAACCTGCACGGCATCCCGACCGATACGCCGAAGTACGAGAAGAACGGGTGGACCGGCGACGGCATGGTCGGCGCCCGCATGATGCTTCTCAACCTCGACACGCACGAGCTGCTGGCGAAGTGGGTCGCCGACATCGCGGCATCCCGTCACGGTCAGGGAGCACCCGAGGTGATCGCCCCGCACGGCGGCTGGAGCATGGACTGGACGCCCGCACCGACGTGGCACTCAGCCCTTCTGCTCGTGCCGTGGGACGTCTACCAGCTGCGCGGCGACGACCGGGTGCTCGCCGACGTGTGGCCCGACGCGCGTGACTACCTGCGCTTCGAGCTCGAGCGGGGAGTCGACGGTCTCTTCGACACCACCCTCGGCGACTGGGTGAGCCCCGAGACCGACCCGGGCGGCGGGAACGCGCCGGAGGACACCCGCATCGCCGCCACGGCGTTCGTCATCGCGATGTGCGACACGGCGGCCGCGATCGCGCGTGTGCTGGGCGAGGATCCGGGCGAGTGGGAGCGGGCCGCCGCGGCCTCTCGTGCCGCGTTCGTCGCCGAGTTCTGGGATGCCGAGACCGCCGAGGTGCGCGGACGGGACGACGCCGGGTATCGCCAGGCGCACACGACTCTGGCCCTGGCCTTCGACATCCTTCCCGCCGGGGACCGGCAGCGCGCGGCCGACCGCCTGGCCGCCGACGTCGTCGACCGCGGGCACCACCTGTCCACGGGTGCGCTCGCGACCAAGCACCTGCTCCCCCAACTCACGCGTTTCGGCCACGCCGACGTCGCGGTCGCGGTCGCCCTGCAGACGACGTTCCCGAGCTGGGGCTTCTGGGTCGAGCAGGGGGCGACCTCGCTCTGGGAGCACTGGAAAGAGGAGTCGCGTTCGCGCGGCCACTACTTCCTGGGCACGGTCGAGGACTGGTTCTACGCCGACGTGGCCGGGCTGCAGGCGGTCTCGCCGGGATGGCGCGAAGCGCGGATCGCTCCGAGCGTCCTCGGGACGGCGCTGTCGTCGGCCTCGGCCGCCGTACGGACGCCGTACGGCGAGCTGTCGGTGCAGTGGCTGGTCGACGACGGCGCGGTGACGCTGTCGTGCGAGGTGCCGATCGGCATGCGTGCCGAGATCGAGCTGCCGGGACTCCGCCGCCGGGTCGAGGCGGGGAGGCACGAGGTGCGGGTGGCGCTGGGCTGAGGGCGGGGCTGGGCTGAGGGCGGGGCTGCGCTGAGGCGCGCTGCGCTGGGGGGCGCTGCGCTGGGGGCGCCGCGCTTGGGGCGCCGCGCTGGGGGCGCGGCGATCCGCAGCCTGCGGGGGCCCACTCGGGCATAAACGCGATCCGCGCACAGAAACACGCTCTGCTCGCGTTTATCGGCGTGGATCGCGTTTATGCGTGCGGTGCGCTGCCCTCTCGCGGTTCACCCGACGGACACCGAACGCAGCTACCGTGTCGGCCATGTCGAAGCCTCTTGCGTGGGCCGGTCTGAGCGCCCTTCTGCTACTGCTGGTCCCCGTCGTGTACAACGGCGCGATGGCGTACGGGGCCGAGTTCCTCGTGTGGGATGAGCAGTACTCCACGTACTACTACGACGAGCGGCCCGGCGGTTTCGTCGTGATCGTCGCGGGCCTCGTGGCATCCGTCGTCCTGATCCTGCTCGCGGTCGGCGCGGCGCTTCGCGCGGGAGTGCTCTTCGTCCGCCACGCACGCTCGCGCGGTAGCGAAGCGACAGCGGGAGCCTGACGCCGCGGCGCGTTCGCCCCTCGTTCACCCGACCGCACTACGGTCGCCGCGAGACGACAGGGAGGTCGACGGATGCCGGTGACCACACGTGCCCGCATCGGGATCGCCGCCGCCGTCGTGGGGGCGATCGCCGTCGGCGGCGCTGCCGTGGTGGTGTTCGGCTGGATGATCGACGAGACGCGCTTCGACCGGCCCGACCCCGCGTTCGACGCGCTGACCGCGGAGATCGCGGCCGTCCCCGGTGTGTCCGACGTGCAGAAGCAGCGCTGGGTCGAGGCGCCGCTGTTCGCGAATCCCTCGTCCTGGGTGCAGGTCACGGCCGAGGCATCCGCGTTCCCGGAGGTCCGCGAGATCGCCTGCGACACCGCCTATCCGGATGCCGTCGAGTGGGGCTTCGACCTCGAAGGCGCCGGAGCCACCCGGGTCTCGGCGTACGCCGACGCCGTGCGGGGATGCCCCGCGTTCGGGTTCGACCTGGAGGCCGTGGCATCCGAGATCTTCCGGGTCGCCCCGGGGAGCGTCATTCAAGCGGCGATCTGGGATGCCGAGCGCTTCGCGCTCTCGTCGCTCGACGGGCGCCCCGAGGAGGTCGGGGCGCAACTCCTCCCCCTCGTCGCTCACGCCGACACGCTGCGCGCGGCCGCGGGAGTCGATCCCGAGATGCCGGTCGAGGTCTCGGGTCCGCGGCTCGGCGTGGAGATCGGCCCCGACGAAGCCGCGGGGTACCACGCCCTGCTCACGACGCTCATCGACGAGCACGACGTCACGTACTTCGCGTTCGGGGGCGGCGGAACGCCGATCGACGGCGTCGAAAAGGTGCAGGTGACCGCCCCCGACGCGCAGCACGACGCGATCGAGCGGCTGATCGCCGACTCGGGTCTGCCCGTCGCCGCGCTGCCGGTGGCGTTTCTGGAGTGACGCGGGGCGGCGCGACGGGGTGGCGGATGCGCGCGGCGGGCGCGGGGCGGCGCGGCGCGGAGGCGGCGCGGAGGCGGCGCGGCGGGTCGCCCATAAACGCGATCCATTCGCATAAACACGGGGAGAGCGCGTTTATGCGCGCAAACAGCGTTTATGCGTGGCGCGGAAGCGCCTGCGCGCGAGCGCGCGGAGCGGCGCGACGGGGTGGCGGATGCGCGCGGCGGGCGCGGGGCGGCGCGGCGCGGCGGGCGCGGGGCGGCGCGGCGGCGCATCCATAAACGCGATTCACTCGCATAAACACGGGGAGAGCGCGTTTATGCGCGCAAACAGCGTTTATGCGTGGCGCGCCCGGACCGCCTGCGCGAGAACGCCCGTGCGGTAGCGCCCGTCCGTGCGCGGGGGCGGCTGGACGCCGGCGCGGGACCGCGGGTCGGCACCCCGTGTCACCGATAAACGCGATCCACTCGCATAAACACAGGGAGAGCGCGTTTATGCGCGCGAACAGCGTTTATGCGTGACGCGTGGGACCGCGGGTCGGCACCCCGTGTCACCGATAAACGCGATCCACTCGCATAAACACAGGGAGAGCGCGTTTATGCGCGCAAACAGCGTTTATGCGTGACGCGCGGGCAGCGCGGCAACGCCCGCGCGCGGCAACGCCCGCCCCCGCCCCGCGCGGCGCGAGTCACCAGGCCGAGTAGCCGCCGTCGATCAGCACGACCGAGCCGGTCATGTATGACGCGGCGTCCGACGCGAGGAACGCTACGAGCGAGCCGATCTCCTCGGGGGCGCCGAGGCGGCCCATCGGCGTGCGGCGCACCCAGTCGTCCCACCAA
The DNA here is from genome assembly GCF_040686055.1 of Microbacterium sp. NPDC086615. NCBI lineage: Bacteria > Bacillati > Actinomycetota > Actinomycetes > Micrococcales > Microbacteriaceae > Microbacterium > Microbacterium sp. NPDC086615. The sequence continues at coordinate 19,318 of NZ_JBFBJJ010000019.1, forward strand.
TCGCCGGGAACGCCCTCCTTGGTCAGCTCGGTGCCGACGTAGCCGGGGGCGACGGCGTTGACGCGGATGCCCTGCTCGGCGAACTCGATCGCGAGCGACTTCACGGCGAGGTGCACCGCCCCCTTCGAGGCGTTATAGGCGGCCTGACGCTGGGGCGCGTTCGCGAGCTCACCCGACATCGAGCCGATCGCGACGATCGAGCCGCCGCGCTCCTGCATGTGCCGCGCGGCCTCGCGCGCGCACCAGAACGTGCCCGTCGCGTTGACGGCGAGAACCCGGTCCCACGTCTCTCGCTCGAGCTCGAGCGACGGCTGGTGGTTGGCGATGCCGGCCGAGGTCACGAGGATGTCGACCGATCCGAGACGACCGGCCACGTCGGCGAACACGCGCTCCACCTCGGCGGCGTCCGTGACGTCGAGGTGCACGTACGACACGCGCCCGCTCTCGAACGACCCCGCGGCGGCGGTTCCGGCCTCGTCGAGCACGTCGGCGATCACGACGATCGCCCCGAACTCCTCGAGAGCGGTCACCACCGCGAGCCCGATGCCGCGGGAGCCTCCCGTCACAACCGCCACACGGTCGGTGAGTTCCAGCCTTTGTCGGTACATCTTCGTCCTCCTGTGCTGTCGCGCTGTGCGGGGAAGCCCGCATCGGCTAAGATGTAGCCATACTACATGGAAGGAGCTCGCGATGACCCTCGACGTCGAGCAGGCCAGCGAAGAGTCCACCGACACGCTTCTCGAGCGCATCACCCGCCAACTGCCGCACCTGCGCCGCTCCGAACAACGGGTCGCCGCGATCGTCCTCGACAATCCCGTCGGCGCCGCCCAGTTCACGATGGCCGGCCTCGCCGAAGCCGCCGAGGTCAGCGAGCCCACCGTCATGCGCTTCTGCAGCTCGGTCGGCTGCGAGGGGTTCCAGGACTTCAAGATCCAGCTCGCCCAGACCCTCGCTCTCGGGCTGCCGGTCACCCACTCGACCATCACCTCGTCGGATTCCTCGGGCGACGTGGCCGAGAAGATCTTCGACCACACCATCTCGAGCCTCGACCGCGCACGCCGCACCCTCGCCCCCGCCGCCGTGGAGCGAGCGATCGAGGCGATTCTGGATGCCAGCGACATCCTCTTCGTCGGCTTCGGCGCGAGCGGCATCATCGCGCAGGACGCCCAACAGAAGTTCCCCCTCTTCGGCGTCCCCTGCCAGGCACCCGAGGACTTCCACCAGCAGTTCATCGCCGCGACGATGTCGGGTCCCCGCAGCGTGACCGTCGCGATCTCGAACACCGGGCACACCGAGCAGACGCTCACGGTCGCCCGGGCCGCCCGCAAGGCCGGGGGAACCGTCATCTCGCTGACCGGTCGCGTCAGCCCACTGTCCGAGATCGCGGATATTCCCCTGATCGTACGCACATTCGAAGACACCGACGTGTACACGCCGTCGACGAGCCGTCTGGCGGGTCTCGTGGTCATCGACATCCTCGCCACCGGTGTCGCCCTGCGTCGCTCGCCGGCCCACAGCGAAGCCGTCCGCCGCATGAAGAGCGAGCTCGCGGCCATGCGTCACGCCGAGGGCGACCGCGCGGGCGACACCACCGAGGCCGACTCGTGACCGGGGTCGTGCTGGTCACCTCCCGCTCGTTCGGGTCGGGCGAGTACGACCCCGGAGCGGTCCTCGCGGAGGCGGGATACCGCGTCGTCCGCGCCGGCTCGTCGCACGACCTCGAGGAGCTCGCTCCCCTGCTCGCCGAGGCCGACGGGTGGATCGCCGGCACGGGCCCGGTCACCGCGGCCCACCTCGACCTCGCCCCCCACCTGAGGGGGATCGCGCGCTACGGCGTCGGCGTCGACAACGTCGATCTGGCCGCGGCGGCGGCGCGCGGCATCCCGGTCACGAACACTCCCGGCGCGAACTCGGCCGCGGTGGCCGAGCACACCCTCGCCCTCCTCCTGACGGCCCTGCGGGGCATCCCGGCCGCCGATCGTCGCGTGCGCGCGGGCGACTGGTCGGGAAAGCCCGCGCGAGAGCTGTCGGCGCTGACCGTCGGGGTGGTCGGACTGGGCCGGATCGGACGCCTCGTGACCGAACGCCTGCGCGCGTTCGGCGCCACGGTCCTCGGGGCCGACCCGTGGGTCGACGCCCGCGATCCGCTGTTCGAGGCCGTGGAGCGCGCCGACACCGAGACGCTCTCGACTCGCTGCGATGTTGTGACACTACATGCGCCGGGCGGGCAGAAGGTCATTGATGAGCGGTGGCTCGCCGCCGCCGACCGGCCCGTCCTGCTCGTGAACACGGCTCGCGCCGACCTCGTCGACGAGGAGGCGGTGGCCCGCGCCGCCCGGCGTGGACGCGTGGCCGCCTACGCCGCCGACACCCTCGCCATCGAGACCACCGGTGACGCGGCATCGCCCCTCTTAGCCGACGACCTGGCCGACCGCGTGATCGTCACCGCCCATCTCGGCGCGCAGACCCGCGAGGGCGTCGACGGCATGGGGCGAATGGCGGTGAACGACATGGTCGCGCTCCTGCGCGGGCAGACTCCCGCTCACCCCGTGCCCGCATGAGCGGGTTCGTCCGGTCCGTCATCGGCGACCTCGCCCCCGACGCGCTCGGCACCGTCGACTACCACGAGCACCTCTTCCAGGTCTCGCCTCTGCTGCCCGACGACGATCTCGACGACGAGGAGGCCAGCACCGAGGAGACCCGCCAGTTCGCGGCATCCGGATTCCACACCCTCGTGGATGCCACACCCCTGGGCCTCGGCCGTCGCCCCGCCGCCGCGCGTCGCATCGCGGAGGCCACCGGGGTCGCCGTCGTGCTCACCACCGGCCTGCACCGCCGCGAGCACTACGGAGACGGACATCCGCTCCTCTCGGCGGACGTCGACACACTCGCCGCGGCGTTCGAGGACGACCTGGTGCGGGGAGCTGCGGAGCCCGGCGGCGAGCGCGACCCCGCGGTGCGCGCGGGCGTCCTCAAGGCCGGGATGGGCTACTGGCGACTGGATGCCATCGCCCGACGTTCGATCGAGGCGATCGGCCGCGCGCACGCGGCGACCGGTGCCCCGGTCATGGTGCACCTCGAGCACGGGACGGCGGCCTTCGAGGCGCTGGAGGCGCTCGCATCCGTCGGCGTGCGGGCCGACCGGGTCGCCCTGGCGCACGTCGATCGCAATCCCGACCCCGGGCTGCACGCCGAGCTCGCTGCCACGGGAGCTTTCCTCGGCTACGACGGACCCGCTCGCGCGCGAGAGCACCCCGACTCCGTGGTGCTCGCGTGTCTGATCGCCACCGCCGCGGCCGGAGGCGGGGACCGCATCCTGCTGGGCGGCGACGTCGCTCGCCGCACCCGCTACGTCGCCTACGGCGGCATGCCGGGGCTGCGCTACCTCGGCGACCGCTTCGTCCCGCGCCTGCGCGCCGAGGGCGGCGCCGACCTGGCCGACGCGGTCCTGCGCCGCAACCCCGCCGCCTGGCTCACCTGGCGCTGAGCCGGGGCGCCGGCGTCGCGAGCCCGCGCGCTCATCGCGTGGCGACGGGAGGAGATCTGGCGCGCGGAGGACGCGGGAGCGCTCACACGTCCTCCGCTCGCCAGGTCTCCTCCGTACACCCCAGATCGGCACCGCACACACGGACGAAGTAGCCGAACTACGCGCAAAGCCTCGCCACTGGCACCAAAGCGTCGGAGATTACCCAAACTCCCCCACTTCTTGTAGTGTTACTACGCACGACGACGTACCCCAGTCGTCGGCGAAGGGAACGACTGCATGTGCGCCGCTGCACGACTGGCCGAACCGGCCCGGCTGACCGTCGATATCGCCCGTGGCCTCCTCGCCGGAGGATCCGAGCGCTACGAGAAGCACCTGCCCGACCTCGCGGGCGTCTATCGCGATGACGAGGCCTACGCCGAAGCGATCACCCGCGACGACGGCGAGCCGGTGTACTGGGTCGAGAGCAGCACCCCCGAAACCGGGCGCGGAGCGCTCACCATCGGCCTGAGCGTCCTCCGGCCCGGCCGGATCGGCGACGAGTTCGCGATGACGCGGGGGCACCTTCACGCGCAGGCCGAGTTCGCCGAGCTCTACTACGGCGTCGCCGGCTCCGGGGTGATGCTGCTCGAGTCGGTCGAGGGCGAGTCCCGTGCCCTACCGATCACCCCCGGGGTGGTGGTCCACGTCCCCGGCGGCTGGATCCACCGCAGCGTCAACGTCGGCGACGACACGCTCGTGACGCTCTTCACCTACGCCACCGAGGCCGGTCAGGACTACGGGATCATCGCCGAGGCCGGAGGCATGCGACAGCTCGTCGTGGCCGACGGCAGCGACTGGACGACCCGCCCGAACCCCGACCACGGAGGCTACCGTGCCTGATCCCGGTCCCGTCCTCGCCGACCTCGCTCGACACATCGACATCAGCTGCGTCCAAGCGCAGCACACACGCGCCGACATCGACGAGCTCGTGCACCAGGCGGTGGCGGGCGGTTTCGTCAGCGCCCACGTCCTCCCCGAGTGGCTCGGATACCTGCGCGAACGCCTCGAGGGCACGGGCGTCCTCGCCGGTTCGCCGGTGTCGTTCCCGAGCGGCGGCGCCACGACCGCGACGAAGGTGACCGAGGCATCCGAGCTCCTCGACCTCGGCGCTCAAGAGCTCGACGTCGTCGTCGCGATCGGACGCCTGCGCTCCGGAGACGACGCCTACGTGACGAACGAGCTCGCCGCGATCGTCGAGGTCGTCGACGGCCGCGTGCCGCTGCGCGCGATCCTCGAAGTCGGCCGCCTCGACGACGACGACATCCGGCGGGGGGTGGATGCCGCCATCGAGGCGGGCGTGCCCTGGATCAAGACGGGCACCGGCTGGTCGGGCGTTGCGACCACGATCGAGCACATCCGACTGATCGCCGACCGGGCCGACGGTCGCGCAGCGCTCAAGGCCGCGGGAGGAATCCGCGACCTCGACACCGTCCGAACGATGGCCGAGCTCGGCGTCACCCGATTCGGCATGAATGCCACGGCCGCGCTGGCCGCGGTCGCCGCCACGAAGGACCACCGATGACGTTTCCCACCCTCACCGCCTCGACCCTGCGTCCGGCGACGGCCCCTACGCTCTACTTCATCGGCGTCACGACGGGGAGTTCCTCGATCCAGCACGTCTTCCCCCGGTGGGCCGCGCACCTCGGATTGCAGGATGCCGTGCTCCAGGGCATCGACCTGCCCCTGCACGCACCCGCCGACGACTACCGCGCAGTCGTGCGGTTCATCGCGGACGACCCCCTGAGCCTCGGGGCCCTGGTCACCACGCACAAGATCGATCTCTTCGCCGCGTGCCGCGACCTCTTCGACGAGATCGACGCCTTCGCCGAGCTGATGGGTGAGACGAGCTGCATCTCCAAGCGCGACGGCCGGCTCATCTGCCACGCGAAGGACCCGATCTCGAGCGGTCTCGCCCTCGACGCCTTCCTACCGGCCGGGTTCTGGTCGCGCGGTCCCGCCGACGCGCTCTGCCTCGGCGCGGGCGGATCGTCGATCGCGATCAGCTGGTACCTGTCTCGGCAGGAGCGGGGCCTCGACCGGCCCGCGCGGGTCATCGTGACGAACCGCTCGGCGGCGCGCCTGGACCACCTGCGCGAGATCCACGCGTCGCTGCCGACCGACACGCTCTTCGAGTACCACCTCACCCCCACCCCGGCCGACAACGCCCGCGTGCTCGCCGACCTGGCGCCGCGCTCGCTGGTCGTCAACGCGACCGGCCTCGGCAAGGACGCCCCGGGCTCCCCCCTTCCCGACGACGCCGTCTTCCCCCTCGACGGGGTCGCGTGGGATCTCAACTACCGCGGCGATCTCGTCTTCCTCGACCAGGCGCGGGAGCAGAGCGCCGAGCGCCGCCTCCGGGTCGAGGATGGGTGGATCTATTTCGTGCACGGATGGACGCAGGTCATCGCCGAGGTCTTCGACATCGAGATCCCGACGTCGGGCCCCTCTTTCGAGCGGCTGAGCGAGCTCGCCCTGGCCACCCGCTGATCGATGGGTCCTCTCGCTCTCGCTCTCGACCTCGGTACCGGGGGGTGTAAAGCGTCTCTCTGGTCGGCCAAGGGCCGCTCGGTCGCCGAGACGGTCGTGTCGTATCCGACGCGGCATCCCGGTCCCGGCCGTGCCGAGCAGCGGCCGGAGGAGTGGTGGGATGCCGTGGTCTCGGCGACCCGCGAGGTCGTCGCCCAGACTCCCGGCGCGCGTGAAGCCGTCATCGGGATCGCCCTGTCGGGGCAGAGCCTCGGCGTCGTGCAGGTCGACGCCGCCGGAGAGCTCGTCGCCCGCGACACCCCGATCTGGTCGGACACCCGCGGTCGGACCGAAGACGTCTTCGCCCACCTCGACGAGGACGCGTGGTACCTGCGCACGGGCAACGGCTTCGGCGCGCAGTTGTACCCGGTGTTCAAGGCGCAGACGATGCGCACCGAGGATCCGGAGGGATGGGCACGCACCCGGTCCCTGCTCGGCTCGAAGGACTGGATCACCCTGCGGCTCACCGGCGAGGTCGCGACCGACCACTCCATGGCATCCGGGTCGGGCGCCTACGACCTCACCCGCGGCGACTACGACGACGCGATCCTCGACGCGGCCGAGCTCGACCGCTCCCTGCTCCCCGTCCCGCGCGAGTCGTCCGACGTCGTCGGGACGCTCCGGGCCGACGCCGCGGAGGCACTTGGGCTCCCCGCAGGGGTACCCGTGCACGCGGGGGCGGTCGACAACGCGGCGATGGCACTCGGCTCCCGCGGCACGACGGACGGTCGGATCTACGCCGCCCTCGGCTCCTCGAGCTGGATGACGGTGACCGCGAGCGCCCCCGTCCTCGACGTCGAGACCCGCCCCTACGTCTTCCGTCACGCCGTGCCGGGGCTCTACATCAGCGCGCTGTCGACGTTCAGCAGCGGCACGACGCTGACCTGGCTGCGCGACGTGATGCGTCCGGGTGCCGACATCGGCGCGTTCATCGACGGTGCGGCGGCGAGCCCGCGCGGCGCGCGAGGCGCCGTGTTCGTCCCGACGCTCGCGGGCGGCACCCCGCTCGAGGGCGGCAGCGGGGTGCGGGGACTCCTCGCCGGTGTCGAGCTCGGCACCGACGCCGACGACCTCGTGCGGGCATGCCTCGAGGGGGTGGCGTTCGCGCTCGACCGGAGCCTGCGTCACATCCGCACGCTCAGCGGACTGCCGTCCGACACCGACCTGCTCGTCTCGGGCGGGGGCAGTCGGTCCGCCGTCTGGAACCGGATCTACGCCGACGTCCTGGGCACCCCCCTCGTCCGCACCACCGTCGACCAGCAGGCCGCGACCCTCGGGGCGGCGGCCCTCGTGTTCGCCGGGTCGGGCGTGTGGTCCTCGCTCGCCGCCGCCGACGACGCTCACCGAGTGATCGAACGCCTCGATCCCGACCCCGACGGGGTGCGCGCGTATGCCGCGCTCCGTGACCGTTACACCGCCGCGGCCGACGCCGCGGTGGTCTTCGCCCGATCCACCCCTTCCCAGGAGAACGCATGACCTCCCTTCCCCTCGTCGTCATCACCGGAGCCAGCTCCGGCATCGGTGCCGCGACCGCGCGCGCCTTCTCGGCCGCCGGACACCCGCTGCTCCTCATCGCGCGGCGCCTCGCCCCGATGCAGGCCCTCGGTCTTCCGGATGCCGAGCTCGCCGAGGCCGACGTCACCGACACCGCCGCGGTGGCCGCGGCCATCGCGCGCGCCGAGGAGCGGTTCGGTCCGGTCGACCTGCTGGTCAACAATGCCGGGCTGATGGCGCTGTCAGCGGTCGCCGAGCAGGACCCCGCGCTCGTGCAGGAGCAGTTCGACGTCAACTGCGTCGCCCTGGTGAAGAACAGCCAGCTCGTGCTCCCGGGCATGCAGGAGCGCCGTCACGGCACGATCGTCAACATCGGCTCGATCGCCGGCAAGCAGCTCTACGAGAACCACGTCGTCTACAACGGCACGAAATACGCGGTGCACGCGATGACCGAAGGGCTGCGGCGCGAGAACGCCGCGCACGGCGTCCGTGTGCTCCTCGTCGCCCCCGGAATGGTCGACACGGCCCTGCTCAGCAACACCGGCGAGGGCGACGTCCTCGACGGTTACCGCGAGTACAAGCAGAGCATCGGCGGCGGACTCGTGCCCGACGACATCGCCCGCGCGATCCTCGCCGCTTACCAGCTGACCCAGCACGTGAGCTTCCGCGAGATCGTGGTCGCCCCGACCTCTCAAGACGCATGACCGGCGTCGATGTGCTGCACGGCAGCCGGATCGTCCCCGTCGTGGTGCTCGACGATGCGTCCTTCGCGCCCGACCTCGCCGACGCGCTCCAGGCCGGCGGCATCCCGACCGCCGAGATCACCCTCCGCACCCCCGCCGCCCTCGACGCGATCCGCGCGGTCGCCGGACGATCCGGCTTCGCCGTCGGCGCCGGCACGGTGACGACCGTCGCCCAGGTCGAGGCGGCCGTCGACGCCGGCGCGACCTACCTCGTCTCACCGGGGTTCGACGACGCCGTGGTCGAGCGGGCGGCGGAGCTCGGCATCCCGTTCCTCCCCGGGGTGGCGACCGCGACTGAGATCCAGCGGGCGATCGCCGCGGGACTCGACCGCCTCAAGCTCTTCCCCGCGGGCGCCGTGGGCGGGCCCACCGCGCTGAGGGCCTTCGCGGGCCCGTTCCCCGACGTGCGCTTCCTCCCGTCGGGTGGGGTGTCCGCTGCGAACGCCGGCGAGTACCTCGCCCTGGGCAACGTCTTCGCCGTGAGCGGATCGTGGATGGTGCCGGCCGCAGCCCTCACGGCACGGGATGCCGAGACCGTGCGCGCCCTGTCCGCCGAGGCGTCCGCGGCGGCCTCGGCGATCTGACGAACCGTCGCGGGGCCGCCGGGTGGGAGCCCGCGCGGCCCGTACCGTCGCGCGGAGTTCCTCCCCGACACGCCGGCCCCCGGCATCCCGAACCGGCGTGTCACGGCCCGACTCCGCCTGACGGCACATCGGCACATTCGCCGCCGCCACCCCGGCCCCGTACCGTCACGCGGAGTCCGTGCCCGACACGCCGAGTTCCGGCATCCCGGACCGGCGTGTCACGGCCCGACTCCGCCTGACGGCACACCGGCACGTTCGCCGCCCCCGTACCCTCACGCGGAGTTCCACCCCGACACGCCGGCCCACGGCACCCCGAACCGGCGCGTCGCGGCTCGACTCCGCCCTACGGCACATCGGCACCAACGCCGCTGCGACCCCCGCCCCGCACCGTCACGCGGAACCCGCACCCGCCACGCGGGGTTCCGGCGTCCGGGATCGGCGTGTCCACCCTCGACTCCGTAAGACGGTACTCCGCGCACCCATAAGACCTCACGTAGAGTAGTACAACTACAAACAGTAGTGACGATCAGCGTGAAAAACCATGACAATTCGGGCTTGCGCGACCACTGCAACCCTCATAGCCTCGCTGATACATCCCCCCGGCGTAGCATTACTACCGATTCAGTGATGAGTCACCGCGACGCCTCCCATCACCGGCGATAGGAGAACCCATGAGACGACGGCGCACAGCCCTCGCCTTGACCGCGACGACGAGCGTCGTCGCTGCCGCCCTGCTCGTCCCCGCGACCGCGGCATCCGCGGCCGACGAGCAGCGCACCGTCACCGTCCACCTCGACCAGACCGTGCAGGAGGACTACCTCGGTGTCGGCGTCAACGTCATCCCGTGGAGCCTCCTCGAGGGCACCACGAAGTACGGCTACGACGACGCCGACTGGGAGGTCGACGTCGAGCGCATCCACACCCTGCAGCCCAAGGTCGCCCGCATCTGGTTCCAGATCGACTGGATGGAGCTCGAGAAGGGCCAGTACGACTTCGAGAGCCCCGAGATGCTCGCGTTCTACCGCTACCTCGACGCGTTCAAGGACGCGGGCACCGAGGTCGAGCTGAACTTCGGATGGAAGGTCGGCGCGCGCGTCCACGACTGGTTCACCATCCCCGGAGCCCCCGACCCCTACATCTCGGCCCCGGCCGACCTGCCGGCCTACGGCGCCTCGGCATCCGCTTTGCTGCAGAACCTCTTCGACCGCGGCTACGACAACGTCGATCACCTCACGTTCTACAACGAGCCCAACGGCAGCTGGGACTTCTGGGCCCCGGGCGACGAGAAGGCGTACTACGCCGACATGGCTCGCGCGGTGAGCGACCGGCTCGCCGCCGACGGACTGCGCGACGACGTGCAGATCTGGGGCCCCGAAGAGGTCAACGCGGTGGCCTGGACGCAGTACATGGCCGAGAACGCCGGCGACGTCTTCGACCAGTACTCGTTCCACCTGTACGGCGAGTCGTACGACGCGATGGGGGATGCCATCGCCCAGCGCCGCGCCGTCATCGGCGATGCTCCCCTCAACCTCTCCGAGATGGGCTGGACCAACCCGGGCACCAGCGTCTGGGAAACCGGCTACGCGAACTACATCATCCGCAGCGCCAACGACGGCGTGCACTCCAACCTCATCTGGCAGCTCAACGGCGTCATGACGGGCGACCCCGCGGGCGACACGAACGGCTCCTACAACCTGTGGGACTCGCTCATCCTCGGTCTCGAGCCCACGGCCGCGTTCTCGGAGGCGGGCCCCCTCATGCGGTACGTGCCCGCGCACAGCACGGTGCTCGGCACGGAGGTGTCGGATGCCGATGTGCGCGCGACCGCGTTCCGCGCACCGGACGGCGAGCTCACCGTCCTCGTCGAGACGCAGTCGGGCTCGCCGAAGGACGTGCGCGTGCAGTTCGACGGCGGCGACGCGACCGCGGACTTCACCCGCATCGCGTACACGGATTCGATCGCACAGCCCGGCGAGAACGCCCTGCTGCCGGCCTCGAGCGGAACCCTGACCCCGGATGCCAACGCCTTCACCGACACCGAGATCGGCGACGAGCACACCTACGCTATCTACACGACGGCCCCCGCGGCCACGCAGGTCGAGATGACCCCCGTGCGCACCTCGGTCGCCGGCGGTACGCAGGTGCAGCTCGGGGCGAACGTCATCGACGGCACCGGCACGCCGACCTGGTCGGTGGTCGGAGACGACAACGGCACCATCGACGCGAACGGTCTGTTCACGGCCCCGTCCGTGACCACCGAGCGCACCGTCGCCGTGCGGGCCACGCTTCCCGACGGGGAGTACGGCGTCGCGCAGGTCGAGGTCACCCCGGCCAGTACGGCCGGTGTCACCGACGCTCCGGTGTTCAGTCTTGAGCGAGGCGTCTACGACTCGATCGAGGCCGTGACGATCACGAGCGCCACCCCCGACGCGCAGATCTTCTACACGACGGACGGCAGCGAGCCCGCGGCATCCTCCACCCCGTACACCGGGCAGATCTTCCTCGAGCCACTCAAGACGACCTACCTGCGCGCCGTCGCGGTGGCACCCGGGGCGGACGCATCGGGAGTCACGTCACGCCTGTACAAGGTGAGGGACGTGCAGAACGCGCCCGACGGGTACACCTTCTGCCAGTACGCGGACGGCGGCGAGTGCGCCTTCGACGGGGAGGCGAACGTCGCGTTCGGGTCGGACGGGCTCTTCGTCTTCGGCACGTTCACCGACGGCGTGGACTGCGCGGTCGCCTCCTTCGGCTCGAACCCGAACCCGGGCGGCGACAACCGCTGCTTCGTCAACCCGGACGTGTCGGAGGAGCCGCCGCTGGTGAGCATCCTCAACGCCGGGTTCGAGCGCCCCGCGACCGGCGGGACGGCGAACGGTCCGATGGTGAACGGCTGGACCTTCAGCGCTCGCGCCGGCATCCAGCACAACAACAGCGTGTTCGTTCCCGCCTCGCCCGCCCCGCAGGGCGAGCGGACGGCGTACTTGAAGAGCGACTCGGGGCTGGCCAGCCGCATCGACCAGACCGTGGTCTTCCCAGCCGGCACCTACGCGATCACGTTCGCCGCGGCGAACCGCGTCGGCTTCGGCGGCCAGCAGGAGTTCGACGTCGAGGTCGACGGGCAGAAGCTCGGTCACTACGTGCCGGTCGGCGGCGAGTACCAGTACTACGAGACGGCGCCCTTCACGGTGACGCAGGGCGAGCACACCATCTCGTTCGTGGCGACCACGACCGAGGGCGACAACACGGGATTCGTCGACGACATCCGCGTGGTCGCTGCCGGCGACGCGGACACCACGGCCCCGACAGTCACGGTGAAGGAGGGCGCGGAGTTCACCCAGGGCGACGCCGACGCCTACGACAAGGTGAGCTTCAAGCTCTACGACGCCGGCAAGATCGACCGCGCGGTCATCAACGGCATGGTGAAGGATCTGACCGACAACACCTGGTCCGACGTCAGCTTCGTCGCCCCGGGCGTCTTCGGTGCGGTCTCGGGCGAGAACACGCTCGTGGTGTACGACGTCGCCGGGAACAGCACGACGGTGACGTTCACGCTGCGCTGACGCTCACGCGAGGCCCGTCTCGCCCTTCGGGGCGGGGCGGGCCTCTTCGCGCATGGGCGTCGGGGGTCGCCGCGGTCCGGCTCCGGTCGATCGCGGCGGCCCCGTGTCACGAGAACAGGCGATGCACCCGGAACAGGACGGCATCCTCCTGATCGTCCTGTTCTCGGCGCATCGCCTGTTCTGATGCCGCCCGCGCGGGCGACGAGCGCGCGGGCGGCAGTCCCCCACGGCCGCCGCCCGCGCGCGCTTACTTGGCCGGCTTCTTCTCCGGGACCGGCGCGTTGCCCGAGGCGCGCAGTTCGGCGTAGTAGGCCGCGGCCTCGTTCTGGCGATCGTCCTCGACACCCGTCGCGATCGAGGCACGCACGTGCTCGGGGCCGTAGCCGAAGGCATCCACGAGATCCTGCGCATGCGGCCGGAGGCGCGCACACAGCCGATCGATGTAGCTCGAGACCGCCGCCGCACGCTGGGTCGACAGACGCCCGTTGATGAGGTGCCACGCGAGGTGCTTCTCGATGAGCTGCAGGCCGAACAGATCGCGCAGCCACGTCAGGACCCGAGCCGTGCCGGGGTCGGAGATGCGGTTGATCGCGTCGGTGAACGCTTCCCACTGCAGCAACTCGCCATGGGCGCGAGCCGCCTCGATCAGCTCGGCCTGGTTCGCGTTGAACAGCGCCGCCGCGTCCTCGCGGGAGAGCTTGGATGCCGGACGCAGGCGCCCCGCGATGTCGGCGATCATCTGCTGGACGCGACCCGCCAGCAGCTCGTGCTGCTGATCGGCGCGGAGTCCCCGCTCGACCGAGCGCGCCGTGGACCCGAGGTCGGTGACGGCCTGCCCGAGCTGACGCAGCCCCGCTCCGTGAAAGAGCTTGCCCGCGGTCTGCCCGACGGCGAACGCGGCGAGCTGCTTGGCATCCTTGCCCTTGAACTGGCGGGCGTAGTCGGCGAGCAGGCGCTTGCCGACGAGCTGCAGCAGGATGTTGTTGTCGCCTTCGAAGGTCACGAAGATGTCGAGGTCGGCGCGCAGCCCCACGAGACGGTTCTCGAAGAGGAAGCCCTGACCACCGCATGCCTCGCGCGCTTCCTGCAGGGTGTCGAGCGCGTGCCAGGTCGACAGCGGCTTGAGGGCCGCCGCCAGGGTCTCGAGGTCTTCGCGGTCGGCGTCCGTGTCGAGCGCGCCACTGAAGACGCCGTCGAACTTCTGCAGGAACTCGTCGTGCGCGAAGATCTCGGCGTACGTGGTCGCCAGGCGCGGCAGCAGGCGGCGCTGGTGCTTGCCGTAGTCGAGCAGGGTGACCTCGGGCGTGCCGCTTCCCGAATCGAACTGGCGACGCTGGTTGCCGTAGGTGATCGCGATGATGAGGCCGATCGCCGAAGCCCACGCGGCTGCACCGTCGAGCGAGACGCGGCCCTGCACGAGGGTGCCGAGCATCGTGAAAAACCGCCGACCGGGGCTGGCGATGTCGCTCGAGTAGGTGCCGTCGGGGGCGACGTCGCCGTAGCGGTTCAGGAGGTTCGTGCGCGGGATACGCACCTGGTCGAAGTGCAGACGTCCGTTGTCGATGCCGTTCAGACCGCCCTTGAGCCCGTCGTCCTCGCCGCCGATGCCGGGAAGGAAGTTGCCCTCCTCGTCGCGCAGGGGGACGTAGAAGCAGTGCACGCCGTGGTTGACGCCGTTCGTGATGAGCTGCGCGAACACGGTCGCGGCCTTGCCGTGGAGCGCGGCGTTGCCGAGGTAGTCCTTCCAGGCCCCGCGGAAGGGGGTGTGGATCACGAACTCTTCGGTCTCGGGGTCGTACGTGGCGGTCGTGCCGATCGCGGCGACGTCGGATCCGTGGCCGGTCTCGGTCATGGCGAAGGCGCCGGGGATCTCGAGGCTCATGATGCCGGGCAGCCACTTGTCGTGGTGCTCGGCGGTGCCGAGCTGCAGCACCGCGGAGCCGAAAAGGCCCCACTGCACGCCCGACTTGATCTGCAGGCTCGGGTCTGCGGCAACGAGCTCTTCGAAGCCGGCGATGTTCGCGCCGTTATTCTCCTCGCCGCCGAATCGCTTCGGGAAGGCGCGGTGCACGGCGTTGTTCTGCACGAGCAGGTGCAACTGGCTCAGGGTGCGCTCGCGGTGCGCGTCCATCCCCAGGCTGTCGTCGCGCCACAGCGCGGGATCTTTCAACATCTCGCGCGCCTGGCGGCGGGTGTCGCCCCACGTGCCGAGGAGCAGGTCGGTGACCCGATCGATGTCGATGCGCGCCTCAGCGGCTTCGGCGGCGGAGTGCGGAGCGGACGGGGCACCCCCGACGGGCGTGCGCGTGCTCGTGGCGGGCGTGGTGGGACGGACGGCGGCGTCGGTCATTTCGGCACCTTTCGACGTTGCAAAGGGATGCCACCACGGTAGGAGTCCCACAACGCACCGGCAAACGGTGTGTGCGGTGTCGACAATGCCGCCCGGCGACGGGCGGCGGGGTCGTTGTGGGGGGTCAACATTCCCGTGCGGGGGCTGTGGGCCGGGCGCGGCGCGAACGCCCGGTGGCTTCGACAGGCTCAGCCACCTCCCGTCGGACCACCCCACGACAAGGTCCCTGAGCTCGTCGAAGGGACCGGAAACACCGCGGCACCGCGCGATCGCGCGGTGGCTTCGACAGGCTCAGCCACCTCCCGTGTGACCACCCCCGGCAAGGTCCCTGAGCTCGTCGAAGGGACCGGAAACACCGCGGCACCGCGCGATCGCGCGGTGGCTTCGACAGGCTCAGCCACTTCGCGTGGGACCACCCCACGGCAAGGTCCCCGAGCTCGTCGAAGGGACCGGAACCACCGCGTCAGTTCGCGGCGACCACCGTCAGGATGCCGTCGCCGTACGCCTCGCGCTTCTTGGCGCCGATGCCGGTGATGCCGTCGAGGTCGCCGATCGACGCGGGGCGCGCGGCGGCGATGGCCCGGAGCGTGGCGTCGCCGAAGACGATGTACGCCGGAACGCCCTGTTCGCGGGCCTTCTCGGCGCGCCACGCGCGCAGGGCCTCGAAGAGGCCGCGGTCGTCGGGGGCCACGTCGTCGGCGCCCGAGGTCCGCGGGCGCGAGGAGCCCCCGCCGCTGCGACCCAGGACGTCGCGGCGGAGCGGCACCGGGGTCTCCCCGCGCAGCACGCCCGCCGACGCCTCGCTCAGCGCGAGGGTGCCGTAGTCGCCCTGTGCGACGATGATTCCCCGGGCGAGCAGCTGACGGATGACACTTCGCCAGTCCTGATCGGAGAGGTCGGCGCCGAGCCCGTAGGTGCTGAGCCGATCGTGCCCCTGCTGGGAGATGCGCTCGGTCTTCGCGCCGCGGAGGATGTCGATCAGGTGCCCCGCTCCGAACGCCTGACCGCGCTCGCGCTGTAGGCGAACGATGGTCGACAGCAGCTTCTGCGCGGCGATCAGACCGTCCCACGTGTCGGGCGGGGTGAGGCACGTGTCGCAGTTGCCGCACGGTTCGGACTTCTGCCCGAAGTAGTCGAGGAGGTTCTGGCGGCGGCATCCGACCGTCTCGCACAGGGCGAGCATGGCGTCGAGGTGCTGGCCGAGTCGCATCTTGTAGGAGCGATCGCCCGGTGACTGGTCGATCATGCGGCGCTGCTGCACCACGTCGCCGAGGCCGTAGGCCATCCACACGACCGAGGGGTCGCCGTCGCGGCCGGCGCGGCCGGTCTCTTGGTAGTAGCCCTCGACCGACTTGGGCAGGTCG
This sequence comes from Microbacterium sp. NPDC086615, assembly GCF_040686055.1. Classification (NCBI taxonomy): domain Bacteria; kingdom Bacillati; phylum Actinomycetota; class Actinomycetes; order Micrococcales; family Microbacteriaceae; genus Microbacterium; species Microbacterium sp. NPDC086615. Next base: position 35,468 of record NZ_JBFBJJ010000019.1, read on the forward strand.
ATGTGGGCGACGAAGCGCACGTCGGGCTTGTCGATGCCCATGCCGAACGCGATCGTGGCGACCATGATCACCCCGTCTTCGCGCAAGAACCGGGACTGGTTCGCGGCGCGCACGGAGGCGTGGAGACCCGCGTGATACGGCAGGGCGTCGAGCCCCTGCGTCGAGAGATAGGTCGCCGTCTGCTCGACGCTCTTGCGGCTCAGTGCGTAGACGATGCCCGCAGAGCCCTCGGGCTGACTCTTGATGAACTGCACGAGCTGGCGCCGGGGATCGACCTTGGCGTCGATGCGGTACTGGATGTTGGGCCGATCGAAGCTCGCGACGAAGCCGCGGGCGTCGCGCAGCCGCAGCCGTTCGACGATCTCTTGCGCGGTGGCCGGGGTCGCCGTGGCCGTGAGCGCCATGCGCGGCACCCCGGGGAAGCGGTCGGCCAGATCGCCGAGCGCGAGGTAGTCGGGACGGAAGTCGTGACCCCACTGCGACACGCAGTGCGCTTCGTCGATCGCGATCACGCTCAGACGACCGCGCGAGAGCAACCCGAGCGTCTGAGCGCCGTTCAGTCGCTCGGGGGCGACGTAGAGCAGGTCGAGCTCGCCCGCGAGGTACGCCTGCTCGACCGCCTGGCGCTCGGCCGGGGCCTGCGTCGAGTTGAGGTACCCCGCGCGCACGCCGTTGGCGATGAGCGCTTCGACCTGGTCGTGCATGAGCGCGATCAGGGGGCTGACGACGAGTCCGGTGCCCGGCCGCACGAGCGCGGGCACCTGGTACGTGACGCTCTTGCCTCCGCCGGTGGGCATGAGCACGACAGCGTCTCCCCCGTCGACGACGTGCTGCACGATGTCGGCCTGGTCGCCGCGGAAGGCGTCGTACCCGTAGACCTCGTGAAGGACCTCGCGCGGGTCGCGACCGGTGAAGTCGCGCACCGCCGGGAGTTCGCGCGCGGTGCCGGTCGCGGCCGCGGCGCGCGCGAAGGCGGAGGTGGGGTCGACGGGCGGCGGCGGAGCATCGAGATCGTCGGGCGGGGCGAAGAGATCGGGGTCCCAGTCGACGTCGGCGTACGGGTCGTCGTACCCGCCGAACGGCTCGGGCGGCGCGTCGGCGTAGGGCTCGGGGGCGGCGCCGGAAGAAGTCACCCGTCCACGGTAACCCGGGGCACCGACACCCGCGCGGGCCCGTCCGGGTATCTGTGGAGGGAGCCTCAGGAATCCGGGGTGTGCAGACGTGCCAGGTAGCGTTCGACGCGGAACGGAACCCCCGCGCGATCGCTCAGCGACACCGCCACGATCACGGCGGTGGTCAACGGGATCGTCCAGGCCGCAGGCTGAGCGAGGACGGCGCCCCAGCCCTCGGCATCCGGGATCATCCCTCCGGCCACGAACGCCGCGCCGCACGCGACCGCGCCCACCACCATGCCCGCGACCGCGCCCCGCGCCGTCAGACGCGGCCACCAGACCCCGAGAAGGAGAACGGGCGAGAGCGTGGATGCCGCGAACACGAACACCGCGCCGACACTCGACACGAGACCCTCGGGTTCGGTCAGCAACGCGACCGCGAGGGGCACCACCGTGCACAGCACCGCCGACAGACGGAACGAACGGACGCTGCCGCCGAACACGTCCTGGCTGACGACGCCCGCGAGCGAGACGACCAGACCCGACGAGGTCGCGAGGAAGGCGGCGAAGGCTCCCGCGACGATGAGCGCCGTGAGCAGCTCGCCCACCACGCCGGGGAGGAGGCGCGAAGGCAGCGCGAGGACGACCGTGTCGGCGAGACCGCGCACCGCCAGATCGGGTGCCACCACCCGCGCGATGAGTCCCATCGTCGACGACACGGCGTAGAACGCGCCGATGAGCACGATGACGACGACGGTCGTGCGTCGGGCCGACCCGCCGTTCGGGCTCGTGTAGAAGCGCACGAGCACGTGCGGGAGCCCGATCGTCCCGAGCAGGAGGGCGAGCAGCAGCGACACCGTCGCGTAGGTGTCGACGGCGCCGGGCCCGTAGTCGGCGGGGAAGATCGCGGCGGGGTCGAGGTCGCGCCCGCCCTGCGACAGCACGACGAGGAGGAACACCGCGGGTACGAGCAGTGCGGTGAGCTTGAGCCAGTACTGGAACGCCTGGACGGCGGTGATCGCCCGCATGCCGCCCGCGGCGACGATCCCGGCGACGAGGGTGGCGACGACCACGGCACCGGTCCAGTCGGGCACGTCGGCCACCACCCCGAGGGCGAGGCTGGCCCCGTGGAGCTGCGGCACGATGTACAACCAGCCGATCATCAGCACGACGACACTCGTGACCCGGCGGGCCGCGCGCGACTCGAGCCGCGCCTCGACGAAGTCCGGGATCGTGTACGCACCGCTTCGTCGCAGCGGCGCCGCGACGAAGAGCAGGACGAGCAGATACCCGGCCGCGTACCCGATCGGGAACCAGAACCCCTCGGAGCCCGAGAGCAGCACGAGGCCCGCGAGCCCCAGGAACGTCCCGGCCGAGAGATACTCGCCGCTGATCGCCGAGGCGTTCCACACGCTCCCGACGCTGCGCGAGGCGACGAAGAAGTCACCCGTCGTGCGCGACAGGCGCACGCCCGAGAAGCCCAGCACCGCGGTGACGGCGATCAGCAGCCCCACCGCGGCGAGATCGAACACCGGGTTCACGTGTCGGATCCGGGGTCGGCGAGGTGGCGATAGCGCCGTTCGTTGCGCGCCGCCGCGCGCACGAAGATGAGCGCGAAGACGAGGATCAGCGGATAGAAGCCGTACGCCTGCGCGAGCCACGACAGCGGCACACCGAACAGCACGGGGTCACCCAGCGCGGGGAGCGCCGCGATCGCCACCGCGAATGCCCCCGCGACGACGAGGAACGCGGCGACGCAGCCGATCGCGAGCCGCAGCTGCGCCCGCACGAGCCCCCGGGAGAACACGTCGTCGGCCTCGTCAGGGGCGTGTCCCGGCAGCGCGAAGCCGCGCGTCGCCGGGCGCGGCATCCGAGCGGATCCGGATGCCGTGACCCGGACGCGCGGAAGGCGCGGCGTCTCGTCGGACATGGCCACCCCATCGTGGCATCCGGGGCGGTCGGCGTCGATGCGGCCTCGCTCACACCTCGCGGGACAGCGGGACCGGGGGCACCGCGGCCGCGGGATCGAGGTCGACACGGCGGGCGCGGCATCCGGTGCACCGGACGTAGCGCACGCGTCCTTCGCTCGTCGCGTGCACGGATTCGGTGACCCACGCGTGTTCGTGGACGGATGCCGTGACGGGAAGCGAGAGGGTGTCGGGGGCGCTCATGGAGCCAGCGTGCTGTAATGCCCTTATGCATCTCAACCCTTACGGCGAGTACGCGGTCCTGCTCGCCGCGTCACTCGCGAACGACTGGCCCGCCGACCGCGACGGCGTGGAGCAGAGGGCGAGGGAGCTGGGCATGTCGATGGAGTTCCCCGTCGGCGCCGACGATCACGAGCGCACACGCGAGGTCATCGACGCGTGGTTGCGGGTCGTCGACGAGCCCGATCACGACGCCCGCGCCGCCCTGCTGAACGCGCAGATGGCCGAAGTGACGGCCTACCCCCGGCTGACGAACCACAACGGGGAGGGCTGGCACCTGCACTACCGCGACGAGAACGACGCGCTCCCGCGCGTGCTCGCCGCGGTCATCTCGGTCGGCACCGCGCTGCACCTCGTCACGCGGGGTCAGGACCGCCTCGGCCGCTGCGCGGCGGAGCCCTGCGTCAACGTCGTCGTCGACGTCACACGCAACGGACGCCAGCGGTACTGCTCGGTGCGCTGCGCGAACCGAGCGGCCGTGCGCCGGCACCGCGCGCGGGGGTAGGAGGCCGCGATGGGACTCGCGGGCCCGGCTGGCGACGCGTCAGCGGAGGAGATCCAGGGAAGGGAGGATGCCACAGCCCGCGGGCGGTCCTCCGCTCACAGAATCCCCTTCCCGCGCCGGCACCGCCCCGCCGTCGCAGCCCCGCACCGGCCCGCGCCACGCCGACACCGCCCGGCACCGGCACGGCCCCGCGCACACCCCGCGCGGGCACAGCGCATACACCGCCCTCACCGCAACAGAGCGTCGCGCACCGACGGGACGAGCCGCCGGCTGACCGGGAGCTCGATCTCGGCCAGGACCACCGAGGGCGCCGAACCCGACAGGCGCACCTCGACGATGGCATCCCGGTGCACGAGGTACGACCGGTGCACGCGGACGAAGCCGGCGTGCGCCCAGCGATCGGCGAGATCGGACAGCGGCAGGCGCACCAGGTGGTCGCAGGTCGGGGTGTAGAGGCGCGAGTAGTCGCCACTGGCCTGGACCCAGCGGATCTCGGCACGACGAACCAGGCGCGTCGTCGACCCGATACTGACCGCGATCGTCTCGTCGTCGTCTGCGTTGGCGTCCGCGCGCGCCGCGAGGGCGCGCCCGAGCGATCGGTAGAGACGCTCGACACGGACGGGTTTCAGCACGAAGTCGACGGCCTCGACGTCGAACGCCTCGACGGCCCCGGCATCGTCGGCGGTGACGAAGACGATCGCGGGGCGCTCGCGCAGGCGCGCCAGACCGCGGGCGAGGTCGAACCCCGAGAGCCCTGGCATGTGGATGTCGAGGAACGCCACCGCGACGTCGAACCTGTCGAGGATGCGCAGCGCCTCGGCCCCGCTCGCCGCCGCGTGCACCTCGGCCACGCGCGGGTCGGCCGAGAGCAGCGCGACCAGTTCGGCGCGCGCCGGCGCCTCGTCGTCGGCGACCAGGACCGCGACGCTCACGGCAGCGCCGTCTCGTGTCGCGGCTGCGACTTCGGCACCCGCAGGCGCACGGCCGTTCCCGAGCCGACGTTCGTCTCGACCACCAGACCTCCCGCGGGTCCGTAGAGCTGCCGCAGGCGCGCATCGACGTTGCGCAGCCCCACGTGGGTCGACGTCGCATCGAGGTCGAGCAGGGTCGCGAGCTCCTCGGGGTCCATGCCGACCCCGTCGTCGTCGACCACGACCTCGGTGTGCGTGCCGTCGTCGATCGAGGTCACCGTGATGACCCCGCCGCGCTCCCCCGGTTCGAGGCCGTGCCGCACGGCGTTCTCGACGAGGGGCTGGACGGACAGGAACGGGATCACCGTCGCGAGGGTCTCGGGAGCGATCCGCAGGCGCACCGACAGCCGGTCGCCGAACCGGGCGCGTTCGAGCTCGAGGTACGAGTGGATGCTGCGCAGCTCTTCGGCGAGCGTCGTGAACTCCCCCTGACGGCGGAACGAGTACCGGGTGAAGTCGGCGAACTCGAGCACGAGGTCGCGGGCGCGCGGCGGGTCGGTCGAGATGAACGAGGCGATCGCCGTGAGGGCGTTGTAGATGAAGTGCGGACTGATCTGCGCCCGCAGGGCGCGCAGCTCCGCCTCGGCGAGCGCGGCACGAGAGGCGTCGAGACCCGCCAGCTCGAGCTGCGCCGCGCACCACTCGGCGACGTCGCCCGTCGCGCGCACGAGCGGTCCGCGCACGGGCGACGCGAAGGCGATCACCGCTCCCCAGACGCGCCCGTCCACGACGATCGGCGCCCCCACGGCATCGCCGTCGCTCTCGGTGAACACCTGCCGGCGCCCGGTCTCGCGGACGCGGGCGGCGATGCGGCGCGCCGATGCGGTCAGCGTCTCGGGGCCGTCCAACGCGACCCGGTCCGCGGCCGCGTCGACGATCGCCACGGCGTCGGCGGCGAGGAGCGTCCGCAGGTGCTTGGCCGCGCGGGCGGCATCCGGTTCGTCCCGTCCCCCGCGGAGGGCGGATGCCGCCGCGGCGGCCAGGTGCAGGGTCCGATGCGTCGCCCGCTCGGCGTCGCTCCCCAGGTCGCGCGGCGCGAGAGCGAAGCGGCGTGCGAGGACCAGCGCGAGGGTCAGCGCCGCACCGACGACGACCCCCGCGGCCCCGGCGAGCAGCGGTGCGTCGAGCATGCTCGCAGCCTAGTCAGCAGCAGCGCGCGCCGGGGTCGGCATCCTGGTCCGCCGCACGCTGCCGCCAGAACTGCCGTTCGGTGAGGGGCTCCTCCCCCGGGTGGTGCACCCGGTGGTGCGCGACGTATACGTCGTAGGCACGGTCGCCCATGAGTGTCGTGACGTACCACCGGATGCCACGCCCGAGCCGCGCGAGGCGCACCCTGAGGCGAGTGAGGGCCGGACCGGATTCCGCGTGTGACAGAGCCATGACGACCTCTCAGTGGTGCGCCGACGCGGTCGGACGGGCGGGGTGGTCGGCGGGGAGGGCCTCCCACTCCTTCTCGATCTCGCGCTCGGCCTTCGTGGCGAGGAAGCCGGCGGGGGCGAAGCGACGGGATGCCACGGGGGCGTCCTCGAGGTCGGCACCGCCGCCGTTGCGCAGGGCCTTGATCGTCACGATCACGGCCATGACGATCACGACGATCGCCAGGGTCACGAAGATCACCGACAGCACGCCCTGCACGAAGGTGTTGCGCACGACCGCCTCCATCGCGGCGACCGTCTTCGCGGTGCCGAACTCGGTCTTCCCCGCGGCGAGCGCATCGCGGAACGCGAAGTGGTTCGCCCAGTACCCCACCGCCGGAACCGGCGAGAAGATCTTGTACATCGAGGCGGTGATCGTGACGACGGCGGCGAAGGCGAGCGGGAGGGCGACGATCCACAGCCAGCGGAAGTACGACCGGCCCCGCTTCGCGACGATCGCCAGCACCACGGCGAGCGCGATCGCCGCGAGCAGCTGGTTGGCGATGCCGAACAGCGGGAAGAACGTGTTGATGCCGCCGAGCGGATCGGTGACACCGAGGATCAGGATCGATCCCCATCCCGCGACCATGACCGCCGTGCAGATCCAGACGCCGGGGCGCCACGACAGGTCCTTGAACTTCGGGATCACGGTGCCGATCGAGTCCTGGAGCATGAAACGGGCGACGCGGGTGCCGGCATCCACTGCCGTGAGGATGAAGAGGGCCTCGAACATGATCGCGAAGTGGTACCAGAACGCCATCATCGCCTGACCGCCGAGGGCCTGCTGCATGATGTGCGCGAGACCGAGCGCGAGGGTCGGTGCACCGCCGGTGCGCGAGACGATCGAGGTCTCACCGACGGCCGCCGCCGTGGTCGTGAGCATGTCGGGCGTGAGGTTGACGCCCGCGAGCCCCAGCCCGTTCACGAACGCGACGGCACCTTCGACCGTGCCCAGGGTGGCCGCCGGCGAGGCGTTCATCGCGAAGTAGATGCCGCGGTCGATCGAGAGGGCGGCGACGAGCGCCATGATCGCGACGAACGACTCCATGAGCATGCCGCCGTAGCCGATGAAGCGCGTCTGACGCTCCTTCTCGACGAGCTTGGGCGTCGTTCCCGAGGCGATGAGCGCGTGGAATCCACTCAACGCGCCGCACGCGATCGTGACGAAGAGGAACGGGAAGATGGGGCCGCTGAACACCGGACCGGTCTGTCCCCCGGCGAACTCGCTGAATGCGGGTACCGAGATCTCGGGACGCACGAGCACGATGGCGCCGGCGAGCATCACGATGACGCCGACCTTCATGAAGGTCGAGAGGTAGTCGCGCGGAGCGAGCAGCAGCCAGACGGGCAGCACCGCGGCGACGAAGCCGTAGACGATGATGCCCCACGCGATGACCGAGCGGTCGAGGTGGAAGGCGGCGTAGCCCCACTCGGTCGAGGCGACCCAGCCGCCGGCGATGATCGCGCCGATCAGCAGGACGAAGCCGATGATCGAGATCTCGGTGATACGGCCCGGGCGGATGTAGCGCAGGTAGAGCCCCATGAAGAGGGCGATCGGGATCGTCATCGACACGCTGAAGACGCCCCACGGGCTCTCACCGAGGGCATTCACGACGACGAGCGCGAGGATCGCGACGATGATCAGCATGATCAGCAGGCTCGCGAGAATCGCGGCGGTGCCGCCGATCTTGCCGAGCTCGTCGCGCGCCATCTGACCGATCGTGCGGCCACCGCGGCGCATCGAGAAGAAGAGGACGAGGTAGTCCTGCACGGCGCCCGCGAGGATCACGCCGACGATGATCCAGATCGTGCCGGGGAGGTAGCCCATCTGCGCGGCGAGCACGGGCCCGACGAGGGGACCGGCGCCGGCGATGGCGGCGAAGTGGTGGCCGTAGAGCACGCGGCGGTCGGTGGGGACGTAGTCCTTGCCGTCCGCCTTGCGCTCGGCGGGGGTGGCCCGACGGTCGTCGGGACGCGTGATGTAGCGCTCGATCACCTTCGAGTAGAAGCGATAGCCGATGAGGTACGTGCAGACGGCGGCGAACACGAACCAGATCGCGTTCACCGTCTCTCCGCGCACGATCGCGAGCATCGTCCAAGCGAGGCCGCCCAGCAGCGCGATGCCGACCCACAGCGCGATCTTCGCGGGGGTCCATCTGCTCCGGAGCTTGTCGGGAGGGACGGCGACCGGGGGAAGGGTCGGGTCGGTGACGACATCGTCGTCGACGGAAGCGCTCATGTTGTCTCCTGCTCGCGGCGTTGCGGACTCGCATAGTGAACCGGATGCCGCGCGCCCGAGGCCGTGGCATCCGTCGATCGTGCGGTGAACGGCGTGAACGGTGCGGTGAGCGGCAGGGCGGGGTTCTCACCCTGCGACTGTCCGGGCTCGCTGGAGGGACCGGAGGCTTCGACAAGCTCAGCCACCTCCGCCACACCGCCACACCCAGCCGCGCGACGTCCCCGAGCCTGCCGAAGGGACCGGAGGCTTCCACACGCTCAACCACCTCCGCCACACCCAGCCACCCGAGGTCCCCGAGCCTGCCGAAGGGACCGGAGGCTTCGACACGCTCAGCCACCTCCGCCACACCCAGCCGCGCGAGGTCCCTGAGCCTGTCGAAGGGACCGGGGGCTTCGACACGCTCAGCCACCTCCGCCACACCCAACCGCGCGAGATCCCCGAGCCTGCCGAAGGGACCGGAGGCTTCGACACGCTCAGCCACCTCCGCCACACCCAACCGCGCGAGGTCCCTGAGCCTGTCGAAGGGACCGGGACCGACCTCGACGTTTGTCGAGGGGGTGCGGAACACGGCGAGGCCCCCGTACGTTGCTGGAGAGACCGACGACAGGAGGCGCCATGACCGACGCACTAACCGTGACCCGCAACGACGACGCCCACCGCTACGAGATCCACGTGGGCGAAGAGCTGGGCGGGTTCCTCGAGTTCCGTCCCGCGGGCGAGGGCCGCGTCTTCCTTCCGCACACCGAGGTCGATTCCGCGTTCAAGGGACGCGGCCTCGGCTCGACGCTCGCAAGCGAAGCCTTGGGCGATCTCGCCCGCCGCGGCGACAGCGTCATCCCCTCGTGCCCGTTCGTGGCGCACTACCTCCGCGAGCACGACGTTCCCGGCCTCATCATCGAGTGGCCGCACGACACCGACGCGGCCGATTCGGCCGACCCCAGCGAACCGGCATGACCCGACTCGACGTCGCGCCAGAGGCATCCGAAGGCCCCGTCGAGTGCGACGGGCCTCGCGCCCTCGTGGTTGAGGCGCGCGAGGTTCCGCTGGGCGGCGTGCGCGCCATGGAGGTGCACCGCACGCTCCCGCACCGCGCGTTGCCGATGGTCGGCGCCTGGTGCTTCCTCGACCGATTCGGTCCGCAGGAGACCCTCATGCGCGTCGAGCCGCACCCGCACATCGGCCTGCAGACCGTGACCTGGCCGATCATCGGCGAGGTGCGTCATCGGGATGCCGTGGGCAGCGACGTCGTGGTGCGCCCGGGTGCGCTCAACCTCATGACCAGCGGTGAGGGCATCGCGCACTCGGAGTACTCGGTGGGCGACGAGGCGATCCCGCTGGACGCCCTGCAGCTGTGGGTCGCGCTCCCCGAGTCGCGCCGTCACGGAGCTCCCGCTTTCGAGCGGCACGAGGATCTCCCCGTCCTCGATCTCGGCGACGGCGCGGACGCGGTCGTCGTCATGGGCGAGCTGGGCACGGTGACCTCCCCCGCGACCGTGCACACGCCGATCGTCGGCGCTGAACTGCGCCTCCCGGCCGGCGTGAGAGTGCGCATCCCTCTCCGACCCGACTGGGAGCATGCACTCTACGGAATGATCGGCACCGCGGATGTCGAGACGGGAATGGATGCCGTCGACGCCGACGCCGCACGGCGCTCTTCACCCTCGGCGAGGGACGACGGCACGGCATCCGTCGACGGATCCCGCCTGCTCTACCTCGGCACGGGACGCGACCACGTCGACATCGTCAGCGCGGACGGCGCTCGGGTCTTCCTGCTCGGCGGAGAGCCGTTCGAGGCCGACATCGTCATGTGGTGGAACTTCGTCGGCCGCTCGCACGACGAGATCGTCGAGGCGCGCGAGGCCTGGGAGGCGCATGCCCCGCGCTTCGGGCAGGTCGTCGACCACGGCCCCGAGCGCATCCCCGCTCCGCCGCTGCCCGCGGTGCGCCTGACGCCGCGTCGGCGGCGCTGACCCGCCCGCGCACCCCCGTCGAGTGTCCAAGAAACCCGGTAATCGGGTGCGTCTTTTCCGGGTTTCTTGGACACTCGACGTCGAGAGACGCGAGCACCGACGCCGCGTGACCGCCGATACGCTGGCCCCATGGCCTCGGCATCCGTTCTCTCGACCCGCGTGCTGCTCGTCTGCGCGGCCATCGGGGTGGGAACGGGCATCCTCGGCGGAGCGGCCGGATGGCTGACCCTCGCGGTCCTGGCGGCGGCGCCGTGGGCGTACGGACTCGTCCTCGGTTCGCACGTTCTGCCCGGGATCATCGCGCAGCAGGTCATCCGCCGCCCCTGGGTCGCGCTCGTCACCCACGTGCTCGCCGCCCTCGTCGCGAGCGCCATGGCACCGCAGTGGACCTTTCGCTTCCTCGGCACCGCGATCCTGATCGGCGGGATCCAGGAGGGCGTCGCCGCCCTCACCCGCTACCGCGTGTGGGCGGCGGCCCGCTTCTTCATCTCGGCGGTCATCGTCGGCGTCGTGATCGCCGTCCCGGTGTGGTTCGCGGGCGACATCGCGAGCCTCGCCCCGATCGCCCGGGTCGCGGCGGTGGCGATCAGCATCCTGGGTCCGGTGGCGTGGACGGCCGTGGGCCTGGCCATCGGCTCGGGACTGCGCGGCGCGGGCGTGGCGCGCGGTCTCTCGACGCCGAGATGAGCGCGAACCACCCGAGTTAGGGTGCACTAAGTTGGGGGGCGTACGCGCTTCCGAGGACTCGCCCGTGACCACTCGCCCCCACCCCGTCGTCGCCTCCGCCGCGGCGGACACGGCGGCACTGCTGAGCCTGCGCGACGTGACGATCACGCACCTCGACGCTCCACGCGCGACGCCCTCCGCCGTGAGTCTCGACGTGCGACCCGGCGAGGTCGTGCTTCTTCTCGGTCCGAGCGGCTCGGGCAAGTCGACGCTCGCCCTCGCGATGAACGGCCTCGTCCCGCACGCGGTCCCGGCGACGGTCGAGGGCACGGTGCGGGTGGCGGGACAGGATGCCGCGACCGCGACGGTCGCCGAGCTCGCCACCGCGGTGGGCATGGTCTTCCAAGACCCGGACGCTCAGCTGATCACCGGGACGCTGCTCGACGAGGTCGCCTTCGGCCCGGAAAACCTACGCCTCCCCGTCGACGAGGTGCTCGCGCGCGCCGAGGCGGCCCTGCGGCGGATGGGACTCTGGCACCGGCGCCGCGAGTCACCGGACGTGCTCTCCGGCGGCGGGCGGCAACGCCTCGCGATCGCGTGCGCCCTCGCGATGGGATCGCCGCTCCTCGTGCTCGACGAGCCCACGGCCAACCTCGACCCGGCCGGCGTCGACGACGTGTATTCGGCGCTGCGCGACGTGGTCGCCGCGGGCGATCGGGCCATCGTCCTCGTCGAGCACAACCTCGATGCGGCGGTCGAACTCGTCGACCGCGTCGTCGTGTTGGACGAAACCGGATGCCTCGTCGCCGACGGCCCGATCGACGCGATCCTGCGCGACCGCGCCGCCGATCTCCACGCGCTCGGCGTGTGGCTCCCCACCGCGACCCTCGCGGCGCTCCGCCTCCAGAGCGCCGGCCATCGTTTCGACCGGCTGCCGCTCACGCCGGCGGAGCTGCGCGCCGCGCTCGACGATGCCCCGGCACCGATCGCGGCCTTCGCTCCCCGGCGCGAGAGGCACAGTCGCGATGTCCTGGTGCGCGTCGAGGGGCTGCGACTCTCGCGCGGGCGCACGCCCGTGCTCCACGGGGTCGACCTCGAAGTGACGACGGGCGAGTTCGTCGCCGTGGTCGGCGCGAACGGCGCGGGAAAGACGACGCTGGCCCAGGCGATCGCGGGCGTCCTGCGTCCCCCGCGCGGGACCGTGCGGATCCACGGGCTCGACGTGCGCCGCGTCCACGCGCGCACCCTGTCGCGGCACGTGGGGTTCGTGTTCCAGAACCCCGAGCACCAGTTCATCGCGACGACGGTGTTCGACGAGATCGCGCACGGCCTGCGGGCGCAGCGTCTCGACGGTCGCCGCCTCGCCGACGCCGAGGTGCGCCGGCGCACCGACGACCTGCTCGTCCGCTTCGGTCTGGCCGACAAGGCCGGCATCCATCCCTTCCTCCTCTCCGGGGGCCAGAAGCGTCGGCTGTCGGTCGGGACGGCGCTCGTCGGCGGTGCGCGGCTGCTCGTGCTCGACGAACCGACGTTCGGGCAGGACCGCGCCCGCGCCGATGAACTGCTCGCGCTCCTCGACGACCTGCGCGAGAGCGGCACGACGATCATCGTGGTGACGCACGACATGCAGGTGGTCGCCGAACACGCCGACCGACTGCTCGTCGTCGACGACGGGCGCATCGTGGCAGACGGCCCCACCGCGCACGTCTTCGCGGACGACGCGCTCCTCGCGCGCGCCGGGCTCCGGCCGCCGCCCCTGCGCGAGGCGTTCGCCGGACTGGAAAGCCATCCCGAACTCGCGGCGATCACCCGTCTGCGCGACCTCCCCGGCGGTGCGGGATGACCGCGGTCGCGGAGGTCGCCGCTCGCGCAGAGGAGCGACGCGGCCTCGCCGTGCTGAATCCGCTCGCGAAGTTCGCCGGGCCCCTGCCCGCGATGATCGCCCTCGTCTTCGTCCGCGACCTCGCGAGTCCGCTCGTGTTCCTCGCTCTCGCGTACGTCGTGCTGCTGCTCGGCGCCCGTCTCACCCGGCGGGTGATCGGCATCCTGATCGCCGTGATCCCGGCCGCGACCGTCGTCGTCGCCGTCGGGTTCGCGCTGTGGGTCGACCCCGCGCGCGTCGAGGGCACGAGCGAAGTCCTCCGCCTCGGCGCGTGGGCGATCACGGAAGGCGCGCTGGCCATCGGCCTCGCCACGGGACTGCGTCTCGCGGCGATCATGGCCCTCGCTTTCATCGGCGGGCTCACGACCGAGGGCTCCGACCTGGTCCGCGCGCTCGTCCAGCAGCTCCGCGTGCCGTACCGGGTCGGCTACGCGGCCCTCGCCGCGATCCGGTTCGTCCCGCGTTTCGGGCACGAGCTCGCGGTGATCCGGCAGGCGCACCGCGTCCGGGGCGCGCGCGGCGGGGTGCTGTCTGCACCCGCACGGTGGGCGGGATACGTCGTCCCGCTCCTCGCCGGGGCGATCCGGCACGCCGAACGCGTCGCGCTCGCGATGGACGCCCGCGCCTTCGGCGCCCACCCCGACCGCACCGAGCGCCACCGGGTCCCGTGGCGCCGACGAGACACGGTGTTCGTCGCGCTCTGCTGGGCGGTGTCGGCCGCGGTCTTCGTCGTCGTGCGTCCGTTCTGAGCGTTTCGCGCGCCAAAGCCGCGGCATCCGTCCCCCTAGACTCGGGGAAACCTCAGGAGAAGCCATGCCCCGGCGCCGTCGCACCGTCGCGCAACACGCTCGTCTGCGCTCCCCTCACCCATTCACGCAGCTGGTCAAACTGCTCGCCGTCGCGGCCACGGTCGTGCTCGTCGCGGTCGCCGGTGTCACCGCGTACACCGCGGTGGATCTGACCTCGGAGTACGTCGCCGAGGCGGTCGTGGTCGAGAACCAGCCTGCGATCCCGCCCGACCTCGGGCAGCTCGAGGGCGGCGTGAACATGATGGTCGTCGGCATCGACGCGTGCGAGGAGCAGCTGAAGGCCCTGTTCGGCGAGCGGTGCGAAGGTCCGGATGCCGAGGGCCAGCTGAACGACGTCAACATCCTGCTGCACATCTCCGACGCCCCGCGCCGGGTGACCGTCGTGTCGTTCCCGCGCGACCTGCTCTTCGAGGCCCCGGCGTGCGACACCCCCGACGGAGGTCGCTGGGGCGGTGGACCCGTGCAGATCAACGAGATCTACTCGTACGGCGGGCTGTCGTGCGTCATGACCGCGGTGTCCGACATGAGTGGGCAGCAGGTGCAGTTCGGCGCGATGGTGACCTTCGGCGGCGTGATCGAGATCACGAACGCGATCGGCGGTGTCGAGATCTGTCTCGCGAGCCCCATGCGCGACGAGAACACGGCGATCGACTGGCCCGCCGGCCCCCGCACGATCCAGGGTTACGAGGCGCTGCAGTTCCTCCGGACGCGCTACGGCGTCGGCGGCAGCGACCTCGCGCGCATCAGCAACCAGCAGCAGTACATGTCGCGCCTGGCTCGCAAGCTCGTCAGCGAAGAGGTGCTCTCCAACCCCGCGACGGTGTTCCGTCTGGCATCCACGGGACTGCGCAACGTCACGCCCACGCAGAGCCTCACCAATCCGCTGACCCTCGTCCAGATCGCCTCCGCGGTCAAGGACGTGCCGTTCGAGGACATCGTGTTCGTGCAGTACCCGACGGTGACGGCGAGTTCCGACGCGAACCGGGTCGAGCCGAACTACGCCGCGGCGCAGGTGCTGTGGGACGCGCTCTCGGCGAACCAGGGGATCGAGGTCACGGGCGCGGTGGGCGCGAACGACGGCGTCGTCGCGGAGCCCGCGCCCGGCGAGACCGCGGCGCCGACCGACGCTCCCGAGGTCGAGCCGGGCACCGTCGACCCGACCACCGGCTCCGTCGCCCTGCCCGAGTCGATCACCGGCTCGAGTGCGGCGCAGCAGACCTGCAGCAACGGCGTCGTGAACTGACGCGCGAGCGCGCACGCGGGTCGGTTTCACGCGCGGGCAGGCGCCACGCGCGCCACTCGGACGCCGCGGGCCGCATCCGTCAGTACGTCGGCGCAGCCGGGAGGTTGAAGAAGGCCTCGAGGGTCGAGTACCCGCCGTCGTGGTACGCCTGGGCGAGCTCGGGCCCGATGTACCGCAGGTGCCAGGCCTCGGGCTCGTAGCCCGACACGCTCTCCTGCCCGTCCACGTAGCGGACGATGAAGCCGTACTCCCACGCGTGATCGCGCACCCACGCGCCCTGCGACGAGCCGGCGATGTCATCGAGCGACCCGCACGAACCGCTGCACGGCACGATGTCGACGGCCATTCCGGACTGGTGTTCGCTGTACCCCGCGCGGGCGCTCTCGCGGTCGGCCGCCTCGACGCCGCCCACCGCGACGCGACCGGCGTAGGTCTCTTGCTGCGTCGCGTACGAGCGGAAGGCGCTCAGGTATCCGATCTCGCCCGCACCCGCATCGTCGGCTGCGCGCACGAGCGACGACAACGCTTTCGCCGCCGACGAACGCATCGCGCTCTGCTCCAGCGCCCGGACGCCGTCGGGCATGACGAGGTCGTCGGGACGCCAGTCGACGGGGTCGTAGGGCCGCTGCTTGTTGACCACGACCCACTGATGCGTCGGATCGCTCAGCGAGACGCACGGGGCGATCCCGGATGCCACGGCGTCACGGAACTTCGCTCCCCCACCGGCCGCGGCGATCGCCGCTCCGTCGTCCTTCGCGGCGAGAGCGGCGGTGAATGCGGGGTTGTCGCAGGGCGTCGCGGCCGCGGGGGCGGCGGCGAGGGTGGGGACCGGCAGCCCCTCGGCGGGAACGGCCGGGGGTCCCTGCACCACGGCCACCGCGTCGGCCCCGGCGGCGTTGGCCGGACCCGCGGCATCCTGTCGTCCTCCGGTGGCGGCGGCACCGATCGCGACCGCGCACGCCGCGACGACGACGATCCCCGCGGCCGCGACCGCGAGACGTCGACGCAGAAGGAGTGCGCCGAGGGCCGTGCGCGGGCTCTCTTCGTCACGCCGCGCACGTCGCGTGAGGGGCTGGTCGGAGGGGACGTGCTCCTCGAAGGTGGACCGGCGGGGGCCGGAGTCGGCCTCGGCGATCGGGATGGCCGCCGTCGCCCGACGCTCGGCCTCCGCGCGCGCGGCGCGACGGGTCGGGAACGTCGGATCGGAGGAGTTCATTCACCCCATTGTCTCCCGAGCGCTCGCCCGGGTCGACCCGGGCGGGGGCGCACTCGGTGAATCCTCGGTTGCGACCCGACGAGGTCGGGGGCACGCTGGGAAGACCGTGTCCCGATCCGAGGAAGAGGAGCACCCATGCTCGACGACGACGATCGCGACCTCATGCGCGCTGTGCGCAGCTACCTGAAACACGTCGAACGACTCGCCGCCACCGAAGCCGCCGGTGAACGCACGCCCCTGGGTGTCGCGCTCAGCGAGCACCTGGGCGTGGACGCCGCGTCCGTTCCCGTCCTGACCGAGACCGTCCCGCCCCACCGGCTGGTCGACGCCGACATCGCCCTCGACGAGCTGACGACCGCGGGCGGTGGGACCCTCCTGGGCGTCACCGGCGGAGAGCAGCGTCTGCACTCTTCCGTCGCCGACCTGATCGCCAACGCGCACACCCGCTTCGCCCCCGGGCCGGTGTCGTACGAGATGCGGGCGACCGGACCGCACACCGAGCGTCGCGTGGTGGCCTTCGGCGTGCGCCTGCTGTCGTTCGCGGGGCACCCGATCGTGGTCGTGCAACGCGGCGCTTCGCCCCGCCACGGTGAGCAGACGGCCCGTCTCGAGGTGCTGAGTCCCGATCAGGATGCCGCGACCTCTCTCATCGCCGAGCTGCGGCGCCTGATGGTCGAACGCAGCGTCCTGAAGGGGCGCGTGCTGTCGTTCGTGCCGACGGAGTACGGCCACGACGCGGGCGCGACGTTCCTCGAGCGTCCCGACGTCCGCGCCGACGACATCGTGCTCGAGGAGGGGGTGCTCGAGCGGGTCGTCGAGCACGTGGTCGGCGTCGGCGAGCACCGCGAGGCCCTTCGCGCGGCCGGACAGCACCTCAAGCGCGGTGTGCTCCTCTACGGCCCGCCGGGGACCGGCAAGACCCTGACCGTTCGGCATCTCCTGACGCGGACCCCCGAGACGACGGCCGTCGTCCTCACCGGGTCGAGCATCCGTTTCATCGCTGCCGCCGCCGAGATCGCCCGGACCTTCCCGCCGTCACTCGTCGTGCTGGAGGACATCGACCTCGTCGCCGCCGATCGCGGGTACTCGCCGCAACCGATTCTCTTCGAGGTGCTCGACGCGCTGGACGGCCTCGAGGGGGATGCCGACGTCGCGTTCGTCATGACGACGAACCACGTGCACATCCTCGAAGAGGCGCTGGCCGCCCGGCCGGGTCGCGTCGACCTCGGCGTCGAGATCCCCCTGCCGGGACCGGATTCCCGACGCCGGCTCTTCCGCCGTTACGCCGCCGACCTTCCGCTGTCGGATGGAGCTCTGGATGCCGCCGCCGCCCGCGCCGAGGGAACCACGGGGTCATTCGCAAAGGAGCTGATCCGGCGCACGGTCCTCCTCGCCGCGGTCCGCGGGGACGGCACCGCGGTCACCGACGCCGACCTGGAAACGGCCCTGAACGATCTGCTGTCGTCGGGCGCCGCTCTCACGCGACTGCTGCTCGGGGCGCGGACCGGCGAGGCGAGCCCCGCCCACGTCGAGATCCACCACGGCGCGTCTTACCACCCTCACTAGTCTTTATCTGCGACGGGGTCCCCCTCTGCCTTGCGCTCTCGTAGAACATGTGTTCGACTGTGTTCATGAGGTGGCAGGGGCAACAGCTGGGCGTCGACGATACCGCCGCGCTGCCCGGCATGGAGCGGATGGACGGACTCGTCCGCTCGGTGACCACGCCGGAGTTCGCGGGGATGACCTTTCACGAGGTGCTCTGCAAAAGCGCACTGAACCGCGTGCCCGGCGTCTCGGCGATGCCGTTCGACTGGACGGTGAACCCGTATCGGGGCTGCACGCACGCATGCGCTTACTGTCTGTCCCCCGAAACGCTGATCCTCCGCGCCGACGGCCGCCACGTCCCGCTGTCCGAGCTTCGCGTCGGCGACGAGATCATCGGAACAGAACAAGGACCGACGTACCGTCACTACGTCCGCACGACCGTTCTGGCGAAGTGGTCGACGCGCAAGCGCGCGCACCGGGTGACCCTCGCGGACGGTACCGAGATCGTCGCGAGCGGCGACCACCGGTTCCTCAGCAATCGCGGATGGAAGCATGTGACGGGGGCGATGAGCGGACGCGACCAGCGTCCGCATCTCACCGCGATGAACCGACTCCAGGGGTTCGGCACGGGAGCCCGTGCGGGCGCTCCGACCGAGGGCGCGGACTGGAGGCGCGGCTATCTCACGGGCATGGTCCGTGGCGACGGAATGCTGTTTCACAAGAGTTATGACGACGGCCGTCGAGTGCGCCACATCCATCGATTCCGGCTCGCACTGGTCGACCGCGAGGCGCTCGAACTCACTCGCGTCCTCCTCGACGAGATCGAGGTGCCCACGTTGGTGCGACCGTTCGTCGTCCCCCACGGTCGACGACCCATGACGGCACTGCACACCGCCCGACGCGAAGCCATCGCACGCCTCGAAAATTTCATCGCGATCCCGCAGGACCGTTCGACGGAGTGGCTGGCCGGGTTTCTCGGCGGGATCTTCGACGCCGAGGGCTCGCACTCCCGAGGCATCCTCCGCATCTCGAACGCCGATGCGGAGGTTCTCGACCTCATCGACGAGGGGATGCGCGCATTCGATTTCGACGCGGTGAGGGAGCCGCTTCGTCCCCACGGCGTCACGAGCATCCGACTGAGAGGCGGTCACGCAGCGCGCGATCGGTTCTTCGGCATCGCCCGGCCCGCCATCACCCGCAAGCTCGATCTGATCGGCGGGGCCGTCAAGACCAGTTCAAACCTCCGGATCACCTCGATCGACGACCTCGGGCACGAGATCGACATGATCGACATCACGACCGGGACGGGCGACTTCATCGCGAACGGCGTCGTCAGCCACAACTGCTTCGCCCGCAAGACGCACGAGTACCTCGACCTCGATTACGGCAGCGACTTCGACTCGCAGATCGTCGTGAAGGTCAATGTCGCCGACGTGCTGCGCACCGAGTTGCGCCGGGGATCGTGGACCCGCGAGCCGGTCATGCTCGGCACGAACACCGACCCGTACCAGCGCGCCGAGGGCCGCTATCGCCTCATGCCCGAGATCATCGGCGCCCTCACCGAGAACCGGACCCCGTTCTCGATCCTCACCAAGGGCACGTTACTGCGGCGCGATCTGCCGCTCCTGTCGGACGCCGCCCGACAGGTGAAGGTGTCTCTCGCGATGTCTATCGCCGTCTTCGACGACCACCTGCAGGGGTCGATCGAACCCGGAACCCCCAGCGCTGAGGCGCGACTCGAGACCGTGCGCGCGGCGACCGCGGCGGGCTTCCGCGTCACCGTGTTCCTGATGCCGATCCTGCCGCACCTCACCGACTCGATCGACGTGCTCGACGACGCACTGGCCCGCATCCGGGCGGCCGGTGCCGCGCGCGTGGTCTACGGAGTCCTGCACCTCCGCCCCGGCGCCAAGCAATGGTTCCTCCAGTGGCTCGAACGCGAGCATCCGCACCTCGTGTCGTCGTACCGAGGGCTCTACCCAGGGGTCTCGGTCTCGGCCCCCAAGGCCTACCGCACATGGCTCGGCAAGCGCATGCGCCCGCTCCTGCGGATGCACCGCCTCGACGGCTGGGACGAAGACGACCACCCCCGCGGGCGACCCCAACCAGGACTCGCCGCGCGCACGCCGACGACCAGCAGCCTCGGGCCGGTGCGCGGCACCGGGGGCTCGGCATCCGTGAGACCCCGTGTCGCCCCCGCGAGCGAGCCGACGCTGTTCTGAGCGCGCGGGACTCCGAACGCACGAGACCCCCGCCGCGGAGAGCGACGGGGGTCTCGGGAACGGCCGGATCAGGACGTGACGTCGGCCAGCTGGCGACCCGAGATCTCTTCGATCAGGTCGTCACCGAGTTGCGCCGGCTCGAAGGGGGCGTCGATCTCGGCGCGGTCGAGCAGCTCGGTCATCCGTCGCTGACGCTGACGCGTGATGAGGGTCACGACGGTGCCGCTGCGACCGGCGCGGCCGGTACGGCCTGAGCGGTGCAGGTACGTCTTGTACTCGTCGGGCGCGTCGGCCTGGATGACCAGATCGATGTCGTCGACGTGGATGCCGCGGGCGGCGACGTCGGTGGCGACGAGCACGTTCACGCGACCCGAGGTGAGCTTCTCGAGGTTGCGCGTGCGCTTCTGCTGGTTCAGGTCGCCGTGCAGGGCGACCGCGGCGATCCCGGCCTCGTCGAACTGCTCCGCGAGCATCTCGGCGTACGCGCGGGTGCGGGCGAAGACGAGTGTCTTGCCGTCGCGGTCGACGAGCGACCCGAGGATCTCGGCCTTGTCGCGGTGGTCGATCACGAGGACGCGGTGGTCGATCGTGCCCGAGTCCTGGTCCTCGCCGGCGACCTCGTACACAGCGGGCTCGACGAGGAACTCGTCGACGAGGGCTGCGACCTCGCGGTCGAGCGTGGCCGAGAAGAGGAGCTTCTGGCTGCCGTCGGCGGTCGCGCGGAGAATGCGCTGCACGGGCTCGAGGAAGCCGAGCTCGCACATGTGGTCGGCCTCGTCGAGGACGGCGATCTGCACGTCGGACAGGTCGAGCTTGCCCTGGTTGAGCAGGTCCTCGATGCGGCCCGGCGTGCCGATGACGATGTCGACACCCTTCTTCAGGGCGCCCACCTGACGAGCCTGCGGCACGCCGCCGTAGATCTGCGTGGTGAACAGGCCCACGCTGCGCGCGATGACCTGGACCGTGCGGTCGATCTGCAGCGCGAGCTCACGGGTCGGAGCGAGGATGAGCGCCTTCGGCGCACGGCCGAACTCGCGGCGCTTGCCCGCCTGCGCGCGCAGGATGCTCTCGACGAGCGGGGCTCCGAAGGCGATGGTCTTGCCCGAGCCGGTGCGGCCGCGGGCGAGGACGTCACGGCCCTCCAGGATCGGCTTCACCGTGGCGGCCTGGATCGGGAAGGGGCTCGCCGCACCGAGACCGACGAGCGCGCGGACGATGTTGTCGCCGAGTCCGAGGTCGGCGAAGCCGGCGTCGGTCACGGTCGCGGCGTCGACGGCCTCGGCCTGCAGACGCTCGTGGACGACGTCGACGCGCTGCTCGTGCTCGGCGGAGCGCTTCGGGGTGGCGCTCCAATCGCTGCGGCTCGGGCCGTCCGTGCGTCGGGGACGGTCGTCGAACGAACGCTGCGGGCGGTCACTGCGGTCGAACGAGCGCGAGGGGCGGTCGTCGAAGGAACGACGGGGACGCTCGTCACGATCGAACGAACGGGCGGGTCGATCGCTGCGGTCGAAGGAACGGGCCGAACGCTCACCGGCATCGCGACGGGGACGCTCGTCACGATCGAACGAACGCGCGGGACGGTCGTTCCGGTCGAACGAGCGCGCCGGGCGGTCGTCGAACGAGCGACGCGGACGCTCGTCGCGGTCGAAGGAGCGTGCGGGACGGTCGTTACGGTCGAACGAACGGGCCGGACGCTCCCCGGCGTCACGACGAGGACGCTCGTCACGGTCGAAGGACCGGGCCGGGCGGTCGCTGCGGTCGAAGGACCGGGCCGGGCGGTCGTTCCGGTCGAAGGACCGGGCCGGGCGATCGCTGCGGTCGAACGACCGGGCGGGACGCTCGCCGGCATCACGACGAGGACGCTCGTCACGGTCGAACGAACGCGCGGGACGGTCGAACGAGCGAGCCGGGCGATCCCCGAAGTCACGACGCGGGCGGTCGTCGAACGAACGCGCCGGACGCTCGTCGCGGCGGCCGGCCGTGGCATCCCGATCCGAACGACCGAAGCGGTCGTCACGAGCGGAGTGACGGATGCTGCGGGCCTCGTCGCGACCGGCGCGGTCGGACGCACTCCAGCGGCGCTTGTCGGGAGCGGCCTCGGCCTCGGGGCGGTAACCGCGGTGGTTCGGGCTCTTGCTGCCGGGCTTGGCGGGCGCGTCGGTGCCGGGGCGGCGCTTGCGGTCCTGGAACGAGGTCTTCGCGCCGTAGCGCGGCTCGAAGTTCTTGGCGGCGCGGCCGCCGGCGGGCTTCTTGCTCTTGGGCATGGGGGACTTCCTGGGTTCTGTTCGCGCGAAACAGCTGCACCGCTCGTGGCGGTGCGAAACCCGGAACGTCGTCGGCCGGGGGCCATTCACTGATGATGGTCGAGGCCGCGATCGCGTCCTGTCCATCGGCCCCTTGGACTCACAAACCCATCCGCGCATCACACGCGGTGTCCAGAGCCGACCCGCCTACGTTACAGGTCGCGCCTGGGAATGGCATCCATGTCCCCATTCGCGCGACCTCACCTCCGCGAACCCGTGACCGCCGCATCCATGTCCCACTTTGTGCTGGTTTGCCGCCCATGTCTCGCACAATGTGGGACACGCTCCTTGACGTCCCGCACACATGTCCCGAATTGTGCAGGTTCGACAGCCCGAAACCGCACAAATTGGGACATCCCATCGACCCCGGCCGAGCCCCCGTCTGCACGAAGATGGACGCATGGCAGACACCGACGCCCACCCCATCACGGTGGCGATCGAGCGGCGCATCGACCCGACGCGCACCGCCGAAGCGACCTCCTGGATGCAGGCCGGCACCGACCTCGCGACCGCTTTCCCGGGCTTCCTCGGCTCGGGGTGGGTGCGCGCGGGCGAAGACAGCGACCTCTGGTACATGCTGTACCGCTTCCGCGACATCACGACGCTCGAGGGGTGGGAGACCTCGACACAGCGCCAGTGGTGGCTCGACTCGGGGCGGCCGTTCGCTCGCGAGGAGCGCGTCGAGCGCCGCACCGGCATCGAGGGCTGGTTCGACGCTTCCTTCGGATCGGTCCTCCACCCGACGGATGCCACCACCTCCCCCGTGCAACAGCCGGTGCCGGCGGCTCCCCCGCGCTGGAAGCAAGCCGTGACGATCTGGGTGGGCTTCTTCCCCACCAACCTGCTCGCATCGTGGCTGCTGGGCTTCATCCCGGGGTTCGCCGAGATCCCCCTCGTCGTGCGCGTGCTGGCCACGACCCTCATGCTCACCCCCGTCATGACCTACGCGGTGCTCCCGTGGGTCACCCGACTGCTGCGGCCGTGGCTGCAGCGTCCACCCCGTACGCGAAAGGCTTCGTCATGACCGCTGACCCGACCGGACACCGCTTCCGCCTCCGCGGAGCGCACTCCTCCGCCGAGATCACCCAGGTGGGCGCCGCCCTCCGGGCCCTGACCGTCGGCGGCGTCGACCTCGTGCCGCCCTATCCCGACGATCAGCCGACGCCCGCGGCATCCGGTGTCGTCCTCGTTCCGTGGCCGAACCGCATCCGTGACGGCAAGTACTCCTTCGAGGGCGAAGAGCTGCAGCTCGCGATCAGCGAGCCGAAGTTCGGCAACGCCAGCCATGGACTGCTGCGATTCGGCACGTACCAGCCGATCGAGCACACCGACGAGCGGCTCATCCTCGGCGCCGACGTGGTGCCGCAGACGGGCTACCCGTTCCACCTGCGGACGCGCGTGACGTACACGCTGCTGGACGACGGGCTGCACGTCGCTCACCACATCGAGAACGTCGGCGCCAAGACCGCCCCTGTCGCCCTCGGCGTGCATCCGTACCTGCAGATCAGCGGGGTCGAGACCGCCGACCTGGTCATCCGGTCGACCGGGACGACCACGCTCGTGCTGGACGAGCGCAACATCCCGATCGACGAGGTGCCGGTCGACGCCGACACCGACCTTCGTGATGGCCGGCGCCTCGGGGACGCCTCACTCGACAACGGGTACCGGGGTCTGGAGAGGGATGCCGACGGTCGGGCCGTGCACACACTCACCGCCCCCGACGGTCGCGTCCTGCAGTTGTGGCAGGACGCCGGATTCGGGTGGGCGCAGGTGTTCACGACCGATCGCTATCCCGGGCAGCCGCTCGCCGTGGCGATCGAGCCGATGACCGCACCCGCGAACGCCTTCGCCTCCGGAATTGACGTGCACGCATTGGCACCGAATGCCATTCTCACGCGGGAGTGGGGTATTCGTTTTAGCGCATAACAAATGAATATGTCCCCCTTTTGGGGGACATATTTTTCCCTTACGACCTGGGGTATTTCTTCGCAAGACATTTCCTCTGGAGGCGACAGAAAAGTTAGCATTCTGCTGACGGTCTCCGTCGACGCCGGGGACCGAAGGCATTCGATTCTCGGCTTTACCCGATTAGCCGACGGGGGCCGAGGGTCTCGCGGTGCTGGGGGGCTCTCGGTCCACGCCTCAGGGAAAGTGCCCGAAAATGAGCCTCGCGGTCCGATCAACCGTTTCCTCCCCCTCCTTCCGCATCACCCCCCGTGAGGTGCTCACGGCGTCGCGCTCTCTGGCGCGGCGCGCGAGCACCCTCTCGACGATGCACCTGGCGGCGGTGGTCCTGGTCGTGCTCGTGGGCGGCATCCTGGCCTCGATCGTCACCACGACCGATCCGCTGTGGTGGCAGCTGCACTTCAGCCAGCTCGGGACCTTCCACGATGTGTCGGGCGCCTTCTTCAACACCACGCTCAAGGTCGGGGGTGCTCTCGTCGTCGTCTACGCCTTCCGGGTCCGCCGCGACCTTCGCCGGCTCGGTTCACGCGCGGGTCGCCGCGGAGCCGCGACGGTGGCGCTGATCTGCCTCTCGGTGATCGGTGTCAACCTCGCGCTCGTGGGCTGCGTTCCCCTGAACACGAACAAGGATCTGCACGACAAGGTCGCCGGCATGATGGTCCTCGGCTTCGCCGCACTGCTCATCACCACGCCCGTGCTGCTGCACCGTCTGCACCGGCGCCTGGCGATCTCGACCGCCCTCGTGTTCGTGTTCCTGTTCGCCGGCGCCTGGCTGTTCGTCACCGCGACCATCAACCTCGCGCTGTTCGAGGTGATCGCGTTCGCGGCGATGTTCGGGTGGTCCGGCGTCTTCACGCACGCTCTCGCTCAGGCCGGCGCCGTTCCCCCCACGACGGGCGCCGACGTCGCCGCGCGTCGCTCGGCTTCCGCCGGCGCTCCGGTCGTCGCCGTCGGGCGGACCCTCACGCTGCGCTGGTCACGGAGCCCGCGTCCCGCTGCGCGGTTCCACGTCGTCGCACCCCATCCCACTGCGTCGCGCGATCTCGCCACCTGCCAGCCGTCCACGGGCCGCCTCGCGTCGGTCCGCACCGGTCGCACGGACAGCGCCGGCCACAGGTCCCTGAGCCCGTCGAAGGGACCGGACACCCGCACGGCGACTTCGACGCGCTCCGTCATCGCCGCGCACCCCACGGGTCGCGCCGTCGGCGCGCTCAGTGCCGGTCGCGCAGCTCGCGTCGGCTCAGCGGGTGTCCATCCTCTGCAACGACCTCCGGTGCGTCGTCCTCATGCGTCGCGCGCGCCGCACGCCGGGCGAGGCGTCGCTCCCGCGCTCCCTCGACGAGGTTGTACAGCGTGGGCAGCACCAGCAGCGTCAAGAACGTCGACGACACCAGCCCGCCGATCACCACGACGGCCAACGGCTGCGAGATGAACCCGCCGTGCCCGGTGATGCCCAGCGCCATCGGCACGAGGGCGAAGATCGCGGCGAGCGCGGTCATCAGAATCGGGCGCAGACGCCGTGAGCCGCCGACGATGGTGGCATCGTGAACGCTGAGACCCCGCGCGCGGTACTGGTTCACGAGGTCGATGAGCACGATCGCGTTGGTCACGACGATGCCGACGAGCATCAGGGCGCCGATCATGCCGGCCACGCCCAGCGGCACCCCGGTCACCAGCAGCAGGAGGATCGCTCCGGTCGCGGCGAACGGCACGGACACCAAGAGCTCGAGCGGCTGACGCAGTGACTTGAACGTCGCCACCATGACGACGTAGACGATGAGGATCGCGGCCAGCAGCGCGAGACCCAGCTGCCCGAAGGCATCCTGCTGATCGGTGACCGCGCCACCGACCTTCGCCGTCGCCCCCTCCGGGAGCTGCACGTCGGCGAGCGCCGCGTTCACGCTCGACGAAGAGCTGCCCAGGTCATCGGTCGTGGGGGTGACGGTCACCGTCGCGGTGCGCAGGCCCCGCGCGGTCGTGATCGACGGGGGCGTCTGGCTCTGCTCGACCGTCGCGATCTCATCGAGGCGTACGGTCCCGCCGGCGCTCGGGATCTCGAGGGCGCGCAGCGCGTCGACCGTCGCGGGCGGATTCTCCGCGGCGACGTACACCGTCACGCCGCGGCCGTTGATCTCGACGGTGCCGGCTTGGCGCGGCTGCATCGTGTTGGACACGAGCGCGCCGACCGTGCGCTCCGACAGCCCGCGTTCGGCCGCGGCCGCGCGGTCGACACGCACCGAGACGAACGGTAGCGACGCGGAGAGGCTGCTGGTGACCTGCCCGATGCCGTCCTTGCCCTGCAGGCCCGCGACGACGGCGTCGTTCGCCTCCTGGAGGGACTGGCCGTCGGCGGCGGTCACGTCGACGGTGATGTCGGTGGACCCCAGGCCGCCGCCCGAGGCGGCGACCTCGATCTCGCCGGCATCCGTGATCCCCTCGAGCTCGGTGCGCACGCGCTCGCGGAGGTCGACCTGATCGACGCCCGCCTGCGAGGTGATGGAGTAGGTGATGCCCGACCCGCCGCCCGAGAACGCGTCCCGGAGGGCCGATCCGCTCGAGCCGATCGAGGTCTGCACGGTCTCGACACCGGGGGTGTCGAGGAGCACGGCCTCGACCTTCTGCGCGGCGGCGTCTTCGGCATCCAGGCTCGGAGCGGACCCGATCTTCTGGGTCACGGTGAAGGTGTTCTGGCCCGAGTCCCCGAGGAAGTCGGTCTTGAGCAGGGGCACCGCGGCGAGGGTGCCGCCGAGCACCAGCACGGCCACGGTGAGCGTGACCCAGGAGTGCTTCAGCGTCCACCGGAGGATGGGCACGTACCCCTTCTGCAGGCGCGAGGGCGGCGCGTCGGCGGCCTCGGGGTCGATCGGGTTGCCCTCGGCATCCCGGACCACGGTGCCCGGTTTGAGGAACCACGACGCCAGCACCGGCACGATCGTCAGCGACACCAGCAGCGAAGCGGCCATCGCGATCGTGACGGTGAGGGAGAAGGGACGGAACAGCTCGCCGGTCACGTCGCCGACGAACGCGATCGGGAGGAACACCGCGACCGAGGTGATCGTGGATGCCGTGATCGCGGCCGCCACTTCGCGCACGGCGCGGACGATGGTCGGGATCTTCTCGGCGTCACCGACGTAGTGCCTCTTGATGTTCTCGATCACCACGATCGAGTCGTCGACGACGCGACCGATCGCGATGGTGAGGGCACCCAGGGTCAGGATGTTCAGCGAGTAGCCGAACGCCTGGAGCCCGACGAAGGTGATCAGCACGCTCGTCGGGATCGAGATCGCCGTGACGAGGGTCGAGCGCACCGACATGAGGAAGATCAGGATGACGACGACGGCGAAGACGAGCCCGAGCAGACCCTCCTGGGCGAGCGCCTCGATCGACTGCTCCACGAAGGGGGCCTGATCGAAGACGACCGTGAAGGTGGCGCCGTCGCCGAGCGTGGACTCCAACCCCGGGAGGGCGGCGAGCACTCCGCGCGACACGTCGACGGTGTTGGCGGCCGGGAGCTTCGTGACGGCGATCGTCAGGGCGGGCTTGCCGTCGACGCGCGACAGGGTCGTGGTGGGGTCGGCCTGCAGAGCCACGCTGGCGACATCGGCGATCGTCGTGGCGCCGGCGCGGAACTGCGCGGCATCGGAGGGGACGAGGGGAAGCGCTGAGATCTCGTCGACACTGGTCAGCTTCGCGCCCGTCTGGACGGTCAAGGTCTGATCGCCCTCGGTGATCGATCCGCCCGGGAAGAGCACGCCGTTCGCGTCGAGGGCGTCGGTGATCGACTGCTGCGTGTACCCGCGTTCCGCGAGCTTGCCCGCGTCGGGCGTGATGGTGACCCGCTGACCCGTTCCGCCGACGATCTGCGCGCCGTTGACACCCTCCACGTCTTCGAGGTCGGGGATGATGCTCGTCTGCAGTGTGGACTGGACGGCCTCGGCGTCGCTGAAGCCGGTGACGGCGAGCTGGATGACCGGGAAGTCGTCGATGCTCGCCGACGCGACGGTGGTGTCGGCCGACTCGGGGAGCTGGTCCTTGATGCGCGCGATCGCGGCCAGGATCTTCTGCTGCGCCGAGGCGAGATCGGTGCCGTAGGTGAAGGACGCCGAGACGATCGACGAGTTCGTCGTGCTGGTGGCCGTCGTGGACTCGAGCCCGTCCACGCCGCGGATCGCGTTCTCGATCGGTGTCGACACGTCGGCCTCGACCACCTCGGGCGAGGCGCCGGGATAGGTCGTGACGACGGCGAGCTGCGGGAACTGGATCGAAGGGATGAGCTCCTGCTTCAGGCTCGTCAGCGCGAGGCCGCCGAAAATCGCGGCGACGATCGTGACGAGGGCGATCAGGGCGCGGTTCTTCAGGCTCAGGACGGCCAGATACGACACGAAGGACCTCTCGGGATCGCGATTCGATACAGAGTTGTATCGACGCTCAGTATCCCACGCACCCCCGAGGGCGAGGCCGCGTCAGACCAGCGAACCGATGGCCAACCCGGCGAGGGCGGCGAGAACCGACCCCACGAACGAGGCGAGGGCGTAGACCGTCGCCGTCCGCGTCCGCCCCTCCTCGGCGAACAGCGCGGTCGCCACCGCGACAGCGCTGAAGGTCGTGTAGCCGCCGAGCAGCCCCGTCCCCACGATCCACCTCCACGCCTCGTCCGCGGGAAGGCGACTCAGGATGCCGAGCACCAGCGCCCCCGAGAGGTTGACGACGAGGATGCCCCACGGGAAGCTCTCGCCCGTCCGCCGACGGATGGCGACATCGAGCAGGTACCGCGCCGCCGCACCGATTCCGCCCGCGAGGGCGACGGCGGCGAAGACGAGCGGGGTCACGAGGGCCAATCTACGCGGCAGGCACTCCCCGTCGCCCCTCCCGCACCCCCGCGGGAAGGAGGCGTCAGGCCTCGAGTGCCTCGACCCGGCGACGCAGCTCGGCCGCCTTCTCCGCGCCGAGCTGAGCGGCCGCCAGTTGCAGGGCCGCGCTCGCGGTGAGCGTCTTCGCCACGAGGTACGTGGGGCTCTTCTTCAGGTCGGGGATGACATCGAGGATGATCGCCTCGGCATCCGGGTCGGTCATGAGCTTGCCGAGCTTCACCTTCGCGAGGTCGTATCGAGCAGCCATCGTCTCTCCTGATCCGGGCGCACCGTCGTCACCCTGCCGAAATTGTTGCACATATGTACAGCTATGTCAGGATGCAAGACGGATCCCGGGCGATCTCTCCGGTCAGCGCAAAGGCGGCACGGGCCTCCGGCGTCCAGAACGCGCCGACATAGACGTGGAAGCCATCAGGCGCCGATTCCAGCCGCACCGCGGAACCCGCCTCACGCGCCCGCGCGGCGAACGACACCGCGTCGTCGAAGAAGATGTCGCGGCCGCCCTGGAAGATGACCGTGGGCGGCAGGCCCGCCAGATCAGCGCGGATCGGGTTGAGCGCGGCATCCCGGAGCGACCGACCGCGCGCCCACGCGACCGCACCCGCGCGCAGTCCCGGCACGCGCAGGGACGGGTCGCGTCGCACGCGGCGCGCGATCGTGGGGTTCTCGAGCTCGAGGTCGAGCCACGGCGAGAAGAGCACGAGCGCGTCGGGGCGGCGCTCGACGCGGGACGCGAGCCCGAGAGCGACCGTCCCGCCCGCCGAGTCCCCCGCGACGAGGAGCCTCGACGAGCCCGCGCGGCGAGCCAGACGCGCGTACTCGGCATCGACGAAGGTCGCGGTCTCCTCCGCGTCGTGCTCGGGGGCGAGCGGGTAGTTGACGACGGTGATCGCCGCTCCCGTGCTCCGCGCGAGGCGTTCGACGATCCACCAGTGCTCCGCGACGAGCGGGTTCACGAGCCCCCCGCCCGGCAGGTACATCAGCTCGACGCCCGGCGTGCGCGTCGCGGGCTCATAGCGGACCACGGGGAGTCCGCCGGGTCTCGTCACGACGACCCGGCCCGAGCGGCGCAGCCGCGCCGGCGGATCGACGGGGCGGCGGTCGGGTGACAGCGTCGAGAGATAGTCGTCCCGGGCGAGCGTCCGGCGGATGCTCGTGGCGTTGATCCACATCGCCGCCGACGTCAGCTTCATCGCCATCGACACGGGCTCAGCCCTCCGCGGCCATGTCGGCGAGCGCGTTCGTCGTGACGAGTCGCACGACGGCGGGTAGCCCCGCCGCGATCTTGCGCCCCACCAGCGGCCCGAACACCGCGGCGAGGGGACCGGTGATCTCCACCGCGTGCGTCACCGACAGCCCGTGGGGGGTCTGGCGCATCCGGTGGGGAAACGACAGCACCGCACCCGGCAGGCCGATACGGAAGTTCATCGCGAGTCCGGGCTGCAGCTCGGTGAAGGTGAACCGTTGCGCGGGCGTCCCGTGGTTGACGACGCGCCCTGTCGCGCCGACGCGCGGTGGCGTCGCGAAGATGGCCTCGCGCAGATCGGGATCGTCGATCGCCCAGTCCTCGGGGGTCGTCCATCTCTTCCACACGGCCTCCGCGGTGGCGGTGGTCAGGTGGGTGTACTCGCGGCGCCAGGTCATCGGACGGCTCCCGTCTGCTCGTGATCGGTCGAAGAAGAGGCGAGGATGCTCCGCGCCTGGAGGGCAGCTCTTTCACCGGCGCGGACGGCACCGTCCATGAACCCGGTCCACCGCTCCGCGGTCTCGGTTCCCGCCCAGAGGATCGGACCGACCGGAGCACCGACGGCGGCGGCATAGGGCACGACGGCCCCCGGTCCCGGCGCGGCGGTGGGTCCTCCGCCGACCCACGGCTCGGCTCCCCAGCGCTGGTCGATGTACCCGACGGCATCCAGAGCCCGCGGGCCGAAGAGGTCGGCGAGGGACGACAGCGCGCGCGCCCGCCGCTCGGGCTCGGGAAGCTCGTCCCACTCGCGGGCGTAGACGCCGCCGATGAACCCGAGCAGCACACCGGGACCGTCGGAGCGGGCGGGACCCGCATCGAAGGTGATGAAGACCGGGCCGGTGTCGGAAAGCCCCTGACCCGACAGATCACTGTCGCGCCAGAACGGACGCTCGTAGATCGCGTAGGCCTTCGACAGCACTCCGGCGGGCCAGCGCTGCGCCATCTGCGTGTGGACGGGCGGCAGGGCGGGCGAGACGTCGATCCGCCCGCGCTGCGACGGAGGGACGGCGACCACGACGGTGCGCGCCGTGACATGTTCGTCGGCGGTCGAGACGCGCACGCCCTCGTCGGTGACCTGGATCGACCGCACCGGCGCGCTCAGGCGGAGGGCGGGACCGATCTGCGCGGCGAGGCGCACGGCGATCTCGTGCGACCCCTCGACGAAGTGCTCCTCCTGCGCGCCGCCCTCGGTGTCGAGCATCGACGACAGTCCGCCGGCCTGGTGGATGTAGTGCAGGGCGTGCAGGAACGAGAGCTCGTCGGGCTCGCACCCCCACGTCGTCCGGCCCGCGATGGCGATGAGGTCGCGGGCCGCCGCCGAGGCGCGCGAGCGGCGCAGCCACGACCCCAGGCTCTCGGCATCCCACTCCGCCGCATGTGCGGCCGCGGCCGGATCACCGCACGGAACGGTCCGCGCCAGGCGGTCGAGGGTGAGCTGGATGCGACCCACGTCGAGCAGACTCGCCCCCACGGGGGGCACGGTGCCCCGGTAACGCCGGTGCTCACCGCGCCAGCGGATCACGTTGCGGCCGGCGGAGTAGGTCGGATAGCGCGAGACCCCCACCTCCTCGGCGAGCGCGAGGATGCGGTCCTGGCCCGGACCCACGAAAGTGCCGCCGAGATCGACGTGAACGCCGTCGACCTCGGCCGACGAGACGCGTCCCCCGACGCGGGGGGCGGCTTCGAACACGGCGACAGACGCGCCGAACTGACGCAGACGGTGGGCGGCCGTCAGCCCCGAGAGGCCCGCACCGACGACCACCACGTCGACGTCGGTCGCGGGAGCACGGTCCGCGGCGAGTGAGGAACCGGTCATAGGCTTGCTCCGTTTCTGGTGTGGCACCGACCCGCGCGGTCGGCGAGGAGGGCAGCGTGAGCGAGACGACGAGTCGATCGATGCGAGCCCGCGGCCGCGCACGACGTGAGCTGCTGCTGGACGCGACGCTCCGCATCATCGCGGAGGGCGGGATCGCGGCCGTCACGCACCGCGCGGTGGCCGCGGCGGCGGGGGTACCGCACTCGTCGACGACCTACTTCTTCGACTCCCTCGACGACATGATCGGCGAGGCCGTCGCGCACGCGATGGCGGCCGAGATGGATCGTCTGCAGCAGTTCCGTTCGCTGCTGGAGACCGGTGGGAACCACCCCGGCGCGGCGATCGACGAGTTCGTCGAGATCGTGCGCAACCAGTCGCAGGAGAACACCGTGGCGCAGTTCGAGATCTATCTCTTCGCCTCGCGCCACCCGGCCCTCCGGGAGCACGTCGAACGCATCCTCGACGAGACGAGGGCGTTGGCGGCGGCGGTCCTGCGCAGCAACGGCGTGACCGACCCGCACGCCGCCGCCGCGGTAGTCGCCCTGATCGACGGTTTCGCCCTGCATCGCATCGCCCGTTCCGAAGAGGTCCAGTTCCAGTCGTTGGCGCACGCTTTGCGCGCCGCCATCGTCGGGTTCGTGACCCTTGCCACCACGTCGTCGTTGAGCGAGGACCGCTCCGCCGACTAATTGGCACAAATGTACATGTTTGGATACCAAGCGCAGAGTCGTACGCCCGGAATTCACACGACCGATACAGAAATCAGTACTTCTGTGCAATAAAGTAACCCGATAGTCGATCCCATTGCCGTGATCGACAGAAGGGTTCCTCGATGATCCGTCCCCGCCCCCAGGACCACCTGCTCCGCTGGGGCGCGCGCGCCCTCGGCTCGATGCCTCCCGCCGTGCTCCGCTCCGTGAACGGCAGCCCCGTCGTCATCGACGGCAACACCCTCCACCCGGCGGTGCAGACCTCGCTACGGGTGATGAACGACTCCCCGGGTGCCCACTTCGAGCGCCTCCCCCTCGACGAGGCGCGCGCCCACATCGAGCTCGAGGCGTGGACGTTCGCCGGCACCACTCGCCTCACGCAACGGGAGGACATCACGATCCCGACGCG
Organism: Microbacterium sp. NPDC086615; assembly: GCF_040686055.1. NCBI lineage: Bacteria > Bacillati > Actinomycetota > Actinomycetes > Micrococcales > Microbacteriaceae > Microbacterium > Microbacterium sp. NPDC086615. Next base: position 68,790 of record NZ_JBFBJJ010000019.1, read on the forward strand.
CGCGGGCGGCGTTCCCGGACGCGTCTACCGAGCGCGGATCGACCGCCCGTCCCCCGGCACGATCGTGTACTTCCACGGCGGCGGGTGGGTATTGGGCTCCGTCGACAGTGCGGATGCCACCTGCCGCACGCTCGCGAAGAGCACCGGCATGACGGTGGTCTCGGTCGGGTACCGCCTGGCCCCCGAGAACCCGTTCCCCGACGGGCTCGAGGACTGCATCGACGCCTTCCGGTGGGTCCGCGACAACTCCGCGCGCTACGGCGGGGTGGCGGCGACCGTGGGCGTCGGCGGCGAGAGCGCCGGCGGCAACGTGGCGGCGGTCACCTCGATCGTCACGCGCGATGACGTCGAGGGTGCGCCCGCGTTCCAGATCCTGTTCTGCCCGGTCACCGACCTCTCGCGCAAGCACCGCTCGTACGAGCTGTTCGCCGACGGCTTCTTCCTCACCGAGGCGCAGATGGACTGGTACGCCGCCCACTACCTCACGGGCGGCGGTCGCGCCGACGATCCGCTCGTCTCGCCCCTGTTGACCGACGACCTCACGGGGCTCGCACCCGCCTACGTCGCCGTCTCGGGCTTCGATGTCCTCCGCGACGAGGGAATCGCCTACGCGCGGCGTCTCGAAGACGCCGGCGTCGAAACAACCCTCGTGAACCACACGGGTCAGATCCACGGCTTCTTCAACGCCTGCGGAGCCCTGAAGGACGCCCGGGATGCCGTGGGCGACGCCGGTGCATGGGCGCTCACGCGCCTCTCCGCGCACGCCGAGGGGACGCGTCGATGACCACCGAGGGGCAGACCGCCCCGGTCGCCGCCTACGCCGAACCCACCCGCCCCGTGCACGCGGGGTGGATCTCGGCCTTCGCCGGAGCGTGGCTCGGCCTGTGGATGGCCCAGCTCGTGCCCGTCCAGGTGCTCCTCCCCCTCCAGATCGCCGCCCAGCACAGCTCGGACGAGTGGCTCGTCTCGCTCGTCTCCTACGGTCTCGTCAGCGCGGTCGCCGGAGCGTTCGTCGTGGTCGCCTATCCGATCGTGGGGGCGCTCAGCGACCGCACGCGATCGCGCTTCGGGAGGCGGCGGCCGTGGATCCTCGGCGGAGCGCTGACGTCCGGTGTCGGCCTCGCCCTGCTCGGCATCCAGACCGAGACCCTCGGCACGATCGTCCTGTGGACCGTCGTCATGCTCGGGTTCTGCATGGCCTCGGCAGCCCTGACCGCCGTGATGGCCGACCAGGTTCCCGAGGGCCAGCGAGGACTGGTGTCGGGGTGGATCTCGGCACCGAACGCCCTCGGCATCCTGCTCGGCATCGTGCTGGTGACCGCGGTCTTCACGACCATCCCCTCCGGCTACCTCGCCCTCGCGGTCTGCGCGGTGGTCCTCGCCGTGCCGTTTGTCGTCATGCTGCGCGATGCGCCGTTGACCGCGGCGGATGCCGCTCGGCTGGGGCCCCTCACGGCACGATCGGTGCTGGCATCCATCTGGGTCGATCCGCGCCGCCACCCCGACTTCGCCTGGACCGTGGCCAGTCGCGTGCTCATCAACCTCGGCAATGCGATCGCGACCACGATGCTGCTGTACTTCTTCACCTTCGCCCTCGGCGTCGCCGACCCCACCGGGTTCCTCGTGTTCACGACGGTGATCTACATGGTCGTCACGATCGCGGCTTCGATCGCGCTCGGCAAGCTCAGCGACGTGCTCGGACGGCGGAGGGTCTTCGTCGTGGCATCCGGATCCGCCCAGGCGGTGTCCGCTCTCCTGCTCGCCGTCGCGCCGGCCGAGAGCACCGCGATCGTGGGGGCCGTCCTGCTCGGGCTGGGGCAGGGCTGCTTCTTCGCGGTCGACCAGGCGCTCGCGACCCAGGTGCTCCCGTCGGCCGAGACGCGCGGGAAGGACGTGGGCATCATGAACATCGCCATGGCGGGACCGCAGGCCTTCGGTCCCCTTCTCGGGGCCGGGGCCGTCGTGCTCTTCGGGGGCTTCCCGGGGCTGTTCATCGCGAGCGGGGTGGCGGGTCTTCTCGGAGCGGCGATCGTCCTGCGGGTGCGCTCGGTGCGCTGAGCTTTCACCCGTACAGGAGGCGGATGATCCGCTGCACGAGCGCGTCGACTCTCGGTGTGCGCCGCATCGTCGTGAGGGTGAGCAGTCGGAAGCGCTGACGCGTGATCGCCTTCGCGTAGGCGAACTCGCGCAGACCGTCGGCCCCGTGGATCCGCCCGAAACCGGAGTCGCCGACACCCCCGAACGGCAGCGACGGCACCGCCGCGAACGAGATGACCGAGTTGATCGCGATCATGCCCCCGCGCAGACGCTCGGCGAGGGCACGTCCTCGCCGCCTCGAGAACACGGCGCCGGACAGCCCGTACCGGACCGCGTTCGCCTTCGCGACGGCTTCGTCCATGGATGCCACGCGGTTCACGACGAGGGTCGGGCCGAACGTCTCTTCGCGCACCGCCGCCGACGACTCGGGGACGTCGACGAGGAGGACCGGCGCGATCGTCTGCCCGGTCGGGGCGACCGCGCCCTCGCGGAGCACCCCGCCGGAGGCGAGCGCGTCGGCGATGTGCTCGCGCACGACATCGGCCTGGCGAGGCATCGTGAGCGGACCCAGCCGCGCCGCGTCGTCGGTGCCCGCGCGCAGTTCGCGCACGCGCTCCGAGATGGCCTGAACGACACGGTCGTAGACGAGTGTGTGCGCGTAGACCCGCTCGATCCCGATGCAGGTCTGACCGGCGTTCGAGTAGGCGCCCCACACCGCGGCATCCGCGGCGGCCTCGATGTCGGCATCCGCATCCACGAGCAGGGCGTCCTTGCCGCCCGCCTCGATCACGACCGGCGTGAGGGTCTCGGCGCACGCGGCCATGACCCGCTTTCCTGTCGCCGTCGAGCCGGTGAAGGCGATCTTGTCGACGCCCGCCCGGCACAGCGCCGCGCCGGTGTCACCGAGGCCGGTCACGATCTCGAAGACCTCGGGCGCTCCCCCAGCCCGCACGAACGCGCGGCGAAGCCAGTCGCCCACGGCGGGGGTGTACTCGCTCGGCTTGAACACGACCGCGTTGCCCGCGGCGAGCGCATACGCGAGCGAGCCCATCGGGGTGAACACCGGGTAGTTCCAGGGGCCGATCACCCCGACCACGCCGTACGGGAGATACCCGAGGCTCGCGGACTGGTTCAGCATGAGCAGGCCCGCGCGCACACGGCGGCGGCGGAGGGTGCGTTCGGCATGCCCGCCCGCCCAGGCGAGGTGGTCGAGGGCGAGCATGATCTCGAGACGCGCGTCGCCGGCGGGCTTGCCGGTCTCGGCCCGCACGACGGCGATCAGCTCGTCGAGGTGCAGGGCGATGTCGCGCCGCCACGCGTCGAGGATGCGGCGCCTGCCGCGGAACCCCTGGACCCGCCATCCGCGCGCGCCCTGACGAGCGCGGGCCACGGCCGCACGGACGTCGTCGTCGTCGTGCACGGGGAACGTCCCGACGACGCGACCGTCGAGCGGACTCAGGGAGTCGAACGTCATCTCACGCCTCGTGTTTCTGTCCGTAGCCGGTGGCGACCGCCGCGGCGACGACGTCGGCCTGTTGCGCAGGACTCAGCTCGGCGGGGTCGCCCGCGGCGCGGGCGCGCAGGTAGATGTCGCACGCCCACTCCAGCAGTGCGGTGTGAGCGACGGCGTCGGCGAGGTCGCGACCGGTCGTGACCGCACCGTGGTGCGCGAGGATCACGGCGTTCGCGCTCGAGAGCGCGTCGCCGGTGGTCTCGGCGAGCTCTCGCGAACCGAACACCGAGAACGGAACGACCTCGATCTCGCCGCCGAGGGTGAGCTGCTGGTAGTGCACGCAGGGCAGACGGTCCGAAACGAGCGACACGGCGATGGCAGCCGGAGCGTGCGTGTGCACGACGGCGCCCACCGCGTCGTCGGCGTACGCCGCGAAATGCAGATCGAGCTCCGAGCTGGGCGCGAGGTGGCCGAGTACGAGGTGCCGGTCCTCACCGACGATCACGACGTCATCGGCCACCGCCTCTGCGAAGACCACACCGGTCGCGGTGATCGCGATCCCGCCGTCGACGCGCACGCTCACGTTGCCCGCCGTCCCCTTCACCAGTCCGTCGGCGGCGAGCGCGCGGCACACGGCCGCGACGCGCTCGCGGGCGTCGTCCGCGGGCGCCGCCGCGGACTGTGCCCCGGTTGGCTGTGCCCCGGTCGGCTGTGCCGCGTCAGGGGTCGGGGCCGTGTCGGCCGCGGCCGTGCGTGCGTCCGTCACCGAGGCACCGTCGCCAGAAGAGCGTCGATGGATGCCGCGTCGTAGGTGCCGAACGAGGTTCCGACCCCGGCCACCACCTGCGCGGCCGTCGCCGAACCGAACCGCGCCGCGTCGACAGAGGACCGCCCCCGCAGCTTCGCGAACACGAAGCCGGCGGAGAACGCGTCGCCGCCCCCGCTCGTGTCGACCGGCTCGGCCGGGACGATCGGGATCTCGCGGAGCTCCCCGCCCTCCACGAGCACGATGTCTCGGCCGCCGTCGGTGATCGCGACCACGCGCGCGCCCGCCGCGGCCAGGGCGTGCGCGGCCGCGTGCAGATCGGCCGCCTCGGTCCAGCCGAGCGCCTGCTCGGCGTTGGGGAGCACGTAGTCGGTGTGAGAGAGGAGAGGCTCGATCAGCGCGTAGAAAGCCGGCTCACCGCCGATGAGGAAGTCCAGCGAGGTCGTGGCACCGTGGTCGCGCGCGTACTCGAGGATCTCGATGACATTCTCGGGACCGAGCAGCTCGGGCGCACCGATGTGGACGTGGTCGGCCGCGGCGAGCGCGTCCCACGGCACGACGTCGGCCGCGAGGGCGTTCGCGCCGACCACGTGGAGGGCGGGGCGCGACCCGTCCGAACGGATCGGGAGCACCGAAGCCGAGGTGGGGAGGTCGCCCACGCGGAGATTACTGACATCGATCCCCTGGTCAGCGAGGAGCCCGACCAGCACCCGCCCGGTCACGTCGTCGCCGACGGAGCCGCTCGTGACGACGCGGGCGCCGAGCTTGGCGAGGACCAGCGCGGTCCCACCCGCGGGGCCGGCCGCCGACATGACGATCTCATCGACGAGGAGGGACCCCTGTCCCTCGGGGATCTCGTCGACGGGTTGCACGATCGTGTCGAGCACGTGTGCGCCGAGCGTGACGATCTGAGGGGCGGCGGTCATCATCGAGCCTCCGGGTCGGGTCACCGCGCGGACGGCCCGCGAGGCGTAAGTGGCACATTTGTACCATTTTCTCGACTCTCGGACAACCACCCGCGGCGACGCGCGCCGCCGCTGCGCGTGCCGCGCCCGCTGAGCGTCCGCTCAGCGCGACCGAAGACGCCCGCGCCCGAGGACCACGCCGCCCCATGCCGCCGCCGTCCCCACGAACACCGTTGCCGCGCCCCACCACAGCTGCGCGAGATCGGCGGACTCGACGGCGAGCGCGCTGTAGGTCGTGAAGCCGCCGAGGACCCCGGTGCCGAGGAACAATTGCGCTCGCTGCGCGCGCGAGGACTCCGGCATCCGGGCTCGGATACCGAACACGACGCCGATGGCGAACGCCCCGACGACGTTGATCAGCGGGACGAGGGCGGGCCCGAGGTCGTCGCCCGCCGCGAGGGTGAGGCCCGCGCGCGCGGCAGTGCCGATCGCGCCGCCGACGGCGACGAGGACGACGTCACGCCACATGCTCACCGCGCCACCCTACGCCGCACGGCCGCACCGGCGCCTTCGCGCGGGTGCGGAACGTTCCGCGTCCGTTCGTGTACGCGTCCTTGATGCCGTCGAGACCGACGATGATGCCGCCCGAGGGGAGGTCGG
>NZ_JBFBJJ010000020.1:0-59157 GCF_040686055.1 Microbacterium sp. NPDC086615
GGTGGCTGAGCGTGTCGAAGCCTCCGCGGGCGTCGCGCGGGGGCCCGGTCCCTTCGACGGGCTCAGGGACCTGTGTTGTGCGGTGGTGGCTGAGCCTGTCGAAGCTTCCGCGGGCGTCGCGCGGGGGCCCGGTCCCTTCGACGGGCTCAGGGACCTGCGTTGTGCGGTGGTGGCTGAGCGTGTCGAAGCCTCCGCGGGCGTCGCGCGGGGGCCCGGTCCCTTCGACGGGCTCAGGGACCTGTGTTGTGCGGTGGTGGCTGAGCGTGTCGAAGCCTCCGCGGGCGTCGCGCGGGCGGCGGGGCGTGCAGCGGTGGCTGAGCCTGTCGAAGCCTCCGCGCCCCGAACGTGGCCGTGGCCATGAGGCCGTGGCATCCATCCCCCGAACGAAGGAGCCGCGTCGATGAAGATCGTGGTGCTGATCAAAGAAGTGCCCGACACGTGGGGCGAGCGCCGGCTCGACCTCGAGACCGGGCTGACCGACCGGGCGGCCGCGACGCCCGTGCTCGACGAGATCGACGAGCGCGCGGTCGAGGCCGCGCTCGCCCACGCCGATGCGCATGAGGGAACCGAGGTGGTCGTGCTGACAATGGCGCCGGCATCGGCCGCGGCCACGGTGCGCAAGGCGCTGGCGATGGGAGCGACGTCCGCCGTGCACGTCGTCGACGATGCGCTGCACGGGGCCGATCTGCTGCTGACCGCCGAGGTGCTCGCGGCGGCCATCCGGCGCACGGGATTCGACCTCGTGATCGCCGGCAACCTCTCGACCGACGGGGGTGGCGGCGTGCTGCCCGCGATGGTCGCCGAGATCCTCGCCGTGCCGAACCTGACCGCGCTGTCGAGCCTCGAGCTGACGGGCGACTCCGCTTCCGGCGACCGTGTGAGCGACGCGGGCACGATGCGGGTGTCGGCCGCGCTCCCGGCGGTCGTCTCGATCACCGAGGCGATGCCCGAGGGGCGGTTCACGACCTTCAAGGGCATCATGGCGGCGAAGAAGAAGCCGTACGAGACTCTGGATGCCACGGCCCTCGGCGTCGAGGCGGAGGATCCCGCCGTGCCCCGGTACATCATGCTGTCGGTCACCGAGCGCCCTCCCCGCGAGGCGGGGATCAAGATCACCGACGACGGAGACGCCGCCGAGAAGCTCGCCGCCTTCCTCGCCGACGAGGGGGTGCTGCGATGACCGTCGCGCTCGTGCTGCTCGAGGTACTCCCCAATGGGGCGCTCGCCGCGTCGTCCGCGGGGCTGCTAGCCGCGGCCGGCCGGGTGGGGGAGTCGGTCGCGGTCGTCGTGGGACCGTCGCGCGCCGCGGAGGAGGCCGCCGGCCTCGGCGCGGTGCGCGTGCTCACCGCCGACGCCGATTCCGACGCCCTGACCCTTCCCGTGGTCGACGCGCTCGCCGCGGCGGTCGCGCGCGAGCGCCCCGACCTCGTGCTCGCGTCGAACTCCATCGAATCGCGCGACGCCGTGGCCCGCTTGGCCGCACGTCTGCGGTTGCCGCTCGCTGCCGACGTGGTGGGTCTCGACCGCGACGAGCTCGGGATCGTGGCGCGGCATTCCGCCTTCGGTGGGGCATTCACGGTGGAGGGTGCCCCGACCTTCGGGCCGCTTGTCGCCACCCTGCGGCCGGGCGCGGTCACCGAGCGCCTCGACACGCAGCCTCTTGTCGTCGAGCGGCTGGAGGTCGTGGCATCCGGAGTCCCGGCGGGTCGAGTCGAGAGTTTCTCCGAGACCGCCGCGCCGTCGTCGCGCCCCGAGCTGCGCGGCGCGGACATCGTGGTGGCCGGAGGGCGCGGCGTGGGCTCGCGCGAAAACTTCGCGCTCGTCGAGCAGCTCGCCGACGTGCTCGGCGCCGCGGTCGGCGCATCGCGCGCGGCGGTCGACGCCGGATACGTGCCGGCCGCCGCGCAGGTCGGACAGACGGGCGTGACCGTGTCGCCGCGGCTGTACATCGCGCTCGGGATCTCGGGGGCGATCCAACACCGCGCCGGCATGCAGACCGCTACCACCATCGTCGCGGTCGACAAAGACGCCGAGGCGCCGATCTTCGCGATCGCCGACTTCGGTATCGTCGGAGATCTGTTCACCGTCGTCCCGCACCTGATCAGCGCGCTCGAGGCTCCGAAGAAATAGATGGCGTCCACACCACGCAACCCGCGTCGCGGGCTGCCGCGCGTCCCCGGCGGGGAGCCCTGGCCGCCCGCGGTCTCCGGCGCGCCCGAGGCGGGGGACGACATCTCCGTGGTGGGCGCCGCGCCGGTGCAGGGTGCGCGGGGCGACGGCGAGCCGTGGCCGCCAGGTTCCGTTGTTGCGGATTCGGAGAACGGCGGCGGATCCGGACGTAGCGGCGAGATCGATCCGAATCCGGTGACGCTTTCCGAATCCGCGGCCGTGTCGGTCGCGCAGGATGCGGCCGGTCTCGCGGATTCCGCGAGTTCCGGGCGTGAGCCTCTTTCGGATCCGGATGCCGCGGACTCCGCGCCCGCGTCGGAGGTGCGGCGGGGGCTGCCTCGCGTTTCGGGTGGCGAGCCGTGGCCGCCGGCTTCCGCGCGCGCAGATTCGGAGAACGGCGGCAGATCCGGACGCATCGGCGAGATCGATCCGAATCCGGTGACGCTTTCCGAATCCGCGACCCCGTCGGCCGCCCCTCGCCCGCCCCTCGCGGTGCGGAGGACGGTGTGGCCGGGCGTCGCGGCATCCGCACCTCGCCCCGCGAAGGCCGAACCGCACCGCATCGGCCCCTACACGCCGCTGCAGTGGCTCGGCTCGATGATCGTGCTCGGAGTCTTCGCGTTCGCGCTGGCCGGGATCGCGGTGCTGCTCGCGCGGTTCGTCCTGGCTCTCGAGCCGGGGCGCGACTTCCTGGCCGCCTTCCCGGGCGAGTACCCGCTCCCCGAGGGGGCGCCGGTGGGGCTCCCCGTATGGCTGAACTGGTCGCACTTCCTCAACAGCTTCTTCCTGCTCTTCATCATCCGCACGGGATGGCAGGTGCGGCGTGAGAAGCGGCCGAGCGCCTTCTGGTCCCCGCGGAAGAACAAGAAGCGCCGCATCAGCCTGACGCTGTGGTTCCACCAGGCTGTCGACATCCTGTGGATCGCGAACGGTGTCGTCTTCGTCGTCCTGCTGTTCGCGACCGGGCAGTGGATGCGCATCGTCCCGACGTCGTGGGAGGTCTTCCCGAACGCGCTGTCAGCCGCGCTGCAGTACGTCTCGCTCGACTGGCCCACCGAGAACGGCTGGGTGAATTACAACAGCCTCCAGCAGCTGTCGTACTTCGCGATCACGTTCGTCGCCGCGCCGCTCGCGATCGTCAGCGGCGTGCGGCTGTCGGGCGTGTGGCCCAAGAACGCCGAGAAGCTCAACCGGATGTACCCCCTCGAGTGGGCGCGCAGAATCCACTTCCCCGTGATGCTGTTCTTCGTGGCGTTCATCGTCGTGCACGTCGGGCTGGTGCTGGCGACGGGCGCCCTGCGCAACCTGAATCACATGTACGCCGCCCGCGGCGCGGTCGACCCCGACGCCTTCACGAGCGACCCGACCGGGTTGCTGATCTTCGCGGCATCCCTGCTCATGATGGCCGCGGGATGGGTGGCCGCGCGACCGCGCGTCCTGGCGCCGATCGCTCGGCTCTTCGGCGACGTGAAGATGCGCTGAGCGGGCAGGGCCTTGCGGCTACTGCTCGGGCGAAACGATGTGCGGCGCGCTGCGCGCTCATCGCGTGCGCGCGGGCGTCCGCGCGGCTCCGCGCGAGCCGCGCATAAACGCTGTTTGCGCGCATAAACGCGTGCACAGCGTGTTTCTGTGAGCGGATGGCGTTTATGGATGCCGAATGCCGGCCGCGGCCTCGCGCCCACCCAACCGCGGCTCCGTGCCACGCCTCCCGCGGCTCCGCGCCGCGCCTCCCGCGGCTCCGCGCCGCGCCTCCCGCGGCTCCGCGCCGCGCCATGCCCTCGCCCCCGCTCTGGTCCCGCGCTCCGGCCCCGCGCTCCGCGCTCCGCGCCAGCGCGCATAAACGCTGTTTGCGTGCATAAACGCGTGCAGAGCGTGTTTCTGTGAGCGGATGGCGTTTATGGATGCCGAATGCGCGGCTGCGGCCCGGCGTCTGCCCGACCGCTACCTCGCGCGGTCCCCGCGCGCCCCGCGGCTCTGCCCTCTGGCGGCCTCGCGCCAGTACGCATAAACGCTGTTTGCGCGCATAAACGCGTGCAGAGCGTGTTTCTGTGAGCGGATGGCGTTTATGGATGCCGAATGCCGACCCGCGCCGCCCCGCCCGCAGCCCCGCCGCGCCGCCCGCGCCCGCAACCCGCAGCCCCGCCCGCAACCCACCCCCTACGCGAGCGGCCCCGCGCCCGCGCGCGCCCGCAGCCCGTCGGCGATGAGGTCGAGTCCGAAGGCGAAGTCGTCGCTCTCGAGGCCCGAGGTGCCCTCGCGCGCGCCGAGGCTGTCGTACTGCAGGCGCTGCTGCTCGTGCCAGACGAAGCCCAGCACGTAGTGCAGCACCGTGGTGGCGCCGCGGCGCGCGGTGTCGGCGTCGAACCCGGCGGCGGCGACCGCGGCGGTCAGCCGATCGTGCGCCAGCGTCGACCCGAGGCCGAGCGCGAGGGTGCTCGAGACGACCTCGGCGCCGTCGCGGTACGCGAGCAGAGCGTCCCGCAGGGCGAGAGCTTCGGTGCGGAGGTCGACGGGGATTCCGGATGCCATCCGGCCGACGATCCTGTCCGAGAGCTCCGCGAGCAGGGTCTGCTTGTTCGGGAAGTGCCAGTACAGAGCGCTGGGCTGCACCTCCAGGGCTGCTGCGAGTCGGCGCATGGTGAGGTCGGGGAGTCCGTGATCATCGAGGATCCGCAGGGCCGTCTGGGCGACGTCGTCGGCGGAGTGTCCTCGGGGTGCCATGCGTCTGAGTATAGTGAACGCTGTTCAGGTGAACACCGTTCAGGAAAGGCGTGCTCATGACCCGCACTCTCGATGCCACCGACCTCGCCCGCGTCGCCGTCTTCGCCGCGCTCATCGCGGTCCTGGGGCTGCCCGGGAGCTTCCCCCTCTTCGGCGGCGTGCCGATCACGGCGCAGACGCTCGGAGTGATGCTGGCCGGCGCAGTTCTCGGACCGTGGCTCGGTGCGCTCTCGGTGTCGATCCTCCTCGCGCTCGCCGCAGTGGGACTCCCCGTCCTCGCGGGCGGGCGGGGAGGATTCGGCGTCTTCCTGGGACCGACTGCGGGGTACGCCCTCGGGTGGATCCTCGGGGCTATCGTTATCGGACTGATCGTGCACGCGGGCGGACGTCGTCCCGTGGCGTGGCGCACCGCCGCGGCGATGATCGTCGGGGGGATCGGCGCCATCTACGCCCTCGGCATCCCGGTGCAGAGCCTGGTGACGCGTCTGCCGCTCGCCGAGACGGCGCTGACGAGCCTGGTGTTCGTGCCGGGGGATCTCCTCAAAGCGGCTATTGCGACGATCGTGGTGTCGGTGCTGGTGCGTGCCTATCCGCGAGGTTTCCGGCGCGCGTGGCGCGGGGCTGCCGGTGAACGGACGCCGGCCGACGTGCACGCGTGATCCGCTGCCGGCGACTAACCGCCCGCCTCGGCGACACGGAGGTGCTCCACGACGTGACCCTGGACCTCGAAGCCCGGACCATCGCGATCATCGGCGACAACGGCTCGGGCAAGTCCACCTTCGCCCGACTCGCGGCCGGGCTCGTGCGGCGCGCGTCGGGAGAGCTGCAGGTTCTCGGTCTCGATCCGGACAGGGATGCCGCTGACCTCCGCCGTCGCGTCGCCCTCGTGCTCAGCAACCCGGACGCGCAGATCATCATGCCCACCGTCGCCGAGGATGTCGCGCTCTCGCTCCGTCCGCTCCGCCTCGCGCGCGAGGAACGAAACCGCCGCGTCGCCGCGGCACTCGAACGCTTCGGCCTGGAAGCCCTCGCCGACCGCCCCGCCCACGACCTTTCCGGGGGTCAGAAGCAGCTCCTCGCGCTGTGCGGTGCGTTCGTGCGCGAGCCCGACCTGGTCGTCGCCGATGAGCCCACGGCGTTCCTCGACGCGCGCAACGCCCGCGCCGTCGCCGACCACCTCTTCGCCGACACCGGGCACGCGCTCATTGTCGTCACGCACGACCTCGCCCTGGCACGCCGGTGCGAGGAGGCCGTGCTGTTCGCGGACGGCCGGGTCGTAGCATCCGGTGCCGCGGGCGCGGTCGTCGATGCCTACGAGAGCGCCCTGGCGTGCTGACGATGTACCGCCCCGGCGCGGGATGGATGCACCGGATGCCGGCCGGCCCGAAGCTCGCGGTTTTCGCGGTCGTGGCGGTCATTGTCGCGGCGCTGCCGCCGGTGTGGATCACGGTCCCGATCGCGGTCGCCGTTCCGATCGCGGTGTATGCCGCGGCGGGAATGGGCGTCGGACGGGGGCTTCGCGCGCTCGGCGGCCAGGCCTGGGCACTCCGCTGGATGATCGCCATCACGGCGGCGGGGCAGCTGATCTTCCTCGGGCTCGAGCCGGCCGCGGCGAACACCGCCCGGGTGGCGGCGGCCGTCCTCATCGCGGGGGTGGTGCCGCTCACGACCCCCGTCTCCGCGATGCTCGACGCGCTCGAGAGAGGGCTGCGGCCGCTGCGTCTCGTCGGCATCGACCCAGCGCGCGTCGCCCTGCTGTGGATGGTGACGCTCACGACGATCCCCGTCCTCGCCCGCCACGCCGCGGAGGTGCGCGATGCCCAGCGCGCGCGGGGGCTCCGTCCGTCGCTCGTGCGCGGAACCTTGCCGTTCCTGGTGGTCGCCCTGCGCCACGCGGATGACCTGGGCGACGCGCTCGCCGCTCGCGGCATCCGCTGACTGAGCCCCCTCGTCCCACTTCTGGTCGGTGCGGGCCTCTCCAGGTGACCACAAGTGGGACATGCACCCCTATATGTGGGACGAGGGGGGACAGGGGGTCAGTCGCACGCCGCGCGACCCGTCGCGAAGCCCTCGGCGTACGCCTCGTCCGCTCCCTGGCGGAACATGTCGCGCTCGGGATCCCGCACGATCGAGCGCGCGCCGGGCAGGTCGAGATCGCCCACGAGGTCTGCGCGTCCCCGCACGATCGCGACGGGGCGGCGCGACGCCTTGCCCTTCACGAGGTCGGTCGCCGCGGCGATCTCGTCGGCCACGCACGGCAGGGTGACGACGAGGGGGCGGCCCTCGGCATCCGACGTCCCGCGGAGGTCTTCGAACACATGGATGCCGCCGGCCCCGATCGCGTGATCCGTCTGGCCCTCGCGCCAGGCGCGGCCCAGGGTGTCGGTGATGATCACGCCCACTCGGGCGACGGAGCGCAGGCCCTCGGCGATGCGCCGGGCCGAGGCGTCGGGGTCGACCGGCAGCAAGAGCACCGTGCCCTCGGGGGTGTTGCTGGCGTCGACCCCGGCGGCGGCGGAGACGATTCCGAGGCGGTTCTCGACGATGCGCGTCACGTGCCCGGCGGGGGAGGTGCGGGATGCCACGAGCCGCACGGTCTCGCGCGTGATCGCGTCTTCGCGGTCGTCGGCGTGCAGGATCCGGCCCTCGGCCTTCGACACGATCTTGCTCGTGACGACGACGATGTCGCCGTCACGGAGCGAGCCGCCCGCGGCCTCGAGGATCACCCCGACCAGGTCGGTGCCGGGCGTGACCTCGCCGATGCCCTCGAGGGCCCAGATCTCCAGCACGTCAGCGGACGAAGCGCACCTCGGTGAGTTCCTCACCGAGGAAGGGCTCGACGTGCGACGCGCCGTCCAGCGCGAAGCCGTTCCGCGCGTAGAAGCGGTGGGCGCGGGGGTTGTCCTCCGCGACCCACAGGTACAGCTCTTCGCCCTCGTCGACGGCGGCGTCGAAGAGCTGCTGGCCGATGCCGGTTCCGTGGAACTGGTCGAGCAGATAGATGAAGTACAGCTCGCGCGCCCGCGGGGCGTCCTCGTCGCGGGCGGGACCCGAGCCGACGAAGCCGACGATCTCGCCGTCGACGAGGGCCGCACGCATGCGGTAGTCCTCGCCCTGGGCGGCCCAGTGGGTCCACAGCTCGGCCATGCGCTTGGGGGAGACGGCCTCGAGGGCGGCCGTGCTGATCAGGTGGTCGTACGTCTCGTGCCAGCACGTCGCGTGCACGCGGCCGAGGGCCTCGGCATCCACATCGCGTACCGGACGGACGACGATGTCGGTTCGGGTTTCCGCAGTCATGGCGCGACTCTACGCGGCCCTCCCGCCACCCGGAAATCGGATGCCGACGACCCCGCGATGCGGTAGGGCATCGGCGTCCTGCCAGACTCGCGTGCCACGATCCGGGGCATGATCGCGCGCCCCGCCCTCACGTCGGTCGAGGCCCGCATCGACGCGTACGCGAACCGGCTGCTGCGCTCGGCCCCCGCCACCGGTGCCCGCGCGCGTCTCGTCGAGTTCGCCGTCTTCGTGCTCAAGCAGGCGTGGGCGTGCGTGTTCGGGGCGGCGTTCCTCGCGGCCGTCCTCGCCGCGAAGCTCTGGTACCCCGACGACGCGGCGCTCGCCCGCAACGACGCCCTGACGATCGCCGCGGTCGTGATCCAGGTCGCGATGGTCGTCGGCCGGCTCGAGACGCTCCGCGAACTGCGCGTCATCGTGCTGTTCCACGTCGTCGGCACGGTGATGGAGCTGTTCAAGACCGACGTCGGGTCGTGGATGTACGCCGCCGACGGCGTCCTCCGCATCGGCGGCGTCCCGCTCTACAGCGGTTTCATGTACGCCGCGGTCGGCAGCTACATGGTGCGGGTCTACCGGCTGTTCGACCTGCGTTTCATGCGCTACCCGCGGCGGTGGCTCACGGCGATCGTGGCCGCCGCGATCTACGCGAACTTCTTCACCCACCACTGGATCGTCGACCTCCGCTGGGTGCTCGTCCTCGCGGTCCTCGTGCTGTGGGGGCGCACGATGATGCATTTCCGCTTCTTCCGGGGCACATTCCGGATGCCACTCCTCCTCGCCTTCGCCGGTGTCGCGGTGTTCATCTGGCTCGCGGAGAACATCGCGACGTACGCCGGCGCGTGGCTGTATCCGTCGCAGGTGGGCGGGTGGCATCCGGTCGACGCGTCAAAGCTGTCTTCGTGGTTCCTGCTGATGATCGTGTCGGTCGTGCTGGTGGCCTGGGTGTATCCGCCGCGCGGACCCGACCCCCCGGCGTTGTCGGCTGGGCACAAAGGAATCGCCGCTTCGTAGGAAGATCACTACGCTCGCGGCTCGTGAACGTCCTCTGGCGCACCCTTCTCGTCCTCCTCCGCGCGCAGCGTCGCCTGCGGCGCGAGGGCCCCGTCGACCCGAACTCGGTCGGACGCATCCGCATCCGCGTGCTGCCCACCGACATCGACCTGCTGCGGCACCTCAACAACGGCCGCTACCTGTCGCTGTTCGACCTCGGGCGCTGGGACCTGCTCACGCGCACGGGCATCGCGGGCGCGATGAAGGCGCACGGCTGGTACGCCGTGGTCGCGGCCGAGACGATCACGTTCCGGCGTTCGCTGGAACTGTGGCAGCGGTTCGAGCTCGAGACCCGCATGCTCGGCCACGACGACCGCGCCGTCTACCTCGAGCACCGCGCCGTCGTCGACGGCGAGATCTTCGCGCGCGCGATCATCCGCGCCCGCATCCTCCGCCGCACCGGCGGGACCGTGCCGCACGAGGAGCTGTTCGCCGCGGTCGGACGCCCCGAGGGCGTGCCCGACGTCGAGCCGTGGGTGCACGAGTGGGCCGCAGCCTCGGCGCTGCCCTCGACGAAGCGGCCCGCGCCCAGCGACTGGCGCTGAGGCCCCTGCACGTGAGTTGCCACGAGTTGTCGCCTCCGGGCACGGCCGGGCGACAAATCGCGGCAACTCACGCGCTCGAGGCGACGCCGAAGCGGGCGTCGAGCCACGCGACCTGACGCGCCCAGTGGCGTGATCCGCCGCCCTCGTGGCCGTTGTACGGGTAGATCTCGATCGCGGCGTCCTCGGATGCCAGGGCGTGGAACGCCGCGAACACCCCCGACGGCAGCACGATGTCATCCATCAGTCCGACCGAGAAGAACGCGGGCACCGCGATCCGTCGCGCGAGGATCGCGCCGTCGATGTGCGACAGCGTGTGCAGGGCCGTCGCGGTGTCGTCGCGGTGGATCGAGAGCCACCGCGTGACCTCGGTGAACGGCGGGGACGGGGTCCGCACGATCGCGTTCGGGATGTCGCACAGGAACGGCACGTCCGGCATCACCGCGGCGACCGCATCGCCCGACAGCGCCGCCGCGGCGATCGCGAGCGCGCCGCCCTGGCTGCCGCCGGTGACGGCGATGCGCGTGGCATCCACCCCGGGAAGCTCGCGGACCACGTCGACCAGGCGCGCGGCGTCGGTGTACAGGCGGCGGTAGTAGTACTCGCGCGGATCGTGGATGCCACGGGTCATGACGCCCGGGTAGGCGGCGATGGATCCGTGGGGGTCCGGGGTGTCGCCGATGCTCCATCCCGAGCCCTGGCCGCGGGTGTCCATGATGACGTGGACGTAGCCGGCCGCGGCCCACGCGATCTTGTCGCCGGGGAGGCCGCGCCCGCCGCCGTACCCGATGAACTCGACGACCGCCGGCAGCGGTTCGTCGCCGTGCGGGCGCACGACCCAGCCGCGGATCTCGTCGCCCGCGTACCCCGTGAAGGTCAGGTCCCGAACCGACAGGGCCCGGACGGGGCCGTCCACCGCGGTGAGCGTCGCGGGACGGGCGGCGGCGCGGGCCTCCGCGAGCGTCTCGATCCAGAAGGCATCCAGGCCCTCGGGCTCGAGGAGCTCCGGGCGGTACTCGTGCAGCAGGTCCAGCGGCATGTCGGTGAAGGTCTGAGCCATGGCGATCTCCAGTGGTCGGGGCGAATCGACAGTAGCGAACCAGGGTCGCGGCCGGGGGCCGGAGGCGCGTGGGGCCCAACACGCGCCGTCGTGTGTGAAGCCTCACATTTCGCGACCGGGAGCGCTACCACGGGTGATAGCTGTTGACACGGGGGTGGGGCAACCCCAAAAATGATGCAAAAGTGAGCGCTCACAATTCGAGCTCGCTTCCGCCGGCCCCGCCGGATCACCCATCGTCGAGGAGGACGATCTTGGTGCTGTCACGCCCCCGAACCCCTGAGGCCGCGCGCGGGAGGGCACTCCGTCGCGCCGGTTCTCTCCTGGCCGCTGCCGCCGTCGTCCTGAGCGGGCTCGTGCCCGCGGTGGGTGCGGCTGCGGCGCCGCTGCCCGTGCCCCTGGCGTCGTACGACTTCGCCGCGACGACCGGGACCACCGTTCCCGACGCGTCCGGCCACGGTCACGTCGCGACGATCCGCGGCACCGGCTTCGCCCTCGACGGCGACAAGCTGTCGCTCCCGGGCGGGGCCGCGGGGTCGAACGCGGCGTACGTCGAACTGCCCACCGGGCTCTTCGACGGCCGCAGCACCGTGACGGTGTCCGCGTGGCTGCAGGACCGCACCGGGGCGGGGAACCAGGCCGCGATGTTCTTCGGCACCACCGAGAACCTGCCGCAGCAGTACTGGTTGCTGAATCCGTCGAACCCCGCCGGCCGCGTGAAGTCGGTGCTCACCGACGGTCCGCGCATCGGCCAGCCGTGGACGCTCGAGCGCGGCATCTCGCCGACCGACGCGTCGCGCGGCGTCGCCGGTCCCGCGGCGACCGACGCGTGGGCGCTGTACACGACGGTCATCACGCCCACCTCGATCACGGCGTACCTCGACGGCACGAAGCTCGGCACCGTGGCATCCACCCGGACCGTCGCCGACTTCGGGACCGGGCTCGTGTCCTACATCGGCAAGTCGTCGTACCCCGACCGCATCTGGAAGGGCGGCGTGCGCGACGTCGCGATCTACGACGCCGCGCTCACCGACGACGAGGTCAAGGCGCTCGTCGCCGAGGGCACGCCCTCGAACCAGCAGGACGTGGATGCCGCGGCCGCGGCGCTCGCGATCCCCGGCGCCGACGACGTCCGGGGCAACGTCACCCTGCCCACCGCCGGACAGAACGGCACCACCGTCGCGTGGACGTCGTCCGACGCCGCGGTCGTCACGGCCACCGGCGAGGTGACGCGCCCCGCGCACGGCTCCGCCGCGAAGACCGTCGAGGTCACCGCGACCGTGAGCAAGGGGTCGAGCTCCGTGACCCGCACCTTCTCGCTCGTCGTGCAGCCACTGCCGGAGAAGCAGGAACTCGGCGCGTACTTCTTCCCGTTCTTCACCGGCGAGAGCACGACGACCGACGAGGAGATCTCGTTCGCGACGTCGCGCGGCAACGACCCGAAGAGCTGGCTGACCCTCAACGACGGCAAGCCCGTGCTCACCTCCGATCAGGGCGAGGAAGGCATCCGCGATCCGTTCGTGATGCGCTCGCCCGACGGGGACCGCTTCTACATGCTGTCCACCGACCTCAACATGTTCGACCGCTACAACGGCGACTTCGGCCGTGCCCAGGAGGTCGGCAGCCGCAAGCTCAACGTCTGGCAGTCCGACGACCTCGTGACCTGGAGCCCGCTGCGTCAGATCACCGTGTCCAGCGCGCTCGCCGGCAACACGTGGGCGCCCGAGGCCACGTGGGACCCGGACCGCGGCGAGTACGTCGTCTACTGGGCCTCGAACCTGTACCCGAGCGCCTCGACCGACGGCCGCCGCGCCGCCGACAGCTACAACCGCATGATGATGGTCACCACCCGTGACTTCGTCACGTTCAGCGAGCCGCAGCCGTGGGTCGACGTCAAGCGCGGCGCGGGCAAGGGCACGATCGACGCCACCGTCGTGCGCGACGGCGACGTGTACTACCGGTTCATCAAGGACGAGGCATCCATGACCGTCCGTCAGGAGCGCTCGACCGACCTGACCGCGACCGTCACCGGCTCGCTCCCCACGACCACCTCGACGCCCGGCTGGCAGCTCGTGAAGGAGCAGATCGGCGTGGGCCAGCCCAACCCGTGGGGCGGCACGTTCACCAACGGCGAGGGTCCGACGGTGTTCGCCGACAACGCCGAAGCCGGCCACTGGTACATGCTCATCGACCAGCCCAGCTACCACGGCGGCCAGGGCTACATGATGTTCGAGACGCGCGACATCGCGTCGGGGAACTGGACGTCGGTCCCGGATGCCGGGCTCCCGAGCCGTCCGCGTCACGGTACGGTCCTGCCGATCAGCGTCGCCGAGCAGCAGCGTCTGAACGCCGCGTACCCGACCGACGAGACCGCGGACTACTCGATCACCGCCGACCCGTCGAAGGACGGTGCCGAGATCTCGGACGAGATGTACGGCGTGTTCTTCGAGGACATCAACAACGCCGCGGACGGCGGGCTCTACGCCGAGCTCGTGCGCAACCGGTCGTTCGAGTTCCTCCCCGTCGACAACCAGGGCTTCACCGGCATGACCGCGTGGACGCCCGTCGGTCTCGGCGGCGGCGCGGGGTCGGCGAAGCCGGTCAACGACGCCGCGCGCATGAACGACCGCAACCGCACGTACCTGCGGCTCGACCTGAACAACGCCGGTGCGGGCACCTTCGGCGTGGAGAACGCCGGGTTCGACACGGGCATCGCGCTGACATCGGGCGGGTTGTACGACGTGTCGTTCTGGGCGCGGACGACGGCTCCGGCCGGCACGCCGGTCTCGATCGTGCTGCGTTCGGCCGGTGGCTCCGCGCTCTCCGACGCGGTCACCGCGACGGTGGCCGGCGACGGCTGGGTCAAGTACAGCGGCACCGTCACGGCATCCGCGACGACCGACGGCGCCCGTCTGCTCGTGCAGGCCGGCGGCGCCGGCACGCTGCGCCTCGACGAGGTCTCGCTCTTCCCGCGCGACACGTTCAAGGGCCACGCGAACGGGCTGCGCAAGGACATCGCGCAGAAGATCGCCGACCTGCACCCGAAGTTCGTCCGCTTCCCCGGTGGCTGCATCGTCAACGTGAACAGCCACGAGGACTACTCCGCGGCATCCGGCTACCAGCGTGCCCGGTCGTACCAGTGGAAGGACAGCGTCGGACCCGTGGAGACCCGCGCGACCAACGCCAACTTCTGGGGCTACAACCAGTCGCTCGGCCTCGGGTACTACGAGTACTTCCAGTTCGCGGAGGACATCGGCGCCAAGCCCGTGCCCGACGTGCCGGCGCTGTTGAACGGCTGCGGCCAGGGTCTGCAGCAGACCGATCCCGCGCTGCTCCAGCGCCACATCCAGGACACGCTCGACCTCATCGAGTTCGCCAACGGCGGCGTCGACACGACGTGGGGCAAGCTCCGCGCCGAGATGGGACACCCCGCTCCGTTCGGTCTCGACCGCATCGAGATCGGCAACGAGGAGAACTATCCCGAGGCGTTCATGGCGAACTTCGTGCAGTTCCGGGATGCGATCAAGGCGAAGTACCCCGACATGATCCTGATCAGCAACTCGGGTCCGGATGCCGAGGGCGCGAACTTCGAGAAGCACTGGGCGCAGAACCGGGCCGAGAACGTCGACATGGTCGACGAACACTACTACCGCGACCCGTCGTGGTTCCTCTCGCACAACATCCGGTACGACTCCTACGACCGCAACGGCCCGAAGGTGTGGATCGGCGAGTACGCCTCGCGCGACAACCGCTTCTACAACGCGCTGTCGGAGGCGGCCTACATGACCGGCCTCGAGCGCAACGCCGACGTCGTGAAGATGGCGTCCTACGCACCGCTCCTCGCCGACCAGAGCAGCAACCAGTGGCGGCCCGACCTCATCTGGTTCGACCGCGACCAGGTGTGGGGCTCGGCCAACTACGAGGTGCAGAAGCTGTTCATGACCAACACGGGCGGCCGCGTCGTGCCCACCACGGCCGACGGAGACCTGGCATCCACGGGTCTCGCCGGATCGGTCGGGCTCTCGACCTGGAGCACGTCGGCGCGCTACGACGACGTGAAGGTCACCGACCCGGACGGGAAGACGCTCTTCGCGGACGACTTCTCCGACAAGAACGACGACGGCTGGACGAAGCTCGCGAACGCGGGATCGTGGTCGGCGGCCGACGGCAGCTACGTGCAGTCGTCGACGACGGCGAACAACACCCTCGTCGCGGGTCCCGCCCTGGATGCCACGGACTACGACGTGTCGCTGAAGGCCACGAAGCTCGCCGGTGCCGAGGGCTTCCTCGTCGGGTTCGGCGTGAAGGGCTCGGCCGACTACCTGTGGTGGAACCTCGGCGGCTGGGGCAACACCCGCAGCGTCGTGGAGAAGGCCGTCGACGGGGCGAAGTCGATCGTGACCGACACCGGGACGCCGCGGGTCGAGGCGGGACGCACCTACGACCTGCGCATCCAGGTGCGCGGCCCGGAGGTGACGCTCTTCGTCGACGGGCAGCAGGCCGGCCACTTCACCAACACCGCGGTCGAACCGTTCGCCCAGGTGATGACGAAGGACGAGGTGACCGGTGACGTCATCCTCAAGGTCGTCAACGCGCAGGCGAAGGAGGCCGTGACGAAGGTGGATCTCGGCGGACTCCCGGTGCTGCCGACCGCGCAGATGACGGTGCTGGCCGCCGCCCCGGGTGCGGTGAACACGGCCGATGCCACTCCGGTGGCGCCGACCACGTCGGACGTGACCGTGAGCGGGAGCTTCACGCGGACGTTCGCGCCGTACTCCGTCACGTTCCTGCGGATGCACACCCGGACGCCCGACACCCAGGCGCCGAGCGTGACGGTCTCGAGCTCGCCCGCCGCGCCGGACGGTGCGAACGGCTGGTTCGTGTCGCCCGTCTCGGTCACCGCGACCGCGACCGACGACACCGACGCCGCCCCGCGGCTCGAGGTCAGCACCGACGGCGGCACGACGTGGGCCGCGTACAGCGGCGCGGTCACCCCGGCGGACGGCACGGCGAACCTCGCGTTCCGCGCCACGGACGCGGCCGGCAACGTCTCGGCATCCGTTCCCGCGACGGTTCGCGTCGACCGCGCCGCGCCGACGGTGACGAGCGCGGTGGATGCCACGACCCGCAGGGTGCGCCTGACCGCGGCCGACGCCGCCTCCGGCGTGGACCGCATCGAGTACCGTCTGGGCGACGCCGCGACCTGGACCGCCGTGTCCGGCGCCGAGGCCGTCGTGACCGCTCCGGCGGGTGCCGTCACGATGTCCTACCGCGCGGTGGACGTGGCCGGCAACGTCGGGGGGACGGGCTCGGCCTCGGTCGGCGCCACCGCGGGCGACCCGACGCTGGCGGTGTCGGGTGACCTGATCGCGGGCGGGACGATCACCGTCACGGGCACCGGCTGGCCGGCGAACGCCGACGGTCGACTCGAGCTGCACTCGGCGCCGATCGCCCTCGGCGCACTGCGCACCGACGGTGACGGGACGTTCCGGGTCACCGTGACGCTGCCGGCTGACGTTCCCGCGGGGACGCACGACCTGGTCGCGATCATCGGGGACGTGCAGGCGTCCGTGCCGGTGGAGATCCGCGCGGCGGCCGGCATCACGCCCCCGGTTCCGGCCGCTCCGACCGCGAGCACGCCCCTCGCGGTCACCGGCGGCACGGTGTCGATCGCCGCGCTCGTGCTGGGTCTGCTCGCGCTGGCCGCGGGCGTCTTGATCCGGCGGCGGCGCCGCGTCCGCGCGAACTGACGCGTTCGCCAGAGGAGGGGTCCCGTCGCTCGCGCGGCGGGGCCCCTCCCGCGTCGATTCGAGGCCACGCGGCGGGGCCGCCGGGGGCGGGCGCGTCGGCTCCTTAGGCTGTGGGGCATGAGCGAGAACGAGCCGCACGCGGACGGTCCCCTGCTCTCCACCGACCCGGTCGAGCGCGCCGTCTCCTACGCCGCGACGTTCGCGGCGTCCCCCTCCGCGTCTCCCGAGATCGCGGGGTTCCTGGCCCGCGCCGCGGACGGTGTGCTGCGGCCCGAGGGGACAGCCGCTCCCGCCGCCGCCCTCCCGCGGCTCTCGGGTGAGGTCCCGGCCGGACTGCCCTGGGTGGCGCGTGGCGCGGTCCAGCTCGGCGCGGCGATCGCCCCCGTGCTGCCGTCCCCGGCGGTCCCTCTCGCGCGGCGCTTCCTCTCCGACGCGCTGTCGTCCCTGTTCCTCGACGCGCGCGGCGACCACCTCGGTCCGGCGCTCGCCGCGCTGGGCCCCGACGTGACCCCCGACCTGCGGCTGACCGGGCCTGCCGTGCGGGGCGAATCGGCCGCGCGGCACCGGGTCGATGGCATCCGGGCCCTCGTCGCGCGCGAGGACGTGCCGCGCGTCTCCGTCGCCGTGACCGAGGTCGTCGCGGGGCTGTCGCGGTGGGCGTTCGAAGCCGACGTCGAGTACGCGGCCGAGCGGCTGCTTCCGCTGTTCCTGGATGCCGCGGGCTCGGGCACGCGCGTCACCCTCGTCGCCGAGGGGCGCGACGACCTCGACCTCACCGTCGCCGTCCTCACCCGCGTGCTCGAGGAACCGCGCCTGCGCGACGCGTCCGCCGGGATCGCGCTGCCCGTCGCCGTGCCCGAGACGCTGGGGGCCCTGCGCGAACTCGCCGCGTGGGCGCGGGTTCGCGTCAGCGGCGGAGGATCGCCGCTCGCGGTGCGCCTCGACGACGCGATTCCCGTCACGGACGACGCCCTCCGCGCCGCTCGGGGCGGCTGGCCCGCCCCGGCCGTCACGGCCCCGGCCGAGCTGGACGCACTCACGGTCGCGACGGCGCGCGAAGCACTCGGTCGCCGCGCGACCGAGGGACTGCGGGTCGAGTTCGCCACCGGCGACCCGGTGCGCGCCGCGATCGTGCGCGCCCTCGCCGAGGACGCGGAGGCGCACATCGATCTCGCGCTGCTGCTCGGCGGCTGGGCCGTCGACGGACAGCACGTCCTGCTCGCGCCCGTGGTGCATCCCGACGACGCCGACGCGGTGATCGCCGGGCTCGCCGCGCGGGCGGCGCAGCGGCATCCCGAGGGCGACGACGGCGACGGCGACCCCGAGACCCGCATCGCCGCCGCGTTCGCGACGCCCGAGGCGACGCCCGCGCCCGGCCGCGCCCCGCAGCGCGGCATCGCGCCGACCCCGCCGATCCTGCGCGAACCCGCCGATGCCGATGCCGAGGAGCCGGGCCTGACGCAGGCGGTGCTCGGCATCGCCCGCGACGCCGCCCCCGGCGACACGCAGGCGCTGGGGCCGGACGTGCAGCAGATGCTCTTCGGCGGTCAGGCCTTCGTCGACACCGCGGTGTTCTCGGTGCGCGAGACCGTCGAGCTGTCGGGCGCGGCACCCGGTTTCCGCAACGTCCCCGCTGCCGACCCCAGCGTCCCCGAAGACCGCGCGTGGGCGCACGACGTCCTCGCCGCCGTCGCCGGATCGACGGCCGGGGACGCGACGGCCGCCGCCGGTCGCATCGATGACGAATCGGGCCTGGATGCCGTGATCTCCCGGGTCCGCGACGCCGCGGAGGAGTGGGGGAGCCGAGCCGCGACCGACCGCGCCGCGGTGATCGAAGCGGCATCCCGGTCGCTCGCCGAGCGCCGGGCGGAGCTGGTCGAGGTACTCGCGTCGGAGGGCGGCGCACTGTTCGCCGAGGCCGACGCGGAGGTCGACCAGGCCATCGACGCCGCCGCGTACTACGCCGCGACCGCGAAGGAACTGGATCGGGTCGCGGGGGCCGTGTTCGTGCCCGACCGGCTCACGGTCGTCGCGCCGCGCTGGAACTCCTCGGTGGGACTGTGCGCGGCCGAGACCCTCGCGGCGCTCGCCGCCGGTTCCGGCGTCGTGCTCACGCCGTCGCCGCGCGCGCGGCGGGCCGGAGCCGTCGTCGCCGAGGCGCTGTGGGCCGCCGGGGTCCCGCGCGACGCGCTCGCCTACGTCGACCTGAACGAAGAGGCATCCGGTCGCGCCCTGATCGTGCACCCCGGCGTCGACCGCGTGCTGCTCGCGGGAGCCCGCGCGACGGCCGAGCGCTTCGTCGAGTGGCGCCCCGACCTGCCGCTGCAGGCGCTCACGGCCGGGCGCAACGCCGTGATCGTCGCGCCGTCGGCCGACCTCGACCGCGCGGTCGCCGACATCGTCTCGGGGGCTTTCGCCCGGGCCGGTCAGGCCGCGACGGCGTCGTCGCTCGTCATCCTCGTGGGGGCCGTCGCGCGCTCGACGCGCTTCCTGGCGCAGCTGAAGGATGCCGTCGGGTCGCTCCGCGTGGGGCCCGCCGACGATCCGCTGTCCGACGTCGGTCCGCTGGTCGAGGAACCCACGGGCGACGTCCGCCGCGCGCTGACCGTCCTCGCCGACGGCGAGCGGTGGCTCGTCGAGCCGCGCGAACTCGACCTCGGACCCGAGACCGCGGGCCGCTTCTGGACGCCCGGCGTTCGGACCGGGGTCCACGCCGGCTCGCACCTGACCCGGACCGCCGTCGCGGCGCCGGTGCTCGGCATCCTGCACGCCCCGACCCTGGCCCGCGCGATCGAGCTGCAGAACCTCGTCGGCTCGGGCTTCGTCGCCGGGCTCCACACCCGCGACGCCGCCGATCTCGAGCTGTGGCTCGACACTGCCGACGCCGCGATGCTGCGCGTCAACCGCCCCACTACGGGCGCCGTCGTGCAGCGCGAGCCGCTCGGCGGCTGGGGTACGGCGGGCGTGGGCCCGGGCGCGATGTCGGGCGGCCCGAACCGGCTCGTGGCGCTGGGGGCGTGGCGGCCGTCGTCCGGTGGCCCGGCGTCGTCGACGCTGCACCTGCGCGGGCTCGACACGCGCATCTCGTCGCTCATCGAGGCCGCCCAGCCGACGCTCGACTACGCCGCGTTCGAATGGCTCCGGCGCGGGGCGCTCTCCGACGCCGTCGCGTGGGACCGCGAATTCGGGCGGGTGAAGGATGCCTCCCGCCTCGGTGTCGAGCGGAACCTCCTGCGGTATCGACCGACCGACGTCGCGGTGCGCGCGACCGCCGACGCCCCGTGGCAGGCGGTGCTGCGCGTGCTCGTCGCGGCCGTCCGGTCCGGATCCCGCTTCACGCTGAGCACCCCCGTCGGACTCCCCGCCGCGGTGCGGCACCTGCTCGGCGAGAGCGGTGTGCCCGTCTCGGTCGAGTCCGACGAGGAGTGGCTGCAGCGCCTGGCGGGTGGCATCCCGGATGCCGAGTCCACCGACGACACGGCGGTCGCCCTTCGTCCGTCGCGCGTGCGGCTCGTCGGCACAGCGGCCTCGGCGGAGGGCCTGAGGGTCGCGCTGGCCGAGACCCTCGGCGGCGACTCCACGCTGACGGTGTACGCCGGCGAGGTCACGACGGCCGGCCGCATCGAACTGCTGCCGTTCCTGCGCGAGCAGGCGGTGTCGATCGAGGCGTTCCGTTTCGGCCTCCCCGACCCCTGGAGCGCGGCGGTCATCTGACCCGGTCGGGGCGCGGCCTGTGGGTGCTGGCATCCACATCACGTGATCTGGTCGAGGTGACCCGAAATGGCGTGTAACGGCGCGTGATCTCGGCCACGTCGCGTGATCTGGCGCCACCGCCGGGGCCCGCGCCACCGCTCGGGCATGCAACCCGGTCCTTCCGGCGGCGGGAGTTTCGAAAACGTTTTACGACGTCGAGCAGGGCGGGTAGCGTCGGGACCGACCGGAGGAGCAACGATGACCACCGCACGCCTGACCGTCGACCCCCGCTTCCCCATCGGGGCCGTGCGGCGCCGCCTCTTCGGCGGCTTCGTCGAGCACCTCGGCCGCCACGTGTACGACGGCATCTACGAACCCGGCCACCCCGAGGCCGACGAGCAGGGGTTCCGTCGCGACGTCCTCGAGCTCGTGCGCGAGCTGGGGGTGAGCATGATCCGGTACCCCGGCGGCAACTTCGTCTCGGGCTTCCGGTGGGAGGACAGCGTCGGCCCGCGCGACCAGCGCCCGCGCCGCCTCGACCTCGCGTGGCACTCGACCGAGACGAACGAGGTGGGACTGCACGAGTTCTCCGACTGGCTCGAGAAGGCCGGCAGCGAGCTGATGCTCGCGGTGAACCTCGGCACGCGCGGGACGCTCGAGGCCATCGACCTGCTGGAGTACAGCAACCTGCCCGGTGGCACCGCTCTGTCGCAGCAGCGCATCGACAACGGACGCGAGGCCCCCTTCGACGTGCGCGTGTGGTGCCTCGGCAACGAGATGGACGGACCCTGGCAGCTCGGCCACCGCTCCGCCGACGACTACGGCAAGCTCGCCGCGCAGACGGCGAAGGGCATGCGTCAGCTCGACCCGTCCATCGAGCTCGTGGTGTGCGGATCCTCCGGCGCGCAGATGCCGACGTTCGGCGAGTGGGAGCGCGTCGTCCTCACCCACACGTACGACGAGGTCGACATGATCTCGTGCCACGCCTACTACCAGGAGCACGACGGCGACATCGATTCGTTCCTCGCGTCGTCGGTCGACACCGACCGGTTCATCGAGGCGGTCGTCGCGACCGCCGACCACGTCGGCGCGGTGCGCGGCAGCGACAAGAGGATCGACATCTCCTTCGACGAGTGGAACATCTGGTACCAGACGCGCTTCCACGACGTGGATCAGCTCAGCGGTATCGACAACTGGCCGGTGGCTCCGCGGCTCCTCGAGGACGTGTATTCGGCGGTGGATGCCGTCGTCTTCGGCAGCCTCATGATCTCGCTGCTCACGCACGCCGACCGCGTGGCATCCGCTTCCCTCGCTCAGCTCGTGAACGTCATCGCGCCGATCATGACCGAGCCCGGCGGACCGTCGTGGCGTCAGACGACGTTCTTCCCCTTCGCGATCACCTCGCGTCTCGCGCAGGGCGACGCGCTGCGCCTCCGGGTCGAGGGGCCGACCATCGAGACCTCGACCTTCGGCGCGGTCCCCGCGGTGGACGCCGTCGCCACCCACGACGCCGAGACCGGCGCGACGGCGATCTTCCTCGTGCACCGCGGTCGCGACGAGAGCGTCGACATCGCGATCGACGTCAGCGGCCTCGGTGACGTCCGGATCGCCGAGACGCACCTGGTCCACGACGACGACCCGTACGCGCGGAACACGCTCGAGGAGCCGGAGCGCGTGACGCCCGGAACCGTCGACGCCCGGGTGGACGGCGGCATCCTGCACGTGACACTGCCGCCGATCGCGTGGGCCGCGCTCTCGCTCGCGGGCGCCTGACGCCGACTACCGCGCGGGGGTCGTCGCCACGAGCGCGACCTCCTCGTCGGTCCACAGGTACTCCTCCTGCAGAAGACGCAGAACATTCCGTGCCGCTGCGGGGCTGGAAACGCTCGCGCCCCCGTGGACGGGTAATGCCAGCGACTCGACTGCTGACGCCGCTTCACGTAGTTCGTGGACCAGCTCCGGCCGCTGCGCGGTCACGTCTTTGTCCGCGATGACGAGCAGCGTCCGAGACCCGTCGCACGCACGGTGCACATCGCGGTACACGGCGACCCAGAAGACAACGGTCGCCGCGCCCACCGTCACCATGGCGACGACGCCGATGGGAATCGCCGCGATGTCGGTGAACAGGGTGGGCAGCGGCGTGGCATCGGAGCCGGCGCGGACGAGGGCGATCGTGCGGACGCCGTTGTAGAACGCGTAGACCGCGACGGCGATCGCGAGGAGGCGGATGGAGGACCGCCGCGCTTCCGGCGAGATCGCCGCGGTCACGGCGGCGCACGCGCACACCACGGCCAGGGCGCCGGTCCGGCACGTCGCGGCCACATCCTCGTCCAGGAGAAGGGAGGTCACGGCGACGACCGCGACGGAGCCGAACGACGCCAGGACGCACGTCACCGCCGCCCTCGACGGACGAAGGGCGCGGAAGGCGAGCGGGATCATGGCCGGGCCCAGGACGAGCAACGCGTTCGCCGTCGCGAACGTCGCCGACCCGCCCACGTTGACCCACAGCAGGTACATCGCCGCCGCACCCACCTCGACGACGCCGGCGACGATTCCGTAGCGGATCGAGGTCCCGGTGGGGCCGTGACGCCCGGTGAGCCAGAGCCCTACGCCCAGGATCGCGCTCGTGACCACCAGGGCGGTCACGGAGAGGACGATCACAGAAAGGATCACGGGGCGGACTCCAATGCTCGGTGCAGGCGAGACGCTCAGGGCTTGAAGTCAACGACGCCGGAGTCGTCCAGGCAACCGGTCCGTCGGGGAGGCCCAGACCCACTACTGTTGCTGCCCGATTCGGCGGGCGCCGCGGGCACGCAGAAACGCCCGTTCCCCGCAGAATCCATCGGGACGACTGCGAAGAACGGGCGTTTCTGGGAGCTTCGACCCGGGTCTGGCCGGGCCGGGACCCGGCTAGGGGCCGGGGCGGCGGCGGCTCGGCGCGAGGCAGGCGCGGCCTGGCCGGGTCCGGGTGGGAGGTCAGGCCAGCTGAGCGCGGCGCTCGGCGAGCTGGTCGAAGGTCGCGAACGACTCGGCGATGGGGCTGCCGGTGAAGTGGCCCACCCAGCCGTCGTCGTCGTGGAAGAAGCGCACGCTGACGTAGTGGGGCGCGGTGCCCATGTCGAACCAGTGGGTGGTGTTGGCCGGCACCGAGATGAGGTCGCCCGCCTCGCAGTACACCGCGTGCACCTTCTCGTTCGCGTGTAGGTAGAACACACCGGCGCCCTTGGCGAAGTAGCGGTCCTCGTCGTCGTCGTGCTTGTGCTCGGAGAGGAACTTCTGGCGCGAGGGGGTCTTCACCTCGTCGTAGTTCTCCTGGGCGGGGTCGAGGGCGACGACGTCGACGAGCGTGTAGCCCTCGCGCTGCTTGACCTCGCCGATCTCGTCGGCGTACAGAGCCAGGACCTCGTCCTGCGACGCGCCGGCGGGAACGTCGCGGATCTCCCAGCGCGAGAAGCGCGCGCCGAGCTCGGCCAGCGCCTCGCGGATCTCGGCCTCGTCGGTGGTCTCGAGCACGGGCGTGCTCGGGTCGGTCTCTTTCCAGACGGTCAGGAGCGTCACGGCTCCTCCTCTCGGCGCGATGTGGGCGGAATGATCCGATTGTCTCGCCGATTCGACCCGAGTGCCCACTTCGCCGGTGCGATCGTCGGTGTCGGTGTAACAAAGTGCAACCTCGAATAACCCGTGCTCGGTCCGTGCTGCTTGACTGCTCGACGGCCCGACCGGCACAGCACCCGGACGGCCCCTCGCACCCGACTCCTCGACGAAGGGGACCCCGTGTCCGTTCGATCCCACCGCTGGGCGACGCTTCTCGCGACCGCCGGCATCGCCGCCCTCGCCCTCTCCGGCTGCGCACAGCAGAACACCGCGGCCCCCGCGGCCTCGGCGGCTCCCGTGCAGAAGGTCGAGAACCTGCCCGCACCGTTTGACGGCGCGCCCGTCAAGGTCGCGCTCGTGCAGCAGTCCGGCGCCGGCGACTTCTTCACCGCGTGGACGGCGGGAGCGAAGGCCCAGGCCGCCGCGATCAACATCGACCTCACCGTCTTCGACGCCCGCAACGACAATGCCAAGCAGGCGTCCGACCTCGAGCAGGCGATCGCCTCGAAGCCCGCCGCGATCATCGTCGACCACGGCCAGACCGACACGATCGAGTCGCACGTGCATGACGCGGTGGCCGCCGGCATCCCGGTCATCGTCTACGACCTCGCCCTCAACGACCCCACCGGCGTCATCGTGACGTCGCAGTCCGACGCGTCGATGGCGCAGGGCGTGCTCGACCAGCTCGTCGCCGACGTGGGCGACGGCGCCAAGGTGGGCCTGGCCAGCACCGACGGCTTCGCACCGCTCGAGCGCCGCAAGAAGGTGTGGGACGAGGTCGTCGCCGAGCACGACCTCGACCAGGTGTTCTTCACCGGCAAGGTCACCGAGTCGACCGCGACCGACAACATCCCGCTCATCGACGCCGCGCTCAAGGCCAACCCCGGGATCCAGGCGATCTTCGCGCCCTACGACGAGATCACGAAGGGCGTCGTGCAGGCCGTCCAGCAGAACAACCTGCAGGACAAGGTCAAGGTCTACGGCATCGACATCTCGAACGCCGACATCGAGGTCATGACCGCCGACGGCAGCCCGTGGGTCGCCACGAGCGCGACCGATCCCTCCGCGGTCGGCGCGGGTGTCGTCCGCGCCCTGGCGCTCTCGCTCGCCGGCCAGCTCGACGAGACGACCGTGCAGTTCCCCGCGATCACGATCACCCGCGACTTCCTGCTCGAGAAGGGCATCACCAACGTCGCCCAGCTGCGGGAGGCCGAGCCGTCGCTCCTGCTGAGCGACACGGTGGTGGCCGACTGGCTCCCCGCGATCTCGGGATGACCTCACCCCTCCACGCCGACGCCGCTCCGGTCGACGACACCCCTGTCGTCCGCCTGAGCGGCGTCGGCGTACGCTTCGGCAGCAATCAGGTGCTGCGCGACGTGTCGCTCACGCTCCGACCGGGCACGATCACGGCGCTCCTCGGCACCAACGGCGCCGGCAAGTCGACCCTCATCGGGGCCGTCTCGGGCGCCAATGCCGCCTACACCGGCGAGATCGCGGTCGGTGGATCGACCCAGCGCCTGACCTCGCCCGCCCGCGCCCGTCGCGCCGGAATCGAGACGGTGCATCAGCGCATCGCCGACGGGATCGTCTCGGGCCTCAGCGTCGCCGACAACCTCGGCCTCACCGACCTGGCGACTTCCGGGCATCGTGTCGTGCGCAGGGGCGAGTCGGAGCGGGTCGCGCGCGCCGCCCTGGAGCGCCTCGGCCTGTCGTGGTCGGACGAGGTGTTGAGAGCGGATGCCGCCCGCCTGGGCACCTCCGACGCGCAGCTCGTGGTGCTCGCCCGCGCCCTGCGCTCGACGCCGCGCCTGCTGATCCTCGACGAGCCCACCTCCGCCCTGACCGCCGCCGAGGCGGATCGCCTGTTCGCGGTGCTGCGGGTCCTGCGTGACGAGGGTCTCGCGATCCTCTTCGTGAGTCACCGTTTCGGCGAGATCGAGCGGCTCGCCGACCGGATCGTGGTGCTCCGCGACGGACGCATCGAGCTCGAGGCCGAGCGTCCGTTCGACTGGCACGCGGCCCTCGAGGCGATGCTGGGCGTCCCCACCGAGCTCCAACAGCACGTGGACGAGCCGCTCCCCGCGGGTGCGGAAGTCCTCTCGGTCGAGGGGGCGCGGCTTCTGCCCGGAAGCCGGCCGCTCGCGCTCGCGGTGCACGGCGGTCAGGTGACCGGCATCCTGGGTCTGCTCGGTGCGGGCAAGACCGAGCTCGCGGAGCTCGTGACGGGCGTCCGCCCGGATGCGGATGCGCACCTTCGTCTCGACGGCGCCGAGTACCGACCGGCCGATCCGGCCGCCGCGCAGGCGGCGGGCGTCGTCCTCGTGCCCGAGGATCGCCAGCGCCAGGGTATTCAGCCGGGGTGGTCGATCGCCCACACGGTGGGACTCCCCGTGCTGCGGACGCTGTCGCGCTTCGGCGTCATGGCCCCGGGCCGCGAGCGCGCGGCCGCCGACGCCGTGGTCGAGGATTACGACGTCGTCACGCCCTCGATCGAGGCGCGCGTCGACGACCTCTCGGGCGGCAACCAGCAGAAGGTCGTCGTGGGCCGCTGGCTGCGCACCGAGCCGCGCGTCGCGGTGCTCGACGAACCGTTCCGCGGCGTCGACATCGGCGCTCGTCGGCGTATCGGCACCGCTGTCCGCGAGCGGGCCGCCACCGGCGCCGCCGTGCTCGTGCTCTCGAGCGACGTCGACGAGATCCTCGAGGTCGCCGACCGGATCGTCGTCCTCGTGTCGGGCCGCGTCGCCCTCGATACCCCCGCCGGACGCCTCGACCGGGCGCGAATCGTCGCCGCGCTGCTCGACGACCCCGGCCACCGGAAGGAAACCGCATGACCACCGCCCTCGCTCCGTCGCGACCGAGCGTCGGCTCCCGGATCGTGGATGCCATCGCGAAATGGGGCTTCGTCGCCGTCACCGCGCTGCTCATCGTGTTCTTCGCAGTGACCCAGCCCGCGTTCGCGACCCCCGAGAACGTCTTCGGGATGCTGAAGTTCATCGCCCCGATCGGCATCGCCGGTCTCGGCGTGACGCTCGCGATGACCGTCGGCGGCCTCGACCTCTCGGTCGGCGCGAACGCGGGCTTCGCCGTGTCGATCGCCGCGTGGACGATGGTCATCGGCAATCAGGTCGGCGGGATCGCCGTCGGTGTCGTGCTGCTCTCCGGAGCGCTCATCGGCGCGATCAACGCGGCGCTGATCGTGTTCGCCCGCATCCCCGACCTGCTGGCGACGCTGGCGACGATGTTCACGGTCGTGGGGCTGAAGCTCATCATCGTCGACGGGAAGTCGATCTCGTCGCAGATGACCCTCGACGACGGCACGACCGCTCCCGGCCGCTTCACGCCCGACTTCCTGTGGTTCGATCGCGGGTCGATCGGCCCGGTCTCGGTGCCCGTGCTGCTGTTCCTCGGCCTCACGGTCGTGCTGTGGTTCGTGCTGGACCGCACGCGCTGGGGGCGCGCCCTGTCGGCGGTGGGGTCGAACCCCGAGGCTGCGCGGCTCGCCGGCATCCGCGTGAAGGCCTACCGCGCCGCGGCGTACATCGGCTGCGGCATCCTGGCATCCATCGCGGGTCTCGTGCTCGCCGCCCGCATCGGACAGGGCGACGTCTCGGCCGGCAACAGCCTGCTGCTGGATGCCGTGGCCGTCGCGCTCGTGGGCGTCTCGGTGCTCGGCATCGGACGCCCGAACGCGTGGGGCACGGCTCTCGGCGCTGTGCTCGTGGCGGTCATGGTCACCGGGTTCTCGATGATGGGGCTGCCGTACTACATCCAGGACTTCGGGAAGGGCCTCGTGCTGCTCGTGGCCCTGCTGTTCAGCTTCACGTTCCGCCGTCGCAAGACCACCATCGTCGCCGGGAGCACCACCGCATCATGACTCTTCTCACCGATCAGCTGACCGTCGAGTCCGTCCCCGCCTACCTCGTCGCCCGCCCGCACCTGGCGGGGCCGGTGGATCCGGCATCCATCGTCTCGGTCGTCGAGGTCGGCGACGGCAATCTGAACCTCGTCTTCATCGTGAAGGATGCCGCGGGCAACGGCGTCGTGGTCAAGCAGTCGCTCCCGCACGTCCGTGTCGATCCGTCGTGGCCGCTCACGCGCGAGCGGGCGGCGCGCGAGGCTGTCGTGCTCGGCGTGCACGAGAAGATCGACCCCGCGCACGTGCCCGCGTTCCACGGCTTCGACGCCGAGAACCTCGCCCTGTCGATCGAAGACCTCAGCGACCACGCGGTGTGGCGTGGAGAGCTGATCGCCGGGCGCCTGCACCCCTACGCGGCCGCGGAGCTCGGGCGGTACGTCGGCTCCGTCGGATTCGCGACGAGCGTGTTCGGCACGCCCGGCCCGGAGCGGCGGCGTCGCATCGCCGAGGCGACGAATCCCGAGCTCAGCGAGATCACCGAGGATCTCGTGTTCACCGAGCCGTACGTCGACCACGAGCACAACGGCTGGTTGCCCGCGAACGAGGAGGACGTGCGGGAGTTGCGCGCCGACCGGGCGTTCGTGCGCGAGATGGGGCTCGCGAAGCAGCGGTTCCAGGAGAGCACGCAGAGCCTCATGCACGGCGACCTGCACACCGGGTCGGTGTTCGTGCGCGCCGAGGGCGCCTCGGTCCGGGCGTTCGACTCGGAGTTCGGCACGTACGGCCCCACCGGCTTCGACCTCGGCGCCGTGTGGGCGAACCTCGTCATCGCGGCGGCGCGCGCGCACGTGCTCGGCCGGTCTGCCGCCGCCGAGACGCTGCTGCGGCTGCCCGTGGAACTCGTCGACGCGTTCGAGGCCGAGTTCCGGAGCCGCTGGCCCGAACGTGTAGACCCGCGCGTCTACGGCGACGAGGTGCTCGAACACACGCTGGCGCAGGTGCGGTCGGACGCCGCCGCCTACGCCGCGGCGAAAGCCGTGCGCCGCATCGTCGGGTTCTCGAAGGTCGCCGACATCCAGACGCTCCCCGAGCCCGAGCGCGCGGCCGCGGCGCGTCTCGTGCTCCGCGCGGCGCGGACGCTCGGCACCGCCCGCCTCGAGGACGCCGACCCGCGCGTGCTCACCGAGCGCACGGTGGCGTTGCTCGGCTGACGCGCGGGCGCATGGCATCCGCCGTTCGGGGCGGTGGTGCCGCGTCGTCGTGCGCCGGGGCGCCGTGTCGCCGTGCCGCGTCGCCGCTGCAACGCACCGCCGTGCCGCGTCGCCGGGCAGTCGTGCTGCGTCGTGCGCCACCGGCTCGCGCATAAACGCGATTTGCTCACATAAACGCGAGGAGCGCGTGTTTATGCGCGTGGATTGCGTTTATGCGTGGGGCGTGGGGTGCGCCGGGCCTGCGTGCTGGTGCGGCGCCTGGGCAGGGGCGCCGGGCGAGTGGCGGATGCCGGGTGCCGGCGTTGTGCGTGTCCGGTCGGCCTCATGCCGCCGTTGGCAGCGCCCATAAACGCGATCCGCTCACATAAACGCGGGGAGCGCGTGTTTATGCGTGTGGATCGCGTTTATGCGTGGGGCGTGGGGTGCGCCGGGGCCGGGACGCCGGTGCCGGGGCGCTGTTGCCGCAGTGGACGTGTCGCCGGGGCGAACGGTGGATGCCAGATGTCAGGGGTTGTGCGTGTCCGGTCGGCCTCATACCGCCGTTGGCAGCGCCCATAAACGCGATCCGCTCACATAAACGCGGGGAGCTCGTGTTTATGTGAGCGGATCGCGTTTATGCGTGCCGCCGCGCCCGCCCGACGGCCCCGGCCGTGCCGCGTCGCCGGCCGCCCAGCAGCGCCGGCCGCGCAGCAGCGCCCGCCGCACCGCGCCAAGCCGCCGCCCACCCGCGCGACCCGACGGCGCCCGCCGCTCAGCGCGTCGCGACGGCGAAGCGCAGCAGCCACTCCGTGATCTCGAGGTGGCGGCGCGCAGCGGCGACGTCTTCGCCCCACGCGTAGATGCCGTGGCTCGCGACGATGAGCGCAGGGACCTCGGGCACCTCGGCCGTGCCCGGGATGTAGACCTCGTCGAACCAGGCCGCTTCGACGGTCATGTCCTGGTGGTTGCGGATGACGGGAATCGTCACGGTCTCGTCGTGCGCGCGGTGGCCGATGCCCTTGAGCATCTCCATGTCGCGGATCTCGACGCCGCCCGGCCACCGGTGCCCGGCGACGACCGCGTCGAACGCGTGCACGTGGAACACCGCGTTCGCCCCGGTCCGGGCGGCGATGTGGGCGTGGAGTCCCGCCTCGGCGGACGGAGGCCGTGGGTCGCCGGGGTCGAGGGACTCGCCCGCGGCGTCGATCAGCACGACATCGCGGTCGGTGAGCTCGGACTTGTCGAGCCCCGACGCCGTCACGGCCAGCACGAGCGGGTCGCGGTCGACGACGACCGAGAGGTTGCCCGAGGTGCCGCGCATCCAGCCGTAGCCCGAGAATCGCGAGGCCTCGGCGGCGAGGGCGGCCCCGGCCGCGCGCACCCGCTCGGGTGCGGGCAGCGTCATCGCGAGAGCTCGATCTCGTTGAAGGATGCCACCGACGGCGCGGTGAACGATGCCCGGTGCCACGGTTCCCCGGCGCGGTCCAGCGCGACGACCTGCCAGCCGGCGGCACGCGCCGCGGTGACCTCGTCGGGGTGGTCGGTGAGGAAGAGCGCGCGCTCGGGGACGACGCCGAGCGCGGACGCGATGCGCTCGTACGACGCGGCCTCCTTCTTCGGCCCGGCGCTGACCGTGTCGAAGAAGTCCTCGACGAGCGGAGTCAGGTCGCCCTGTGGTGCGTGCCGGAACCACGGCACCTGCGACGCGACCGAGCCGGACGAGTACACGGCGAGCCGGATGCCGGCCTCGCGCCACTCCCGCAGCCGCGGCGGCACGTCCTCGAAGAACTGCGAGTGGATCTCGCCCGCGGCAAAACCCTCGGCCCAGATGATGCCCTGGATGGTCTTCAGCGGCGTCGACTTCACATCGGATGCCATGAGCCCGCGGAGCGCGTCGGCGACCTCGGCGTCGGTGGCGTCGGCATCCAGGCCCGTCTCGGCGATCGCGGCGGCACGGGCGGTGCGGACCGTCTCGTCATCGCGGCCGAGCACCTCGTCGAGGCGTGGGCGGGCGTAGTCGTACAGGTCGCCCAGGATGAATCCGGCGGCGCTCGTGGTGCCCTCGATGTCGAGCACGACCACGTCGGCGGAGAGGGAGGTCATTCGGAATCCTCGTCGGATCGGGCGTTCACGGGACGGAACGCGATGGTCTCGGGTTGAGCGGTGGATGCCACGGGGGCGGGGTTCTCGAGCGAGCGACGCCGGCGCAGCGCCGGGGCGGGCGGCTCGGCGGCGCTCGCATCGGGATCGGTCGAGAAGTGCTCGCCGACGCGGGAGGGCTCGAACGTGCCGCGACTGGTCGCGATGCGGGTCACGAGACGCGGCGGGGTCACGTCGAACGCCGGGTACCAGGCCTCGGTGACGAGCGGGCTTGCCGTGCGGCGGCCCAGCACCTCGAGAACCTCGGTCGGGTCGCGGTCTTCGATGACGACGTCGTCACCCGTGGGCGCGCCCGGGTCAGGGGCCTCGATCATCGCGTAGTACGGGATGCCGAACGCCGCCGCCGCGGCCGCGTGCGCGAGCGTGCCCACCTTGTTGACGACGGAACCGTCGAGCGCGACACGGTCGGCGGCCGTCACGACAGCGTCGATCGGTCCGGAGCCGACGCCCCGCGGCGAGGCGAGCGCGGCGGCTGCCATGCCGTCGGTGATGAGCGTGACTCTCTGGTCGAGCTCGCGCAGCGAATGCGCTGTCAGCCGCGCGCCCTGCAGGTAGGGCCGGGTCTCGGTCGCGATCCACTCGATCTCGCGGCCGGCTTCGCGGGCCGCGGTGACGAGTCCGAAGAGGTAGGCGTCGGCCCAGCAGTGCGTGAGGATGCGCGGCGACTCCGGCAGCAGAGAGAGGGTCGCACGGCCCAGGCGCAGGCTCGCCTCGCGGTAGTCGCGGTCGACGGCCCGGGCCGTGTCGAGGGTGGCGGAAACGAGGGCGTCGGTGTCGTCGGCATCCCTCCCCGCCTCGAGGATCCGGGCAACCGCGTCGCGCGGGTGGGCGTTCGTCGGACGCGCGGTGGCCAGGGAACGACCCGCGCGACCGAGCGCCGTGCGCGCCTCGCCGAGGGGGAGCCCGCGCGCCTGCAGCGCGGCGAGGCCCATGCCGGCGGTCGCGGCGTACAGCGGCCCCGAGCTCTGCGTCACCATGTCGCGGATCGCCGAGGCGACCTCGTCGGGGGTGGTGGCATCCACCCATTCCACGCGAGAGGGGAAGACGCGGCGATCGAGGATGCGGACGACACCGGCGGCTTCGTCGAGGACGACGGAGTTTTCGAGGGTGGCAGACATCGCCGTAATCCTCCCACGGCCCGCCGACACGCGCCGTGCGGATGACGCCGCGCGACGTTCGGCCGCGGCCGCGCCCGCCTTGGGCCGTGGGGAGGTCCCTGAGCCCGTCGACGGGACCGGCCGCGCCGTCGGGCCGGGCCGTGGCGGTGAGCCCCCACGCGCCTTCGCCGGATCGCCGCCGTGCCCGCACGCGCGCCGCTCGCGCCTCCCCGCACGCGCGCCGCCCGCGCCTCCCCGCTCGCGCGCCGCTCGCGACTCCCCGCACGCGCGCCGCTCGCGCCTCCCCGCGCGCCCGTGAGAGAATGAGCGCGGCGTGCTCGGACCGACCTTTCCCCGCACGGTGTCGCCACAAGCTGATCGGCACCGTACGGGTTCGAAGGGCCACCGAGCCCCAGGACAGCGTCCGCCGCACCTTTTCTCCGAGGAGCAGAGATGTCCGCTACCCCCACCGCCGCCGCCGTCGAGACCTCACCGGTCGAGCGCGTTCAGCAGCACCGCCGGTACCTCATGTGCCGTCCCGAGCACTTCACGGTCAGCTACAGCATCAACCCGTGGATGGAGCCGTCTCGGCCCACGGACACCGCTCTGGCGCTGCGCCAGTGGCAGTCGCTGTACGACACCTACACGCAGCTCGGCCACGAGATCGAGCTCATCGACCCCGTCGAGGGCCTGCCCGACATGGTCTACACCGCCAACGGCGGCTTCGTCATCGACGGCGTCGCGTACGGCCCGAAGTTCCGTTTCCGCGAGCGCGCCGCCGAGGCTCCCGCGTTCATCGACTGGTTCGCCGCGAACGGCTTCGAGGTCGCCGAGCCCGTCGAGGTCAACGAGGGTGAGGGCGACTTCCTGCTCGTCGGCAACACGATCCTCGCCGGCACCGGCTTCCGCTCCACCGGCGACAGCCACCGCGAGGTCGGCGAGGTCTTCGCGCGCGAGGTCGTCTCGCTGACGCTGACCGACCCGCGCTTTTACCACCTCGACACCGCGATCGCCGTGCTCGACCCGGTCGAGGGTCCTTCGACAGGCTCAGGAACCGGCGGCGTCGAGAAGGCGAACATCGCCTACCTGCCGAACGCGTTCGACGAGCGCAGCCAGGCGATCCTGCGCGAGCGCTACCCCGACGCGATCCGGGTCTCGGATGCCGACGGCGCGGTGTTCGGCCTGAACTCGGCCAGCGACGGCAAGAACGTCATCATCTCGCCGCGCGCCGTGGGCTTCGAGGCGCAGCTGCGCGAGCGCGGCTACACCCCCGTGAAGGTCGACCTGTCCGAGCTGCTGCTCGGCGGCGGCGGCATCAAGTGCTGCACGCTCGAACTGCGGGGGGCGTGATGGGCGCCACCCTCGAGAACCTCGGTCTCGCCCTCATCCAGGCCGAGAGCGCGCACGTCGCGCACAACTACCACCCGCTTCCCGTCCTCGCGCACAGCGCCGAGGGTGTCTGGGTGACCGACATCGAGGGCAAGCGGTACCTCGACCTTCTGTCGGCGTACTCGGCCCTCAACTTCGGTCACGGGCACCCCGCGATCCTGGCCGCGGCCCGTGAGCAGCTCGGGAAGCTCACGCTCACCAGCCGCGCCTTCCACAACGATCGGCTGGGCCCCTTCGCGACCGCGCTCTCGCAACTCTGCGGCAAGGACCTCGTGCTGCCGATGAACACCGGGGCCGAGGCCGTCGAGACCGGCATCAAGGTCGCCCGCGCGTGGGGATACCGCACGAAGGGCATCGCCCCGGATGCCGCGACGATCATCGTCGCGAACGGCAACTTCCACGGGCGCACGACCACGATCGTCGGCTTCAGCGACGACCCGGTCGCTCACGACGACTTCGGTCCCTACGCTCCCGGTTTCGTGCACGTGCCGTACGGCGACGCGGATGCCATCGCCGCCGCGATCGACGAGAACACCGCCGCGGTGCTCCTCGAGCCGATCCAGGGCGAGGCGGGCGTCGTCGTACCGCCGGAGGGTTTCCTCCGCCGGGTCCGCGAGATCTGCACCGAGAACAACGTGCTCTTCATCGCGGATGAGATCCAGTCGGGTCTCGGCCGCGTGGGCGAGACGTTCGCGTGCGACCGCGAGGGCGTCGTCCCCGACGTGTACCTCCTCGGCAAGGCCCTCGGCGGCGGCATCGTTCCGCTGTCGGCGGTCGTGGCGAACGAGGACGTGCTCGGCGTCATCCGTCCCGGTGAGCACGGCTCGACGTTCGGCGGCAACCCGCTCGCGGCCGCTGTGGGTCTGCGGGTCGTCGAGATGTTGGCATCCGGAGAATTCCAGACCCGCGCGAAGGCCCTCGGCGAGCATCTCGAGGCGGCGCTGCAGGCGCTCGTCGGCCACGGCGTCACCGAGGTGCGCATCGCGGGGCTGTGGGCCGGCGTCGACATCGACCCGGCGTACGGAACGGGCCGCCAGATCGCCGAGAAGCTGCTCGCCCGCGGCGTGCTCGTGAAGGACACGCACGGCCAGACGATCCGCATCGCCCCGCCGCTGACGATCCGCGCGACCGAGCTGGACTGGGCCGTCGAGCAGCTGCGGCACGTCCTGTCGGCCTGACTCGCTGAGGCGCCTTTCCGGTCCTCCGATCGGCCGTGTCCCACTTTGTGCGGTTCTCAGGTGTGATTCCTGCACAAAGTGGGACATGTACGAGGCGTGGGATCGGCTGCGCGGCATCCGGACGTATGCGTGTCCCACTTTGTGCAGATCTCCGTTGTGATTGCTGCACGAAGTGGGACATGAGCGATGCGTGGGATCGGCTGCACGGCATCCGGACGTATGCGTGTCCCACTTTGTGCGGTTCTCAGGTGAGATTCCTGCACGAAGTGGGACACGGGATGCCACGGGCCGACGCACCGCGGCCCAGACGCGGGGCGGGGTCAGGCGACCGAGATCGTGATCTCGTCCCAGCCCGTCGCGCCGTCGGGAGCGGGCGCCGCGCGATCCGGCGTCTGGGTCTCGCCGGTGGTCGAGATCGCGCGGCAGCGCAGCGTGTGGGAGCCGCTGGTCGCGGTCCACGGCAGGCTCCACTGCACCCAGGTGTCGGTCGAGATCGCGTTCGCGAGCTTCGCGGGCTGCCAGGCGCCGTCGTCGACCTGCACCTCGACGCCCTGGACGCCGACGTGCGTCTGCCACGCGACACCGGCGACGACCGCGTCACCCGCGGCGACCCGGGCGCCCGCGCGCGGGACGTCGATGCGCGACTGCAGTTTCACCGGCCCGCGCTCCGACCACCCGCGTGAGGTCCAGTAACCCTCGGCCCGGTCGTAACGGGTGACCTCGAGTTCGCTCACCCATTTGGTCGCGGAGACGTACCCGTAGAGACCGGGCACCACCATGCGCACCGGGA
This sequence comes from Microbacterium sp. NPDC086615, assembly GCF_040686055.1. Lineage (NCBI taxonomy): Bacteria > Bacillati > Actinomycetota > Actinomycetes > Micrococcales > Microbacteriaceae > Microbacterium > Microbacterium sp. NPDC086615. Next base: position 35,534 of record NZ_JBFBJJ010000020.1, read on the forward strand.
ACCCGTGTGCGAGGGGCAGCGGTTCGCCGTTCATCCCGATCGCGAGCAGGGCGTCGCGGTCATCGGTCAGCGCTTCCAGGGGACTGGATGCCGTGAACCCGTCGACGGAGTGGGAGAGCACCATGTCGGCCTCCGCCGTCGGCTTCGCCCGCGCGAGGACGTCGCGGATCGGCACCCCGAGCCACCGGGCGTTCCCGATGAGGTCGCCACCGACCTCGTTCGACACGCACACGAGGGTCGCGACCGTCTCCTTCTGGGGGAGGGCGACGAGGTCGTCCCACCTCAGCACGACCTCCTGCTCCACGAGTCCGTGCACGCGCAGACTCCAGGTGGCCGGGTCGATCTGCGGCACCACGAGAGCGGTGTCGATGCGGTAGAAGTCGGACGACGGCGTGATGACCGGGGAGAGGCCGTCGATCTTCAGGTCGGCGGTGGCGGGCACCGCGGTCGTGGTGGTCGGGCTCGGAAGGCGGAGGGCGGCACGCACCGCGCTGACCGCTCGGGCGCCGCTGCTCAGCGCGACGGATCCGGCCGCGGCGAGAGCGCCGGCCAGGACCGCCACGCCCGAGAGCGCCAGGACCCCGCGGCGGGTGGGACCGGTGGAGGTCTCGGGGGAGGTCGCGGTAGGCCGAAGTCGGCCGATGAGCATTCCCGCCACGACGGCGGCTGCGGCGCCCGCGATCAACGACGGCACGGGTGACAGCAGCGCCGCGTCGGGGCGCGCCAGCGACACGAGAGCGCCGATCACACCGATCGCCGCCAGGATCACTCGGCCCCACGGGGGTCGACGCCGTTCGACGACTCCTGCGGTCCCGGCGACGGCGAGCAGCAGCACCGCGATGCCGACGAGCAGGGCGGTCTTGTCCGCCATCCCGAAGAGGCTGATCGCCAGGTCTTTCGCCCACGCCGGAGCGATGTCGATCATGCCCCCGCCGATCACTGCGAAGGGGCTCGCCGAGGGCGAGATGACCGCCGCGGCCAGCTCGCCGAGACCCGCCCCGAGAACCGTCGCCGCGATCGCCGCGACGATCGCCGGAAGGTCGCGCGGGCGGAAGGATGCGGGGGCCACGAGGGGAGCCTACGGAGCGCTGAGGCTCGTGGCGCCGGAGGCGCCGAATTCATAGCGAACCGGCATGCACCCCCGCGAGCCGCAGCGAGGTGTCCCAGACGCGCGTCGCCTCGTCGAGGTCGCGCAGCGGACGGTACAGGGGATGCGTCCCGGGCGTCCCACCGAGGTGGCCGAGGCCGGTCGGGCCGTAGAGCACGTCGCTGCGCGGGTCGTCGGTGGTGGCCGCGAGCAGCGCCGGCAGAGCGGCGGTGGCCGCCGTGCCCACGAGCAGCCCGCGCGCCGACATCCAGCGGATCACCCGCACGCCTATCGTGTCGGTCGCGCGGCCGATCTCGGGGCGGGCGGCGAGAAGGTTCGTCGGCGCGACGCCGGGATGCGAGACGACACTGCGCACGCCCCACCCCTCGCGCCGCGATCGTTCGTCGAGCTCTCGCGCGAACAGACCGAGGGCGATCTTCGACGCCGCGTACGCCCGCTGCCCGTCGTAACGACGCTCGCTCTCGAGGTCGTCCCACTCGATGCGCCCGCGAGCGGCGGCGATGCTCACCTGGCTGACGACGCGCGCCCCTCCGGCCTTCAGGAGCGGCAGCAGGTGACCGACGAGGGCGACGTGGCCAAGGTGATTCGTCCCGAACTGCAGCTCGTGCCCGTCGACGGTGGTCTGCCTCTTCGGGGGAGTCATGACACCGGCGTTGTTGATCAGGATGTGCACCGGCATCCCCTCCTTCTCCAGAGCGGCGCCGAACGACGCGACCGACCCGAGCGACGCGAGGTCGAGGTCGTGTACCGCGATCCGGGCTTCCGGGTGACGGTTCCGGATGCCACGCGCCGCCCGCTCGCCCTTCTCCCGGTTGCGGACGGGCAGCACGAGGTCGGCCCCGGCCGCCGCGAGGCGCTCAGCGATGACGAGTCCCATGCCGTCGCTGCCGCCGGTCAGGACGGCGCGCTTCCCGGCGAGGGAGGGGAGGGGGATGTCGCGGGTCATGAGGTCTCCTTCGGGGTTCGTCGTCTCAGTCTCACGCGATCGACCGGGCGGAGGCAGGGCCTGTCGATCCGCGGCTCGCGAGGACGCGGCACGGCAGAGGGGGATCGGCGCGCCCTGGTTCGCAGCGATCCGGGACGGTAGACAGGACGACGTGATCGATCGAGCCGCGCTGGCGGACTTCCTGCGCACCCGCCGCGAGGCGCTGCAGCCCGAGGACGTGGGGCTCCCGCGCGGCGCGCGGCGGCGCACCCGAGGGCTGCGGCGCGAAGAAGCAGCCGCGTTGAGCCACATGTCGACCGATTACTACGCGCGGCTGGAGCGGGAGCGCGGACCCCAGCCGTCCGAGCAGATGTTGGCATCCATCGCTCAGGGGTTGCACCTGTCGCGCGCCGAACGCGATCACCTGTTCCGCCTGGCGGGTCACGTGCCCTCCGAGCACGGGCTGGGCGGGGAGCACATCAGCCCGGGCCTGCTGCGCGTCCTCGACCGCCTGGACGACACTCCGGCAGAGGTCGTCACCGAGCTCGGCGAGACGCTGCGGCAGTCGCGGCTCGGAGTCGCGTTGACGGGAGACGCGGGCCTCCGCCGCGGCCCGATGCGGAGCCTCGGCTACCGCTGGTTCGCCGACCCCGCGTCGCGGTCGCTCTACCTCCCCGACGGTCACGCGTTCCTCAGCCGTCTCTTCGCCTCGGGGCTTCGCGAGATCGTCGGTCGGCGCGGACCCGGCTCTCGCGCCGCGGGCCTCGCCGACGACCTGCTGCGCCGCAGCGAGGAGTTCCGCGAGTTGTGGGCACGCCACGAGGTGGGCCTGAGACCAGCCGACACCAAGCACTTCGTTCATCCGACGGTGGGCGAGATCGAGGTGCACTGCCAGACGTTGATCGATCCGGGAACGAGCCACTCGCTGCTCGTCTACACCGCGGCACCCGGCAGCGAGAGCGCGGAGAAACTGCGCCTGCTGGCCGTGGTCGGGCCCACCGTCCCCGCGTGAGGCCGGCGCCTCGCCCGCGGCACCGCACGGACGGGTAGCGTGCTGAGCATGCGCGAGAACGTCCGCCGAGTTCGGCGCCCCGCCGCCGACGGGGCGCCGGCGTTCGACCTCGCCTACGTCCGTTCGGGACCGCGCGGAGCGACCCCCGTTCTCGTGATCCCGGGCGGCCCCGGGCTCGCATCGGTCCTGCCCTATCGGGGTCTGCGTCGCTGGGCGGCCCGCGGCGGCCTCGACCTGATCATGGTCGAGCACCGGGGCGTCGGTCGCTCGCGCAAAGACCTCGCCGGGAGTGCCCTCCCGCCCGCGGCCATGCGCATCACGGCGGTCCTCGACGACCTCGCGGCCGTCCTCGACGCCGAGGACGTCGACCGCGCGGTGATCGTCGGCTCGTCGTACGGCAGCTACCTGGCCATGGCGTTCGGGGCGCGGCATCCGGAGCGCGTCTCGGCGATGCTGCTCGACTCCGCCCTGCAGTCGGCGCACGACATCGACCTCGAACGTGAGTGCCTGAGGGAGTTGTTCTGGGATGCCGACGACGACATGGCGCGCGGGGTGAGGCGTCTCGTGTCCGCCGGGGTGTCGGAGCGGATCGTGCTCGACATCGTGCGAGCCGCGTACGAGCTCGGCGGCCCCGACCTCGTGCATCCGCTCGTGCGGCACGAGCCCGGTTTCGCGTGGCGTGCGCTGGGCGCCTACGCCACACGCGGCGCCGAGATCGCACGCTTCCCGGGCATCTACGAGTTCGACCTCGTCGGCACGATCGCCTTCCGCGAACTGGGATACGGCGGCACCCCCGACGGGCACCCGCTCGACCCGGCCCGCACGTATCTCCCACTCGCGTCGCGGTATCCGGCCTTCGCCGGGGAGCCGTACGACCTCATCGAGGCGGTGCGTTCGTTCGACTGGCCGCTCGTCGTGCTCTCGGGCGATCGCGACCTGCGCACCCCGTCGGCGATCGCCGAGCGCGTGGTCGCCGCGGCTCCGGATGCCACCCTCGTGCGCATCCACAACGGGCACAGCGCCCTCGACACCCACCCCATGGCGCTGCTGAACGCGGTGCGGCGGTTGGTCCGGGGCCAGCAGGATCGGCTGCCCGCCGACGAGCCCGCGCTCGATCGTCTGCCCCGCAAGGGCCTGTCTGCGTCGTTCCCCGCCCTGCTGCTGCACGTCGCCCACCTCGACGCCCTGCTGCGCAAGCGCGTGCTGCATCGCTGATCCGCGGCATCCGCTGTCCGTCCCTGCGGGGCTCGGTGGGGGCACAGGGGGTGCCGTCGTGCGGAGTTCGGGGGTGACACGCCGTGCGCGGTGGCCGCGGGGCGGCGTGTTGCCGGTGTTCTCCGCCGGACGGTACAGCCGAGGACGGCCGGAGCGGCGGCGGGGTCGGCAGTCGTCGGCGGGCCGGGTCGGAGTGGGGCCGGCCGGTGGGGTGCCTCCGCGGCCGTGGTCGGTGTGCCGTCGTGCGGAGTTCGGGGCCGACACGCGGTTCGGGGTGGCCGGTCAGCGACGTGTTGCGGGTGGTCTCCGCGTGACGGTACAGGGCGGGAGTCGGGCAGTCACGGCGTGCCTGCCCGGGATGAGTGACCGTGTCAAGGATCTGGCCCGATCCGACCACGCCGCAGAAGCTGGCGCGCGTGACCGACGGCGACCATCCCCGCTTCCCCCTCCTGCTCCCGCCCGACACCCCCGGACTCGACGACGTGCGCGCGGCGCTGACAGAGGCGGATGCCGTCGGCGACCTCGGCACCGACCTCGCCGCCACGCTCGCCTGGGTCACCGGCATCCGCCAGCCCTCCACACGCGCGGCGACGTGGGAGCTGCTCGCCTCGGTCGCCGCGCGCGACGTCGCCGCGGCGCGGATGCTGGAGCCGCACCTCGACGCCCTCGCGATCCTCGACGAGGCCGCCGCGGACGGCTTCGACCCCGACGTCGACCCCGGCGGGTCGTGGGGCGTCTTCGCCGCGGAAGGACCCGGCGTGCGACTGACGGCGACACAGGATGCCGGCACCTGGACGCTGCACGGCACCAAGCCCTGGTGCTCCCTCGCCGCCGACCTCGACCACGCGCTCGTGACCGCCTGGGTCGACGACGAGCGCCGGCAGCTCTTCGCCCTCGACCTGCGCGACCCCGCCGTGACGGCGCGCTCGGGACCGTGGCACGCGCGCGGCCTCGACAGTGTCGTCAGCGCGCCCATCGACGTCGACGGAGCTCCGGCGGTCCCGGTGGGGGATGCCGGGTGGTATCTGCGCCGTCCGGGGTTCGCGCACGGCGGCGTGGGCGTGGCGGCGTGCTGGTGGGGCGGCGCCGTTCCCCTTCGGGACGCACTCGCCGCGGCCGCGGCGGAGGAGCGCGCCGACCAGCTCGCCCGCGTTCATCTCGGCCGCGCCGACGTCGCCCTCTGGGCTGCGCGCGCCGTCCTCGTCGAGACGGCGACGGTGTTCGACGCCGGGAGCTCGGCATCCGAGGGTCTTCGGGCGAACCGCGCGCGCAGCGTCGTCGCCGACGCGGTCGAGACCACCCTCGCCGAGGCCGCTCACGCGCTCGGACCCGGCCCGCTCGTCGCCGACGCGGCACACGCCCGCCGCGTGGCCGACCTCCAGGTTTACGTCCGGCAGCACCACGCCGACCGCGACCTCGCGAGAATCGGCGGCGATGTCGCGGCGGGGAGGGGCGCGTGGTGAGCTTCGACCACCGTGATCCCGGCACGGACGAGGACGTCTGGACGTCGGCCCTCGTCCGCGACCTTCCCGCGCTCGACCTCGACGTCGATCGGGTGATCGTGGTCGCTGCGCACCCCGACGACGAAAGTCTCGGCGCGGCGGGTCTGCTGGCCACGGCGGCGAGCCGCGGCATGCCGATCGACCTCCTCGTCGTGACCGACGGAGAGGGGTCCCACCCCGACTCGCCCACGCACAGCCCCGCGACGCTGGCGTTGCGCCGCCGCCGGGAGGTGCTCGACGCGGCCGACATTCTCGGTCTGGTCGAGCCGCCGATCTTCCTCGGGCTGCCTGACGGGGGTACGGACCAGCATCGCGACACGATCGCCGAGGCGCTTCGCGACGCCCTCGACCGCGCGGGCCCGCACCGGGTGCTCGTGCTGTCTCCGTGGCGAGGCGACGGGCACCGCGATCACCGCGTCGTGGGAGAGATCGTCGAGGAGGTCTGCGCTGCGCGACAGGTGCGCTCGCGCGCGTTCCCGATCTGGCTGTGGCACTGGGGCGGCCCCGACGACGTGCCGTGGGATCAGGTCGAGCGCCTGCCCCTCGACCCAGAGGCTCAGGATGCCAAGACCCGAGCGCTCGCCGCGCACACGAGCCAGATCCTCCCGCTCTCTTCGGCTCCCGGCGACGAGGAGATGATCCACGCCCGCATGCGTGCGCACTTCGTCCGAGACAGCGAGGTGTTCTTCGCCCCGGTCCCGGCTCCCGCCGCGGCTTCGGACCCCGCCGGAGCGGAGGCCCCCGATGTCGGGACGGCCCCGCCCGCTGAAACGGCACCCGCCGCGCGCCCCTCCGTCGGGCAGGACTACTTCGACGACATGTACGCGCGACACGACGACCCGTGGGGCTTCGACTCGCGCTGGTACGAAGAGCGCAAGCGCGCCGCGCTGCTCGCGGCACTGCCCCGACGGCGCTACCGCGCGGCGTTCGAGGCCGGGTGCTCGACCGGTGCTTTGACGGCGGAGCTCGCCGAGCGGTGCGATCGGGTGCTCGCGGTCGACCTCGCCCCCGCGGCCCTCGACCGCGCTCGCCGGCGGCTCGAAGGCCGCGCGAACGTGGACCTGCACCGCGCCACGCTCCCCGCTGACTGGCCCGAGGGCGTGTTCGATCTCGTCGTGCTGTCGGAGGTGGCGTACTACTGGGCGGGCGCCGATCTCGGCCGCGGTCTCGCCGCGAGCGTCGGATCGGTGAGCGACGACGGTCATCTCGTGGCCTGTCACTGGCGGCATCCGGTCGCCGAGTACCCGCGGACCGGCGACGAGGTGCACGACGCGCTCGCCGCGCGGCCCGACCTCGTGCGGCTGGTGCGACACGAAGAGGAGGACTTCGTGCTCGAGGTGTTCGCCCGCCCCGGGGCGCGGTCGGTGGCTGCCGAGGCGGGACTCGTGCCGTGACGGCGGTGGCCGTGGTGATCCCCGCGCACGACGAGGAGGCGCTGATCGGGCGCTGCCTCGCCTCGGTGACCCGCGCGGTGGCGCACGCGCACGAGCGCGACCCGGATCTCGCCGCGACGATCGTTGTCGTGCTCGACGCGTGCACCGACACGACGGGCCTTCAGGTACGACGCTGGCCGGTGGAGGCGCTCGAGATCTCGGCGCGCAACGTCGGAACCGCCCGGCGCGCGGGGGTCGCACACGCGCTCACGTTCCGCGATTCGCCCCCGGGCGACACGTGGGTCGCGATGACGGATGCCGACACCGTCGTGCCGCGCGACTGGATCACGCACCAGCTCGAGCTGATGGATGCCGGGATCGACCTCGTCCTCGGCACGGTCCGCCCCGACTTCGCCGACCTCAGCGCCCGCCACGCGGCGTACTGGCGCGCGACGCACGAGCGGGGCCGCCCGCCGGGCAACGTGCACGGGGCCAATCTCGGCGTGCGCGCGAGCACGTACGTCGAGGCCGGTGGCATCCGGGATCTCGTCGAGCACGAGGATGTCGCACTCGTGCGCGCGGTGCGGGCTCTGGGCGCGCGCGAACGCGCGAGCGACGTGCACGAGGTCGAGACGTCGGGGCGGTTCACGGGACGCACCCCCGGCGGCTACGCGGCGTTCCTGCGGAGGGTGCACGCGTGGGTCGACGCCGCGCCGCTCGCGGCGCCGGGTGCCTGACCCATCCAGCGGGGGTTCGTCAACCACCTCGGCCGCTCTCGGGGTGCCGCGCAGACTGGCCGTCCCCCGGATAGAGAGGCACCACCATGAAGGCACTGACCTGGCAGGGCACGCGCAACGTGAGCGTCGAGGAGGTCCCCGACCCCGAGATCCTCGAACCGACCGACGCGATCGTTAAGATCACCTCGACGGCAATCTGCGGCTCCGACCTGCACCTCTACGAACTCTTCGGCCCGTTCATCGACAGAGGCGACGTCCTCGGCCACGAGCCGATGGGCGTCGTCGTCGAGGTCGGCTCGGCCGTCACGAACCTCGCGGTCGGCGACCGGGTCGTCGTGCCGTTCAACATCTCGTGCGGGCACTGCTTCATGTGCCGCCGCGGACTGCAGTCGCAGTGCGAGACGACGCAGGTGCGCGAGTACGGCAGCGGCGCGGCCCTCTTCGGCTACACCAAGCTCTACGGTCAGGTGCCGGGTGGCCAGGCGGAGTACCTGCGCGTGCCGCTGGCCGACCACAACCACATCCGCGTCGGCGACGACCTGCCCGACGACCGGTACCTCTTCCTCAGCGACATCGTCCCGACCGCCTGGCAGGGCGTGCAGTACGCGAACGTGCCCGAGGGCGGCACGCTCGCGGTGATGGGCCTCGGCCCGGTCGGGCAGTTCGCCGCCCGCATCGGCGTCCACCTCGGCTATCGGGTGCTCGCCATCGAGCCCGAGCCCGAGCGGCGTGCGATGGCCGAGCGGCACGGCATCCTGACTTATGACCTGACCGACACGGTGGTCGACGAGCTCGTCGATCTCACCGAGGGCCGTGGGGCGGACGGGGTCGTGGATGCCGTCGGCATGGAGGCCCACGGCAACGGCGGCGCGAAGCTGGCGCAGAACGCCGTCGGCCTGCTGCCCGACGCCTTCGCGCGGAAACTCATGGACAAGGCCGGGATCGACCGGCTCGCGGCGGTCTACGCCTCGATCGACCTCGTGCGGCGCGGCGGAACGGTGTCGCTCAGCGGTGTGTATGCGGGCGAGGCCGACATCCTGCCGATGAAGACGATGTTCGACAAGCAGCTGAACCTCCGCATGGGTCAGTGCAACGTCAAGCGGTGGATCGACGACCTGCTTCCGCTCGTCGAAGAGCCCGCCGACCCTCTCGGAGTGATGGATCTGGTGACCCACCACGCCCCGCTAGAGGACGCCCCCGACCTGTACGAGACGTTCCAGAAGAAAGAGGACGGCTGCATCAAGGTCGTGCTGCGCCCGGGGTCGTGAGGCCCCGCGCGCGTACCGTCGCGCGGAGATCGGCGGTGACACGCCGGGCGCGGGTCGTCCGTGGCGGCGTGTCGGCCGCGGACTCCGCGGGACGGTACGGGTCGCTCGGACAGGGATTCCGGATGCCGGGGAGTTACGCGCGACCCGCGTGCACGGCCTCGAGGGCCTCGGCATCCGCGTCGCTCATGCCCTCGATCGGTTCGCCGTTCCACACGATGTCGTCGCCGAGCGCCGCGAGGATCTCTTTGCGGTCGCCGTGCGAGATCTTCGCGCCGTGGACGATGGTCGCCGGGCTCCACAGCATCGCGGCGCCGTCCCACCAGCCCGCGCCGACGTCGCGCACGTGCAGCAGGTCGTGCAGCGTCTTCGGCAGGTGCGACAGCGGCTCGGTGAAGGCGTCGGCGAGCACCGCGAGGGTGATCTGGCGCTCCGTGCCGGGAATCGCGACGACGGGCTCGGTGAGCTCGCCCTGGATGGCCTTCGACACGTCCTCGGCCTCGAGCAGGATGACGCCGTTGGTCGGGCGCGGGTTGCACTCGATGATCTTGTAGTCGGGGGCCGCCTCGGTGCCGTGGTCGACGAAGTCGAACGAGATCTGGCCCGTGAAGCCGGGGTCGAGCGTGTCGACGATCTGCTGCGTGTACCGCAGCGTGTCGGTGCTGTCGACGGCGATGAACGCGATCGCGGTCGAGTGCGCCCACTGCTCGGCGGCCTTGTAGGTCGTGTGCGCCTGGACCTTGCCGTCGACGACGACGCTGTAGGTGCACACCATCGGGCCGTCGACGAACGGCTGGACGAGCCAGGGCTGCTCGGGCGTGGGGACGCACTCCTCGACGGGGATCTTGCCGGCGAGCGGACCGGTGTTCGTCAGCAGGCCGACGCCGCCGCGCGAGAAGGCCGCGCGGGCGAAGTACCGGGGGAACGAGTCGATCGCCGTGCGCAGTTCCTCGGGAGAGGTGACGACGACGGTCTCGGGGATGGGGACCCCGGCATCCTGAGCCAGGCGCTGGAAGCTCGCCTTGTCGTGCAGGCGCGCGAGGTCGGCGAAGGTGCCGGAGAAGAGGCGGACACCGGACGGGAGGTCGGCCACGCGCGCGGCGAGGTAGAAGACCTCCTCGAACGTGGGGATGATCAGGTCGATGTCGTGCTTCTCGACGTATTCGCTCACCGCGGCGATGAACGCATCGGTCTCGAAGCGCGGCGACGGGGTCGCCAGGTGTCCGGCGAGGAAGCGCGAGTGGTTGCCCACCGCGCCGTCGTAGGTGTCGCTCGCGAAGACCGTGTGGCCCACGCTCCCGAGCTTGCGGATGAGGTCGAGGGCGAAGGTGTTACGGGAACTGGTGACGAGCACGCGCATGGAGGCACCCTTTGTCGTGGCGGCAGACGTAGGCGTCACTCTATCCACCAGCCGGGGTCCCCGCCGGGAAACGTGTCGGCAACACGGCCGTGAGTAGAGTCGTCGCATGGGTGACCTGTTCGACGGTTACGGCTCCACGCTGGCGCCGCGCAAGACCGCTTCCGGCGTCCCGGCGTTCGATGAGATGTTCGGCCTTCCGGCGAGTCCCGGAGAAGCCGCCCCCTCTCGTGAGGCGTACCGGGAGCTGTACCAGACGCTCGCGAAGATGACGCAGGAAGAGCTGCGCGGCCGCACCGAGTCGCTCGCCAGTTCGTACCTCGCGCAGGGCGTGACGTTCGACTTCGCGGGTGAGGAGCGACCCTTCCCGCTCGACGCGGTCCCCCGCGTCATCGCGTACGACGAGTGGTCGCGCATCGAGGCCGGCGTCAAGCAGCGCGTCAAGGCGCTCGAGGCGTTCCTCGACGACGCCTACGGCAACCAGCACTGCGTGCGCGACGGCATCCTGCCCGCTGGCCTCATCTCGTCGTCGCAGTACTTCTATCGCCAGGCGGCCGGCATCCGCAGTGCCAACGGCGTGCGCATCCAGGTGTCGGGCATCGATCTGATCCGCGATGAGCACGGCGAGATGCGCGTGCTCGAAGACAACGTGCGCGTGCCCTCGGGCGTCTCGTACGTCATCTCGAACCGCCGCGTCATGGCCCAGACGCTGCCCGAGCTGTTCGTCTCGATGCGCGTGCGCCCCGTCGGCGACTACCCCAACAAGCTTCTCGCGGCCCTCCGCGCGTCGGCCCCACCCGGAATCGACGACCCGAACATCGTCGTGCTCACGCCGGGTGTCTACAACTCGGCGTACTTCGAGCACACGTTGCTCGCACGCCTGATGGGCGTCGAGCTGGTCGAGGGCCGCGACCTGCTGTGCATCGGCGGCAAGGTGTTCATGCGCACGACCCGCGGCCCGCAGCGCGTCGACGTCATCTACCGTCGCGTCGACGATGACTTCCTCGACCCGCTGCAGTTCCGCGCCGACTCGATGCTCGGAGCCCCCGGCCTCATGCTCGCTGCCCGCCTGGGCAACGTCACGATCGCCAACGCCGTGGGCAACGGCGTCGCGGACGACAAGCTGCTGTACACCTACGTGCCCGACCTCATCCGGTACTACCTCGCCGAGGAACCGATCCTGAAGAACGTCGACACCTGGCGGCTCGAAGATCCGGGCGCGCTCGAGGAGGTGCTCGACCGCCTTCCCGAGCTCGTGGTGAAGCCCGTCGACGGGTCTGGCGGCAAGGGCCTCGTCGTGGGTCCGGATGCCTCGCCCGCCGAGCTCGACGCGCTTCGCAAGCGCCTGCTCGCCGACCCCCGCGGGTGGATCGCACAGCCGGTCGTCATGCTCTCGACGATCCCGACGCTCGTCGAGGACGGCATGCGTCCGCGGCACGCCGACCTGCGCCCCTTCGCCGTGAACGACGGCGACGACATCTGGGTGCTGCCCGGCGGGCTCACGCGCGTCGCCCTCCCCGAGGGGCAGCTCGTCGTGAACTCCAGCCAGGGCGGCGGCTCGAAGGACACATGGGTGATCGGCGGCGCCGCCCCCTCGCACGTCGAGTACGGCCAGGGCAACGGTGTTTCGGGCCTCGTCGCCGATCAGGCGGCGGTCACCGAGTCGATCCCGATCATCTACGACGGTCAGCCGGCTCCCGCCACCGCTCCCCGCGACCCGCGCGCGGGCGGACGGGAGCAGCAGGAACAGCAGCAGCAGGATGCCGTCGTCGAGCACGGTCCGCAGGCCGAGCAGCAGCAGCAACAGGCGTTCGCGTTGGGCCCGGACCCTTCGACAAGCTCAGGGTCCTCGGCGGGCTCGGAGACGGGGGAGGACGGGTCATGCTGAGCCGCATCGCGGACCCTTCGACAAGCTCAGGGTCCTCGGCGGGCTCGGAGACGGGGGAGGCCGACTCATGCTGAGTCGCATCGCAGAAAGCCTGTTCTGGATCGGGCGGTACATCGAGCGCAGTGACGGCACGGCGCGCATCCTCGATGTGCACCTGCAGCTCCTCCTCGAAGACCCGTGGATCGACGAGGACACCGCGTGCCGGTCGCTCCTCAGCGTCATGGGGTCGGCGTGGCCCGAGAACGTCGACACCGTGCGCCGCGACGACGTGCTGGCCCGCCTCGCGGTGGACCGCATGAATCCGTCGAGCATCGCGTACTCGATCACCGCGGCGCGTGAGAACGCCCGCCGCGCGCGCGAGATCGTCTCGACCGAGCTGTGGGAGATCCTCAACACCACGAACTCCCGGATGCCACGGCGTCTGCAGACCGAGAAGGTGCACGAGTTCTTCCAGTGGGTGCGAGAGCGCGCCGCCCTGGCGATCGGCATCGTCGACTCGTCGACGAACCGCGACGAGGCGTGGCAGTTCTTCACGCTCGGGCGCAGCATCGAGCGCACCGACATGACCGCGCGGCTGCTTGCGACGCGGTCGCTCACCGAGGTGTCCGGTCCGTCGTGGACGACGATCCTCCGCTCGTGCGGCGCGTACGAGGCCTACCTGCGTACGTATCGAGGGATGCCGAGCGCCCGCAACGCGGCCGAGTTCCTGCTGCTCGACCGCCTGTTCCCGCGCTCGATCATCTACTCGATCCAGCGCGCCGAAGACTGTATGAGCGCGATCGACCCCCGCGCCGACCGCGTCGGCCACTCGAACACGGTGCTCCGCGCGCTCGGCCAGATCCGCAACGACCTCGAGTACCGCCCGGTCAGCGACGTGCTCACCGACCTGCCCGAGCACATGCAGCGCGTGCAGACGGTGACGCGCGAGGCGTCGGAGGCGATCCGATCGCGCTTCTTCCCAACGCAGGCCGAGCCCAGCTGGATCGGAGAGATCTCATGACCCTTCGACAGGCTCAGGGACCCTTGGCGCGACGCCAGGGTGAAGGGAACGTGCGATGAAGCGTCTGCGGATCGAGCACCAGACCGGCTTCGCCTACCCCGGCGACGTGTCGGCGTCGTACAACGAAGCGCGCATGCTGCCGCACTCGACCGACAGTCAGTTCGTGCTGAGCTCCTCGCTCGACATCGAGCCGTCGACGTCGGTCAACCAGTACGTCGACTACTTCGGTACGCGCGTCGCCGCCTTCGACGTGCTCTCTCCCCACGCCGCGCTCACGATCACGGCGCGCTCGCTCGTCGAGGTGCGCCCGCGACCGATCGAGCACGCCGACATCACGTGGGAGCAGCTCGCGGTCGAGGCGGCGGGGTCGATCGCGACGGTCGAGCAACTGACGCAGACGCGCCGCACGGCCCCGCACCCCGAGGTGGTCGAGCTCGCGCGCTCGATCGCCGCGCAGCACGATCGTCCCGGTCCCGCGGCGCACGCGATCGCCGAGGCGATCGGCGACGCGATCGATTACATGCAGGGCGTCACGGGGGTGCACTCGACCGCGGTCGACGCGTGGGAGTCGCGCAAGGGCGTCTGTCAGGACATCGCCCACATCGCGATCGGGGCCCTGCGTGAGGTCGGCATCCCGGCCCGGTACGTCTCGGGCTACCTGCACCCGAAGCCCTCGGCGGAGGTGGGGGAGGCCGTGACCGGTGAATCCCACGCGTGGGTGGAGTGGTTCGCCGGGGACTGGCAGGGCTTCGACCCGACGAACAACATCGAGATCGGCGACCGGCACGTGCTCGTCGGCCGAGGCCGCGACTACAACGACGTGCCGCCGCTGCGCGGCGTGTACGCCGGTCCCGGCAAGAGCCAGCTCAAGGTGAAGGTGACGATCACGCGCGAGACGTGACCGCCTGCGGGACGTCTCCTAACTGATCCGAAAAGACCTTCACGTCGTACCGGACACCGTCGAGCGTGAATGAGGACGGCTCGGTGTTCTCCGTCCCTTCGCTTACCCGGGCGAAGGAGGCGAGCTGAAGCCACTTCCAGAAAGTTCTGAGCCGCCCCACCGCTCAGCCAAGCGCCAGGAGCCCGAGCGTCCGGGCTGCTTCCGGTTCTGTGAGGAGCATGCGGTATGTCAGGTGCTCGCGGTTCAAGAACCACGCCAGCATCCCTTCATCGACCCACCTGCCGGGATAACCGCCGTTGGTCGCCATCCTGCGTACCTCGCTGCGCCGCTGGCTGAAGCTGCGCTGGGTGAGGTTGCGCAACGTCGCGTCGGTCAGCGGGCGGGGCGAGACGCAGGGGCGCAGGCTCAAGAACTCGCGGAAGATGTGGGCGATCGTGGTGAGATGCGGTGCCGTCAGCTCGACACGGGCATGCACGACGGGCGGCAAGATCGCGAGGTCTCCGGTTCCCGTCGGGATGCCCTGCGGCGTGCGTACTGGCTCACCCAAGCTCATCACCTCGACGAGAAGCCAGCAGGAATCTTCGTCACGCGGATGCCGAAGCTGAAGCGTCCGAGTGTGAGCCCTGCCGTTGCGCACCCACCAGAGGCCGTCGCCGAGCGCGCGACGGGCCGCGTGTCCGACCAGGCCCGCGGGGATCTCGGTGTCGTTGGCTTCGCCGAAGCCCCACCGGCGATACACGAGACCGTGGTTCTGCGAGAGATTCTCAAGGTAGACAACGCCGTCGAACAGGGCGAGACGCCCGGCCCGCGAGCTGATGTGCTCATACGTCTCGCCCGCGGCGTTGACGAGGCGCACGCGACTGCGCGATGACGAACCGAACTCGACGGCATGCCCGTGGCTCGACAGCACAGCGGTGCCTTGCCGATGAGCACCCACGTGTGGAATGACCCGTGCGCGTCGCATCACGTCACCACGAAGACGCAGTCGAGGTCGGCAAAACGCACGACGGCTCCATCGGCGAGGCGCGCAGTGGTGTCGCGGCCAACCCGCCCGCCCTGCACCCAGGTGCCATTTTTCGAGTGGTCGGTGACGTGCCACCCGCTCGCGTTCCACGCGATCGTGGCGTGACGGCCGCTCGCGTGACGGCTGGTGAGCCGGATGTCACACGACTGCAGCCTGCCGACGACGGCGCGCTCGGCGACGCGCTGCCGCGTGCCGTTCACGATCAGCCAGGCGCGGCGCGGGACGTCGGACTTCAGCGCGGTCAGCCGTGCAGTGCGCGCCTCGGCACCCAGCACGACTGTGGCCCTCTCAAGGCTCGCGGAGATCACGATCGCTTCCCCTCGGCGCACTGCGGGCACCTCGCGCAGCAGTAGCCGCACACCCGCGGTCGGCACACCCGACATCCGCAGGCGTTCGTTCACTGCGGCTTCAAGACCAGAGTGCTGCGCACGCACGGAAGGGTAGTCGCGGTCGGACACGCCCACTTCCACGCCGGTGGGCAGCTCGACGGCGTTTCGCGCACGCGTGAGAACCGTATCGGCGGCGACAGCCACCACACGCGCTGCAACGGCGCCGTAGTCCTCGGCGAATGGTCCGTCCCCCGACATTCGCGAACCCCCCGGGTTGCGACGATAGCGCAACTTCAGCTGCAGGCCCGCGTAGATGACGCCCGCCAAGATCAGAGAGATCACCAGGATGCTGATCACGGTCTCGAACACGACTTCCTCCTTCGTTGGCCGCGATTCTTCACTGCCTAATCTGGCGACGAATCGGGGCACGGCAGCGGCCTGCGGGGAAAGCCCCGCAAACGGCGGATGTCGGCAAGACCGGGGGCAGGATGATCCTCGTGAACACGCCACGACAGATGCTTGCCTGGCCGGTTTCGACCGCGTCGGGCTCGATCCTCGGAGCCCGCTCGGCCAACCACGACCGCGTTCTCGCCATGCCCGACGCACTCATCGTCGTCGACGGCGCCGGCGAATCGTGCGAGGCCGCCTGCACCGCTAACGCGGGTCTCAGCGGTGCCCTTTTCGGGTTGACGAAGGCCACCCAATCGCAGCAGCCGAGCGCGCTGACGGTCGTGCAAGAGGCGGCGAGCGCCGTCGCGACCTTTGGCCCATCGGGCGGGTCGGCGACGATCACGGTACTGCAACTGGTCGCCACCGACCTGCCGACCGCGCAGGTGGCGTGGCTGGGCGACAGTCCCGCATTCCTTCTTCGGGACGGCGTGCTGCAGCAACTCACCCGCCCCCACAACCGCGCGCAGGAAATGGCCGAACGACGTCTGCTCACCTATGACGAAGCGAAAGTCAGCCCGATGTCCACCGTGCTGACCCGTGGCATCGGAGCGCTCGACGGGGCGCCCGAGAGTATCTCGGTGCCGCTCGCCGAGGGAGATCGATTGCTCGTCGCGTCGGACGGGGTGCTGGCGATTCCCTATGAGCTGCTGGCGTGGGCACTTTCGCAGGGCGACAACGCGCGTGCCGCCGTGGATGCCGTTCTGGAAGCCGCGGTGGACCACCGCGCGAGCGACAATGTCGCCGTCGCTGTGCTCGTCGTCGACGTGGCGCCGTGGTCGGCGTCCGGGGTCTTCGTCGCGCCCGACCCGCGCGAGCGCGCGACCACTTATGACACCGATGAACTGCTGCTCGATGCGGGGCTCTCCCCAGCACCGGAGGCATCCGGCCTGCGCTCAACGCGCGAGGCGAAGGCGTCGCTGCCGGACGGCCACCCGGGCCGGCGCCCCCGCCGCAAGCTGTTCGGACGTGGCTCGCGTCGCTCTCGCAACGACCCGGCCACCGGACCGCTGCCCGACTGAACCCCGCCTGGCCGCATCCCCGACTCCCGCCCACCGCCGACCCGAAAGGCACTCAGATGAGCCAGTCGCTGCCGCCCGCATCGCCCAACGATGACACCCCTGACGAGCCCGGTGACCTGCCCACCGCCCCACTGCCGACCTCGGACGGCGAGGAGCCGCACACCCCGACCGCGCCGCTGCCCGATAGCCCCGTCACGCGCTCGTTCGCCATCACGCCTGACCGCATTCTGGAAGAGCTACCCACCGAGTCGGGCGAAACTGCGTCCGAGGCGTTGCACTACATCGCCTTCGTGTCGCGTGATGGACGTCTCGACCGCGTCGGTCTTGGCACCTTCAGTGACGTCTACGCCGGGCACGACCGCGACGGCGCACCGGTGGCGATCAAGATCTTCCGCGGGGACGACGCTGAGACCATCCGCCCGCTGGTGGCCAAGGAGTGGCGAGCGTCGCAGCGCGACTTCGGACCGCGCGTCGTGCACTCATACGCCGCGTACCTCGTGAGCAACGAGCGCGGCGATCGCGCGTGGGCGCTCATCATGAACCTCGTACCGGGCCAGAATCTCGCGCAGGTGATGACCGATGTGGCGCTCGGAGCGAGCATCGACCACGAGACCCAGGTGCGCTGGCTGCGCGCAGCTCTCGACGGCCTACAAGCGCTCGCCGCGGCGCGGCACCAGTTGCGCGACGTGAAGCCCGAGAACATCGGGCTCGACCACGAAGACCGGGCGCAGGCGCTACCGGTGTTCTTCGACCACGGCGCCGCCAAGCGTGAGGGCACGATGACGCTGATGTACGCGGGTACCCCTGCCTACGCCGCGCCCGAGTGGACCCGCCGCACAGAAGGCGGTGACCTGAGCAAGGTCGACATCTACTCGCTTGGCGCCTCGCTCATCGACGTCTTCACTGGCGGGCAGGGCTTCGAGGGGGGCGTGATGGACGACGAGCGCGGCCTAGTCGGTCGACCTCGACTCGACGATTTTCGCCTGTCTCCCGACGTCGCACGCGTGTTGCGCGGTGCGCTCGTGAAAGACCCGGCGCTGCGTCCAGGTGTCGACGAACTACTCGACGTGCTGACGATCCCGACACTCACGACACCGCCATGGGATCCCTACCGCCCCTACGCGGCAGGAGCGGGCGCCGCAGCACCCGACGCGACGACGCCCCTGCCTACCGATCGCGCAGAGGCGTCGTCAGAATCGGACACCGCCCCCCTTCCCGACTTGCACGGTGCCGCATCCGGGTTCACCGCCACCCCATCCCCGCCGCTGCCCACCGGACTACAGGGGCGGCCCGACCCGGTGCGCGTGCCCGCGGCCCGGTCCGTGTCGCCGCTCGCCGACGTACGCCTGCTGCCGCTCACGGAGGACATCGCGTCGCTCGAGAAACGCGGCACGATGACCCCGGTGCGGGGTCGGTGGCTGGAGAAGTTCGCAGGCGTGGATCCCCGCTACGTCGTCGAGCGCAGCAACCGTGTCGTCTACAACATTGTGGGGCTACTGCTCATCACCTACGCGGTGTACGCAACATTCGCCATCACGGCGCTGGTCACGATGGCCACCGGGGACACCAGCGTGTGGCGGGTCACCGTCGGCATATCCATCGGCGCGCTCGTGGCGACCGTCGTGGTCAGTGTCGACCGCTCGATCATGGCGATGTCGAGCGTCAATCTCAAGGACCTCGACGACCCCGCGCTCGACGGCAACCCGGTGGGGAAGCGAGTGAGCGCGACGATGATCCTGCGCGTGCTGTTCGCCGTGCTGTTCGCAGTGCTCGTGGGTGAGGCCGCGAACCAGGTGATCTTCGAGCGCGACATTACGGCCCACATGGCCGACGTGAACGAGGCGCGCGTCGCCGAGCGGCAGGCCGGCATCGACGCAGACTACGCCGCCGAGCGCGCCAACCAAGAGGCGAAAGTCGCCACCGCCGAGGCCGCGATCGCCGACTATCAGTCGCAGATCGACGGCGCGCTGGCCCGCGCCGCTGGCGAGGAGGCCGGCACATTCGGAACCATGGCCGCCGGATGCGAGGAGCAGTGCCTGCTGCACCTCAACCAGGCATCCGCGCTCATCGCCGGGCAGGCCGCATTCAATGAGTTGCGCAACGGCGAGATCACCGCCGCACGTGCCGAGCTCGACACCCTCGATGCGGCTGCGGCCTTGGATCTTGACGAGGCTCGCGTCGAGATCGGTAACGACGACGGTCTGCTGTCGCGCGAAGAGGCACTGTGGGAGATGTTGACGGCCGACCTGTGGATGCTGGCCCGCTACGCGATCGTCAGCCTGCTTCTGCTGTTCGTCGAGCTTGCGGCGGTGCTCATCAAGTTCGCGACCCGCGGCAATAACTACGAGCGCGCGCTCGCCCGTGCGCTGCGTCAGGAGGAGCGCGCCGACCGCCTGCGCCACGGAATGCTGCGTAACCTCGCCCGCCGCCGCGCTCGGGACAACGAGAAGACTCTGGCCGACGCGGATCGGGCGTTCTACACCTCGCCAGCGCGGCGCTCCGCAACATGGGGATGAAGCCGGGCCGCCCGGAGAGGCCGAGCGCGAGGATTCGCCCCAAGTCATCCGGCCGCGGTTGTTCGTTCGAGCAAGGGCTGCTGTGCGTCATGCGGGCGTCGTCCCCCTCGGTGACTTCTGCCGAGTCCTCGCGGTGAGCCGCGTCCGGCGAGCATGAGCCCGACCTCATCCGGAGGGGAGCGAGGCGTCAGGACCTCAGCGCACCGGCGAAGCGGGCCTGGACCTCTCGGTGCAGGTCGACGAGGTTCCGCGTCTCGCCGGCCTCATGGCGGCGGGCCCACTCGTCGAGGGTCGTCCTCATCTCGAGGCCGGCGATGCCCAGGGCCGTGCGGACGTCGAGTTCGGCGAGGCCGATCCGCTCGGCGATCTCGGGCACGAAGCGGTCGGCCGAGGTGACCTCTCGGCGGACGGCAGCGCCGAGCAGCGCGGGCTCGTGGGCGATGAGCCGACGCACGCGCAAGAAGCGCTCGCGCGCTCGGGCGTCGGCATCCAGGAGCTCCAGCTCGCGCGCGAACACCTGACGGAGCGCGGTCAGCAGGGCTGCGATGTCGTCGCCGACCTCGGCGACCCCGGCGAGGGCGTCGGCGAAGCGACCGTCGTCGACGAAGACGGCGTCTTCCTTCGTGCCGGCCAGGCGGAAGAACGTGCGCGGAGAGACGCCCGCGCGCGCGGCGATCTCGTCGACCGTGGTGCCGGAAACGCCCTTCTCCTCGAACAGATCGAGGGCGGCAGCGCAGATCTCCACCGCGGTCTCGCGACGGCGGCGGTCGCGCAGGCCCTCGACGGGGGCTGCCGGGGTGCTCATGTCCGATACAGTAGTCGATGTCTTATTGGCAGTAACTGCCAACTTGCCCGTCACTGCTCAGATTGGTCGCTCATGGTCGCCACCGGAACCGTTCCCGCCGCTGCCCCACCCGGAAAGCCTGCCGTCCGCCCGGGCGCCGTCATCGCGCTGCTGGTCGTCGCCGCGTTCGTCGTCATCCTCAATGAGACGGTCATGGGTGTCGCCCTGCCCGAGCTCATGCGCGAGCTCGACATCTCGGCCGCCACGGCGCAGTGGCTGACCACCGCGTTCCTCCTGACGATGGCGGTCGTGATCCCCACGACGGGCTTCCTCATCCAGCGCCTGCCGCTTCGGACCCTGTTCTTCACGGCGATGGGCCTGTTCACCCTGGGCACCGTGATCGCGTCGTTCGCGCCCGGTTTCGGCGTGCTGTTGGTGGGGCGCATCGTGCAGGCGTGCGGCACCGCGATCATGCTGCCGCTGCTGTTCACGACCGTGCTGAACGTCGTGCCGGCCCACCGGCGCGGTCGCATGATGGGGCTCATCTCGATCGTCATCTCGGTCGCCCCGGCCATCGGGCCCACCGTGTCGGGCCTGATCCTCTCGGTCTTCCCCTGGCGGGCGATGTTCATCGTCATGATCCCGATCGCCCTGATCGCCATCGCGCTCGGCGCGCGCTGGGTGCGCAACCTGACCGACACGCGACGCGTCACCCTCGACGTCGTCTCGGTCGTGCTCTCGGCGCTGGCCTTCGGCGGCCTCATCTTCGGCCTGTCGAGCATCGGCGAAGCGGCGGGCGGTCACGAGATCGTCCCGGTCTGGATGCCGCTGGCCCTGGGCGCGATCGCTCTGGCCGTGTTCATCGTGCGTCAGCTGCGTCTCGGATCGACCGATCGCGTGCTGTTGAACCTCGGCGTCTTCCGGCACTCGTCGTTCACTGTGGCGGTGATCCTCGTCGTCGTGGCGATGACGACGTTGTTCGGCGTGCTCATCCTGCTGCCGCTGTACCTGCAGAACGTCCTCGGGCTCGGTACGCTCCCCACCGGACTCATGCTGCTTCCCGGCGGTCTGCTGATGGGTCTCATGGCCCCGCTCGTCGGCAACCTCTTCGACCGCTTCGGCGCGCGCCCGCTCGTCCTCCCGGGCGCCGTCGTCGCCGGTGTGGCGCTGTGGGGTTTCGCCACTCTCTCGGCCACGACGCCCGTCGGCTTCGTCATCGCCGTGCACTGCCTGCTGAGCTTGGGGTTGGCGTTCATGTTCACCCCGCTCATGACCTCGGCGCTCGGCTCGCTCCCGCGTGAGCTCTACCCGCACGGCTCCGCGATCGTGTCCACCGTCCAGCAGCTCGCGGGAGCCGCGGGCACGGCGGTGTTCGTGACGCTGATGACGGTGGGTGCCGCGTCGGCGGCGAGCGGGGGAGCGAGCATCGTGGATGCCACGGCCTCCGGCATCCACACCGCCTTCTTCGTCGCGGCGTGCCTGTCGATCGCCGTGATCGTGCTCGCGGCGTTCGTGCGGACGCCGAAGCCGGCCGAGGGTGTGGAGGGGGTGCCAGGGCACTGAGTCGTGCGGTGCGGATTCGCGTGGTGGCGCGCACCCGCGCTGAGCGTCCACGAAACCCGGACGAGGCGACGAGCATGTCCGGGTGTTCTGGACACTCGACGTTGCGGGCCGTGGGCCGGGAGCGCCGCGGCTCGCTGCGGGCTGCGGGCGCCGGGGGCTCGGCGCCGCGCCGGGTGAGTGTCCAAGACACACGGACGTCGCCGGGATGTCATGTCTCATCACATCGGTGACAGTTCTGCATCAGGACATCGGTGACACTACGGGGGTGTTTGGTGGTGACACTTCGGCGGTTCTGATGAGGGTGTGAGCCGAAATGAGCCTGTCGATCCCCGTGTCCGTCTCGCGATCGTGCGGTGGCCGGTGGATGCGCCGCGCGGGGCGGTGTCGACGTTCTGCGCGGAGGAGGGCATCTCCCGCAAAACGTTCTACGAGATCCGCTCCCGCGTCGTTCATGAGGGCGAGGCCGCAGCGTTGGAACCGCGATCGCGGCGACCGAAAGCGACACCGTCTGCCCTGAGCGATGCGGTGAAAGAGCAGGCGATCGCGGTGCGGTCAGCGTTGGAGCGGTCGGGCCTGGACCACGGGCCGGTCAGTGTCCACGACAAGATGCGCGCGATGGGCTTGGAAGCTCCCTCGACGGCGGCGTTGGCGCGGATCTTCCGAGCCGCTGGCGTCGCGCGGGCTGAGCCGAAGAAGCGTCCGCGAGCGTCGTGGCGTCGCTTCGTCTATCCCGCCCCGAACGCCTGCTGGCAGTTGGATGCCACGGAGTACGTCCTCACGAGGGGTCGCAGATGCGTGATCTTCCAGCTCATCGACGGAGCGTGTCAAATGGTGTGTGTAAGGGGTGGGTCTCCTTACGAAAGGAAACACACTGTTGGCTATCGACAAGGCGTCGCGTGAAGAGCGGCGTAAGGCCCAGGCTGAGGGTGCTCAGCGTCTGATCGAGTCCGGGATGCTGGATGATCTGTTCGCGAAGATCGACGCGGGCGAGGTGCAGCTCGACGGGGATGGTGGGTTCATCCAGCAGCTCATCAAGACCGGACTCGAGCGGGGGCTGCAGGCGGAGCTGACCGAGCACGTCGGCTACGAGAAGGGTGATTCCGAGGCCTCGCTGCACGAGAACTGGCGCAACGGGTCGTTCCCGAAGACGGTGGGCACCACCGCCGGCGAGGTCGAGTTGCGGATCCCCAGGGACCGCAACGGCACGTTCACGCCCCGCCTGGTTCCGACGGGCTCGCGGAGGTTGTCGCAGTTGGACGAGATGATTGTTTCGCTCTACGCCGGTGGGATGACCGTCCGCGATATCGAGCATCACCTCGTCGCAACGCTTGGTGTCGATCTCAGCCACGAGACGATCTCCAACATCACCGAGGAGATCGCCGACGAGGTCCTGGCGTGGCAGTCGCGGCCGCTGGAGGCGTTCTACCCCGTGATCTACCTCGATGCCCTGGTGATCAAGGTCCGCGACGGCGGGCACGTCCGCAACAAGGCCGCGCACATCGCTGTCGGCGTCGATATGGACGGCGTCAAGCACGTCCTCGGGATCTGGGTCCAGCAGACGGAGGGCGCGAAGTTCTGGGCGTCCGTCTGCGCCGAACTCGCCAACCGTGGTGTCCGCGATGTCCTCATCGTCTGCGTTGACGGGCTCACCGGGTT
>NZ_JBFBJJ010000021.1:0-31475 GCF_040686055.1 Microbacterium sp. NPDC086615
GGGGGGGGGGGGGCTAATCAGCGTCGCGACCGCGGTCGCGGCATCCGTCGAGGCGCTGATCGCCGCGGCGCGCGCTGAAGCCGGAGCGCTGCGCGCCTCACCCCGGGCGAGGCCGCCCGAGGCCGTCGGCTACGCCGACCTGTATCACCGGGCCTCGGTCGTCATCACCTCGGGTGCGATGCACGTCGATCTCACGGTCGATCGTGTCGCTGAGCGCACGGGCGTGACGCGTCGTCAGCTGGAGCGGGCGTTCGCCGCCCACGGCCGGTCGCCCGGCCAGATGCTCCGCGAGGAGCGGCTCCGCCTCGCCCGCATGTTCCTCGCCGCGGATCCCGACTTCTCCCTGGCGAGCGTCGCGAAACTGTCGGGCTTCCCCTCGGAACGCTCGCTCGCGCACGCCCTCGCCCCGTGACCTCTGGGACGGTTTCTCTAGCGCATTTTCGGCTCGATTCGACCGCGGCAGCGTCGAGCAGCATCCGGACCGGTCCGGGGAGTACGCTCACAACGTCGCCGCTGGTGTAACGGCGCGGTCGCATCGCAGAGCCCGGGAGAAGATCGATGTCACTCACCCCCGTGCGCGGTGCTGCCACCATCGAAGAGGTCGCCGCGCGAGCGGGTGTCTCGCGCTCCACGGTCTCGCGCGTCGTGAACGGCTCGACCGCGGTGTCGCCGGCCGCTCTCGACGCCGTCCAGCGGGCGATCGACGAGCTGCAGTACGTCCCGAACCGGGCCGCCCGCTCCCTCGCCAGCCGTCAGACCCGCGCGATCGCCCTCGTCATCCCCGAAGACACCGACCGCTTCTTCGGCGATCCATTCTTCGGTTCCATCGTCGCCGGCATCTCGCAGGTGATCGGTGAGTCCGACTACGTCATGAACATGCTCATCGCGAGCGACGACGCCAGCGCGAAGGCGCTCGGTTACCTCCGTAGCGGCAGCGTCGACGGCGCGATCGTCGCTTCGCACCACACGAGCGACACGTTCATCGACCGTCTCGCCGACACCGTGCCCGTCGTCTACGGCGGGCGTCCCGCGCGTGTGCGCCCCACCGACCACTACGTCGACGTCGACAACGTGCAGGGCGGGAGGGATGCCACGCAGTACCTGCTCGACCGTGGACACCGTCGCATCGCCACCGTCGCCGGTCCCGCCGACATGCCCGCCGGCATCGACCGGTTGCAGGGGTTCCGCGACGCCCTCGCCGCCGCTGGACTCGAACCGTTCGCCGTGGAGGACGGCGGGTTCACCGAGACCGAGGGTGCCGACGCGATGCGGCGGATTCTGGCATCCGGAGACGTCCCCGACGCGGTGTTCGTGGCCAGCGACCTCATGGCCCGCGGCGCGTACACGGCCCTGCGCGAGCGGGGGCTTGAGCCCGGGCGCGACGTCGCCGTCATGGGGTTCGACGACTCGTCCGTGGCGACCTCCCTGGTCCCCGCTCTCACCACGATCCGGCAGCCGTCGCGAGACCAGGGGCGGCAGATGGCACGCATGCTGCTCGACCTGCTCGCCGGGCGCGCACCGTCGACCACCGCGATCCTGCCGACCGAGATCATCGAGCGCGGCTCGGCCTGATCACTCCCAGGCAGCGGTGTCGGAGTCGATGCCGTGCGCGCGGGCGCTCGCCTCGATCGCGTCGCGCAGCCACACAGCGAGCCCGGGTCGCACCGCGTCGTAGTGCGCCGCGAAGCGCGGATCGGCGGCGTACATCCGGCCCAGGTGCACCTGCATCTGTCGGGTGATCGGGAAGTACTGCGAGAACACCTCGCGGTGCCGTTCGACGAGCGCGTCGGCCTTTGCGTCGCCGGGGCGGGCGCCGGCGTCGATGGCTGCGCCGAGCTCTTCGTCGAAGGCCGCGACCGTCTGCGTCACGGCCTTCCAGTCGTCCGCCGAGCGGGATGCCGCCCGCTCGGCGTACTGCTGCCACTGCGGCGACCCGCCGTAGGCCTCTCGCGCCTCGGCGGGCCAGCGGGTGTCCCACCCCGGCCCGAACGTCGCGCGCTGCTCCTCTTCGGATAGCAGGATGCCGCGCTCCTGCGCCGCGATCATGCGCTCGAGGTCCTCGTCGAGGTGCTGCAACTGGGCGATGCGGCGAGCGAGTTGCGCCCGCTGGACGCGCAACTGCTCGGCCACGTCTCCGCCCGGCTCGTCGAGCACCGCGCGGATGGCATCGAGATCGAGACCGAGCTCGCGGTAGACGACGATGCGACGGAGCCGCTCGAGGTCGTCGTCGGTGTAGAGCCGGTATCCGGCGGCCGAGCGGGCCGCGGGGCTCGCGAGCCCGATCTCGTCCCAGTGGTGCAGCGTGCGCACGGTCAGCCCGAGTCGCGCGGCCGTCTCGCCGACCGGCATCCCCTGCTCACCCATGGGAGTCATTCTCGTCGCGCCCGATCCCGACCGACTGGAGGTTGTTGCCTTCGACGGTCGTGGGATCGAACACCTTGGCCGCCGTGAAGACGACGCGCGCGTTCTCGCGCGTGACGACCTCGACGTCGCGCGTATTCCAGGGAGTGTCGCGCACCTCGGCTGCGGTTCCCACGGTGGCGAGCGACGCCAGCAGAGGGTCGATCTGGTTGAGGAGGCACGCAAAGCTCACGTGCCCCGCCGAGACCGACGCCGGCGTCTCGCCCGACACGAGAAGGACGTCTTGGAACGCCCACCGCCGCAGGTGCACCATCTGCCCCGGGATGCCGAAGAGCTCGAAGAACCCGAGACCGCGCGTCCAGAAGTCGACGGATGCCGCCAGGTCGGACGTCGGGAAGGTGACGAACTGGGGCATGCCGTAGATCCCCCGGTACAGCGGGGGTGCGATGGCATCCGGTCCCGGAGGCGGCACGGGACTGATGTCGAAGGCGTCGAAGTTCTCGTTCATGCCTCAAGGCTCGGCCCTCACGTTGCGTGAGGGTCAAGTGGGTGAAGCGGCGGGCGAACCGAGCTATGTTGAGCGAAGGACAAGCGGACGGCGTGGGGAGATCGCCGCCGCGCGAAGGGGGACCGTCATGCGTCATGCACCACTCGCCTTCACCGGGGCGCTGCTGATCGGGGCCGCCGCCCTACTGACCGGATGCGCCTCGGGAACCGCCGCGCCGGCTCCGAGCGACACCCCGGCCGCGTCGCCGACAGCGTCTGTCGCCTCGCCGACGGCCTCGACCCCCGCGGCCCCGTCGTCGTCGCCCGCCGCGCTGCCGGCATCCTGTGAGGATCTCGGCACCGCCGAGACCCGCCAGCAGACCGTCGGCGACCTCACTGCGCAGCACGCAGACGGCTTCGTGCGCCCGGCGCCCGCGAACGCGACGACCGTGCTGTCGTGCAACTGGATCCAGGAGGAGTCGGCGGCGGTGCTGCTCATCGTGAGCACCGCACCCGCGGCCGACATCACGGCCGGTCTCGAGGGGCTGGGTGCGCAGGGCTTCGAGTGTCAGGTGTCGCAAGACTTCGGCGCGCAGTACTGCGCGAAGCCCGCGGACACCCCGGAGACCGAGGACGTGGTGGTCGCGGGCGACGGGAAGTGGCTCTACCTCGAGACCGTCAACGTCAACGCCCGGCCGTGGCTCTCGGAGATCACGTCGCAGATCTTCGGCTGATCGCTCTCGGTTCGCGGGTGTGCTGCGGGAGAGAAATCTGGCAGAGTCGCGGGCATGAAGGACGTGTGGGGGTGGGCGACGATCGCGGTCGTCCTCTGCGTGCCGTTCGTCTTCGCGGCGGTCGCCTACGCGGCCGGCCGTCGTCAGCGGCGGGCGGGTGCTTCGCCCGTGTCTTCCGGAGGCCTGCTCGGCTTCGATGAACTGTTCCATCCCGCGGCGCACGAAGCGCGGATCATGTGGGAAGCGGAGCAGGAGATTCCGCTTCCCGCGCCCACACCCGACCGCGGTCCCGGGGTGATCGAAGCGGGCGGGCGTATCACCATCGAGGTGGCGTCGGAGCCGGCTGATCCGCGCTGACGCTGTTCGTTTGCTGAGAGCGGACGTCGCTGCTGACGGCACCCTCGAGATGCGGGCCTCTGTGAACGTGCTCGAGCCGGATTGGGCCGAGACAGCCTGTTCGCTCAGCGTCGTGCCTGTTCATCTACCAGCCTCGGCATACTCGGTCAGCAGCGCCGTCCCTGTGAGAGCCCGCGTGGCGATTCATCTCCCCGCGGAGATCCGGTCAGCTCTCGCCCGGACGAAGAGCATCGAAGATGGATGCCGCCACCCCGGCCGGCGTGAGTTCGTCGGTGTCCACGGTTACGACGTACCCGTGGCCCGTCTCGAGGCGCGAGGCGAGATCGCGATGACGGGCAAGGTGCCACGAAAGTGCGGCGTACCTGTCGCGGTCATATCGGCGGCGGAGCCGGTCTTCGGCGACCCGGGGTGAGGCGGTGAGAAGAACCATCCGCAGCTCCCGCTGAAACACTTCCTCGTATCGGACGAGGTCGTCCGCGGTCTCGATGATGCCAGCGATGAGGGGCGTACGCGGTCCCGTCAAGAGATAGTTCTCCCAGGTGGCTCGCATGTTCTCCGCCTCGACGACGACGTTCCGCGGGTCGTGGGATGCTGTCGGCCACGAACGGTGGAACCAGTCGACATCGAACAGGCTGAACGCCAGTTGATGCCGGGCAAACAGATCGCCAAGATGGTCCAGCACCGACGACTTTCCCACACCGTACGCCCCGTTGAGGAAGATTCCGTACGCGCTCGCGGTCAGATGTCGGGGCGGAAGGTCGCCGTCTTCTCGGCGGTCCGCCTCGTTCGGTGCCGCGGGGACGTTCGACACGAGGTCGAGGTCGGCGAGGCGCCGCTCGTTCTCGGCCAGCTCCGCCTTCATCTGCGCAACCGTCGTCGGCGCGAAGCGCCGAACCTGCAGGTCGAGGATCGCTTCGGCGGTGATGTCGTTGACGCCGAAGGCCGTGGCGACCGCGACTCGGACGTCGTCGACAGTACCGGTGGCGGCGGCGCACACTTGCAGGAGCTTCTCGGGCTGTTCGACCGCGGTGATGTAGCCCCTGAGGATCTTCGCTCGCATGACGAGGCTCTCGCGTTCATTGTCCACGCGGTCACCGTACCGTCCGTACCTGCACCGGCCGGAAGATCCGACAACGTTTGGGAGACACCCGGACATGTCTGTTCCAGAGGGGTGCTTCCGCCCCCGGTGAGGGAAGGTGTTCCGGATGAACGACGACGTGGACAACGCGCTGCACGCGATCATGACTCGCGCTGATCGCGCACGTGACGTGAGCGACGACGGGGTGCGCGTCCGTGCCTCGACCATGGCGCGCGCGATCGTCGCCGATGACCGGAATCGTGGACGGCGTAAGCGAGTGCTCGCGGCCGCACTCGTCCCGGTTTTCGTACTGGGGACCGCGGGCGCGGCGTATGCGGCGGTCGCCGTCGACTGGAGCCGGTTCTGGATGGAGCCCGCCGCGTGGGAGACCTGGGCGCTCTCCCCGGATGCGTCATTCGCCTACACCCTCCCGGGCGGTGGAACCTGCGAGGTCAGGATCGGGGACGTCACGTTCTCGCCGGCGGCGGACCGCCCCGCGGATGTGCCGGCGGACCCCGCCGCAGCCGACGCCGCCCGTGAATACCTCCGAACCACCGACCTCGCCCACGCGATCGACGTGGATGCCGAGATCGCGAAGCTACGGCAAGAGCCGATGACCTACGAGGGCGAGGGGGAGTCCGTTCCCTTCGGGTTCGGCACGAACCAGTACAACGCCGACGTCGAATACAACATCGCTGTCAAGGACGCCGTCTTCACCGCCGTCATGTCGCACGTCGAGGCCGTGGGCTATCCCACCACGGGCCTGGGCTTCTCCTCCCAAGAGCTGTGCGAGGGCGAGAAGCGGTGAAGCGTCCCCTCCGCCGCAGCGACGATGAAGCGTCGTTCGTCGCCCTCGTCGAGCAGCTGAGTCCCGACCTTCTCCGGTACTTCGCCCGACGAGTGGGTCAGGACGCGGCAGACCTGTTGGCTGAAACGCTGCTGACGGCGTGGCGCCGCCGGGCCGATCTCCCTACTCCTCGGGAGGAGGTGCGCATGTGGTTGTTCGGTGTCGCACGAAACGTGCTCGCCAACTCCGAGCGGGGAACTCGTCGACGCCGTGCCCTCGCTGACACGCTCCGCCGCGAGATGGCGGCGGACACGGTGGCGGATTCGACCGAAGCCATCGCCCTCCGCGCGCTCATCGGCGAACTGGAACCGGAGCTTGCGGAGGTGGTGACATTGGCGCACTGGGAGGGGCTGTCGTTCGTCGAGATCGCCCACCTGCAGAACGTGGCCCCGGCCACCGTTCGGGGCCGGTACCGTCGCGCGAAGCTCGCGCTCGCGGCATCCCTCTCCGACGTCCCCCTTTCCCAGGACTGAGCTGGCGCGCGCCCGCGTCATCAGAACAGGGGATGCCACCGCGACAGGACCACTCTGCTTCCGGTCGTCCTGTTTCCGCACGATCTCCTGTTCTCGTGGGGGGCGGCGGCCGCGTCCGGGCGGCGCGGGAGAGGCCGGTACCGTGGACGTTCCCGACCCGCTGAAAGCGAGCCGCCGATGCCGCACCTGCACACCCGTCCCGGCGATCACGACGCCACCGTGAGCTTCTTCGTGGTCCGCATCGACGGCCCCGAGCCCCGTCTGAGCTACCACCTGCACCGGCGTGCCCGGAAGCTCATGATGTTCGGCGGTCACGTCGAGCACGACGAGACACCCTGGGCGGCAGTGCGACGTGAGCTCAGAGAGGAGTCCGGCTACCAGCCCGAGCAGGTGCGGCTGCTCCAGCCCGCGGTGCGTGTGCGCCGCCTCACCGACGCCGCGGCGCACCCCGTGCCGGTGCTGTCGTCGACCGCGTGCACCTCGGCCGATCCGGCGCACTTCCACACCGACCTGCTGTACGCGCTCGTCACCGGCGAAGAACCCGCGGGAGACCCCGACGCGGGCGAGTCGACCGACATCCGCCTGCTCACCCGAGTGGAACTCGACGCCATTCCCGACGACGAGATCGTCGAGATGTGGCGCGAGGCGGGGCGGTTCATCCTGGACGAGATCCTCCCCGCATGGGAGCCCGTGGCGATGGACGAGTACCCGGCCGTCGCCCCCACGGTCTGAGCGCTCAGCGACCCGGCGGCAGCGGCTGCTGGTACACGTCCGGAACGTCGTCGCCATCGGCATCCACCTCTTCGTCGCGCGCCAGCTGCTTGTAGCGACGATTGCGGACGAGGAGCACGCAGGAGGCCAGGACGGATGCCAGGAGCGAGGCGACCATGATCGCGATCTTCGCGTCGTCGGTGTGCGGCGAGCCTTCGCCGAAGCTCAGCTCGGCGATCAGCAGCGACACGGTGAAGCCGATGCCCGCCAGCAGACCGACGCCCGCGAGGTCGATCCACCTCAGCGCGGGGTCGAGACGCACCTTCGTCACCAGGGTGAGCAGGCGAACGCCGAGCAGGATGCCGATGGGCTTGCCGAGAACGAGACCGGCGACGACCCCGATCGTGACGGGGTCCATGACAGCGCGCAGAAGGCCGTCGCCGCCGCCGACCGAGACGCCCGCGGCGAAGAAGGCGAACAGCGGGACGGCGATGCCGGCCGAGATCGGGCGGAAGCGGTGCTCGAACTGCTCGGCGAGGTCCATCGTGTTCGCCTCGCGGCGGCGCGATGCGGCGACCGGAATGGTGAAGGCCAGCGCCACGCCCGCGATGGTGGCGTGCACGCCCGAGGCGTGCAGGAACGCCCAGGCGGCGAATCCGATGGGTAGCAGAACGACCCACGCGGCCCACGGCGTGCGGGCGAACCACGCGCGGGCGCGGTGAGCGATCACGCCGTAGACGACGACGAGCACGGCGAAGATGCCGAGCGGGAGCAGCGCGATGTCGCTCGTGTAGAAGATCGCGATGATCGCGATCGCGATCAGGTCGTCGACGACGGCGAGGGTCAGCAGGAAGATGCGCAGGGGGCCGGGCAGGTGCGAGCCGACGAGGGCCAGCACCGCGACGGCGAAGGCGATATCGGTCGCGGTGGGGATCGCCCAGCCCGCGAGCAGGCTCGGCTGGGTGTGCACGACCGCGACGTAGATGAGCGCGGGCACGGCGACGCCGGCGAAAGCGGCGGTGACGGGGACGATCGCGGTGTTCAGCCGGCGGAGGCTCCCGACGACGATCTCGCGCTTGAGTTCGAGGCCGACCAGGAAGAAGAAGATCGCGAGGAGGCCGTCGGCGGCCCACGCTCCGACGCTGAGTTCGAGGTGCCAGGGCTCGTAGCCGAAGCGGAAGTCGCGGAGTGCGAAGTACGCCTCGGACGCCGGGGAGTTGGCCCAGATGATCGCCGCGATCGCGGCGACGACGAGGAGCATCCCGCCGACGGACTCGCGGCGCAGCAGCGTGGTCACGCGGTGGACTTCGGCGTACCCGGGCCAGCTCGGCGCGCGGACGGTGTCAGGGCTCATGAAGCCTCCAGAGGGGTCGATCGACGAAATGTCGACCAGACTTCCCGACGCACCGTACACAAGTTTACCCGCGTCGCTTCCCCTCTCGCTCTGTCCGTCGTCCGCTGCGTCGGGTCGATGAGCGTCCTTGGGTATTTCGCGCCGACCGGGTTTCCATTTCTTGCGTTATCTGGATATCCCGCGTACGGCCGGTCTGTGATCTCGGGATCGCTATTCGGTGGCGTGCCGACAATGCGACGGTGTCGCTCCGTGCGCCGCCGTGACAAATGGGTGACGCGCACGCGGCGGCCGATCGCGCCCCCTCGGCGCGACGGACCGGAGGGAGCCGCGACACGCCGTTGAGGCGCGCGCGTGGCGAATCGACCGAAACGTCGTGAGAGCGCTCCCACATCCGGGTGAGCGAGGCCGCGCGTGTCGCGATGCTCGTGTCATCGCGAATGCCGATTTCGCTCGATATGCGGCGGAACTTCGTCGGGGGGCCCCTCTCGGCCGGCGAGTTCGACACCTCGACGGGCCCGGTTCCGTCACGCCTATTTGCCGCGGATAAGAAGCGGAGTGTGCGCGTTGGGCCCCTGTACAGTGGCACGCCGTATCGAGTGGCGCCTCGTGCACGTATGCATAACAGGCAATTCCGGTTTTCTTATGAGGGGGGCCTCGAGTGATCACGGTGGAAGCGAAGTGAGTCTTTTCGAGTCATACGATCTGGTTAGCGAGTCGGCGCGCCGAGTGAATGCGAGCACGTTGCCGAATGCGGCGGCCGTTCAAATCTACGACTTGAATTACGTGCGGTCATCGAGGTTCCAATCAGGCTATCAGAATATGTCCGAAAATGACGTAATTATTCTCAGCGCAGCACTCATCTCGCATTCACGACTCGATGATATGGAAAGTTGCGAGTCTCTCCTCCGCCGCTATTGGCGGAACTTCCATCTTCGTTCTTCCGTCCCTCTGGATCGTCAGTCGAGTTTCTTCCTCGAGGCGAATGCGGCGGAGGCTTATTGCTCCCTCGGAGACATCGCCGCAGGCGCTCTGCATTCGCGCCGGGCATTGAGTATGAGTGTGAGTTCGGCCGAATCCTTCCGGGCGAAGAGCGTGCTGGCTCTCTGTCAGGCGCTTCGCGGCGATATGGCCCTGGCATCCGTTCAAATCGCTGAATGCGACGCCCTCGCGGAGCGTAACGATTCTTCGTGGGCGAAGAACTCTTACATCTTGAGCGTGGCGCGGATCCTCGTCCTCGCGAACAGCGGGGATGCCGACGGTCTGCTGCGCACGGCGGCGACCCTCCGACAGATCGTCGGCGGGGGCGATCCTCTCGCGTACGCCGCCGACGTGGCCGTGGTGCAGGCGCAGGTGCTCTCCGGCGACCTCGATGAAGCGGTATGCCTGGCCGGCGATCTGCTCGCCTGCGGATCGTCGCGCGGGCACTCGATCGTCCGCGCTCTGCTGACGAGCCTGTACTTCGACACGCTGCTGCTGCGCGGCGAGCCGCGGCGCGCGCTGGCCGTGCTGAGTGCGTGCGCTCTGCCGCCTTCCCACGTGGTCTGCCTCGAGGCGAAACGCGCCATGGCGCTGGAGATGATGGGCGACTACCGCTCCGTGTTGCGCGTCACGCAACCCTGTGTGGGGCGCCTCGCCGAGCACAGCCTGCGCGCGGCAGCGGCGATCATGCTCGTGCGGGGGGTGGCTCAATACCGCCTCGGCGAGGTCGGCCGCGCGCGCCGCTCGTTGACCGACGGCTTCCGGGTGGCGGCTCGTGCGCAGCTGTCGCTGAACGCGTTCATCGGCCTCGCGGGCACCGAGCTGGACGAGGTCGCGCAGGTCGTCGGCGACCTGGTGCCCGGGGCCCGCGCCCTCGTCGCTCGGCTCGAAGAATATCGTGGGAGCCTGCCCGCCCCGCCTTCGCCGTCCTTCGTCCCGAGCTTGACGTCTCGCGAAGAGTCCCTGGCGTGGAGTATTTATCATGGCGCATCAAATAAAGATATCGCCGAAAAAGACAGCGTCAGTGTCAATACGGTGAAGACGCAATTGCGTACGCTCTATCGCAAACTCGGAGTCTCGAGCAGGGAGCAGGCGCTTTCCTTCCTGGAGGAGCGTGATTTCTTCATGGCAGTCATCAACGAGAACGTCATCTCCGCGGATCCCAGAAGAGACTGAAAGTTTCGCGCGGTATTCCCAAAGGGCGTGAGACGTGGTCGCTTTCCGGCGTGGTCTCTCATCGACATCCGTCGCGCCCGCGAAACCGGGCGTCGTGCGATCGGGCCTCGACCCTCTGCCGAGGGGGCGATCCTCTCCTGCCGCTGAGGTCGGCGTCCCGACGCACGGGTCCCGTGCGGTCGAGCGCGGGTATGAACGCGAGTATGAAGACGCCGTATGAAAGCGGGGGATTAGGGAGGGTATGAGAAGTTTCGCGCTTCTCTGAGAGGCGAATAGCTTCGGACGCGGCATCCGTCGGACTTCGTTGCGATAGGAGGACGGATGTCGTTGCCCGCGGCCTCTACCCGAAACGAGGCCCATCGTGGGATCGCGAATATCGCCGTCGGAATCGGCGCTATTCGACAAGGGGGAGAAAGCCATGCATAGGACCGAGAAGGTCGTCCGTCTCGCGGTGGTCGTCGCGGTGTCCCTCGGGCTGCTCTGCTCGGGCACGTCGGCGAACGCATCCGAGCTGCGCCCCGCGGTCACGACCGCCGTCACGCAGGCGCTCTCTCCGCGGGCGGTTCCGGCCTCGGTCCCCTCCGGCGTCGCGGCATCGTTGACCTGCGCGCCGCAGACGTTCTACTCGGTGTCCGCGGGCGGTCAGATGAGGCGGATCACGAGCGGGACGGTGTCCACCGTCGGCGCGGCTGCGCCGAACGTCTCGTCATTCAACGGCCTCGGTATCGGTGCGAACGGCACGACGGCCCTGGCCTATGAGCGCACCAATTCGGCGCGGACGGCCACGATGTACTACTTCACCGGGGCGAACTGGGTCAGGACCACCGACACCTACACCAACAACTCGATCACCTCGTTCGTCGCGGGGGCCATCGACCTGAAGACCGGCAACTACTACCTCGGGGGCTTCACCTCTGGGGGCCAGTTCCAGCTCACCCGATACGTTCCCTCGACCGGAGCCTTCACGCTCATCGGCTCGGTAGACGCCTCGGCGGGCGCCGACGGTTCGGCGTTCAACGGCGACATGGCGTTCGACGCGAACGGCAACCTGTACATCGTCCGCGGCCAGTCGAACACGACGGTTTTCTCCGTGACCGCGGCCGCCCTCGCGGCGGCCACCGGCGGAGCGATCCCCGCGTCGAAGTCATTCAGCTTCACCACCTCCGGCTTCTCCGGAATCAACGGGATCGCCTTCAACACCAGCGGCAGCATGTTCCTCGGCAACGCGACCACCGCGCGCGAGTACGACACCTCCACGGGCACGCTGATCTCCGTCGCCACGACGGGACTGAGCGACAGCACGGACCTCGCCAGCTGCAACTCCCCCGCCAACCTGACGCTCCGCAAGGATGTCGCCGCGCGCGTTGCGAGCTCGGACCAATTCACCCTCTCGGTCACGAGCGGCTCGGTCGTCTCCGGAACCGCCACGACGTCGGGTTCGGCGACGGGCGTGCAGGCCGCCCGTGTCGGGCCCCTCGCCGTTCTGCAGGGCGCCACGTACACGCTGTCGGAGCAGATGGCGACGGGATCCGGCAGTTCGCTCGCCAGCTATGCGAGCACTCTGGCGTGCCTCGACGAGACCGGCGCTGCGGTGGCGGTGGGGTCCGGCTCGACGGTGACCATCCCCAACCGCCCGGGCGCGAGCGTCGAGTGCACGTTCACCAACCGGCCGTTGACCGCGAGCGTCACCGTCCGCAAGGTGATCCAGGACATCCGCGGGCAGAACCCGGTTCCCGGGAGCGGGTGGACTCTCGGTGCGGTGACGACGTTCACGACCGGCACCGGCACCGCCTCTCCGTCTGCGACCACCCAGGTCACCCCGGCATCCGGAAACGTGTCGTGGCAACTGGGATTCACCGGTGCTTCGTCCCGCGCCCAGGTGACGGTCTCGGAGCAGCAGCAGAGCGGTTGGCGGTTCGTGAGCGGTGTCTGCACGATCGCTCGAGCCGACGGCAGCACGCAGAGCGTACCCGTGGCGACTCCGTCTGGAACCCCCGTGTCGAACATCGCGCCCGGCGATGCGGTGGACTGCACGCTCACCAACAAGCCGGTCTCGGGTCTGTTGACGCTGAAGAAGCAGGTCGACAACACGTACGGCGGCAGCTCGACCCCGGCCGACTGGACGCTGACCGCAACGGGCTCGCAGACCATCACGGGCAAGACCGGTGAGAGCTCGATCACGTCCGCCATCGTGGCCCCGGGCGCGTACGCGCTGTCCGAGTCGGGCGCGCCCACCGGCTACCAGACAGGCACGTGGAGCTGCACCGGCGGCACCGTGACCGGTGCCTCGGTCTCCGTCGCCGCCGACGCCAACGTGGTGTGCACCATCACGAACGCGAGCAAGCCGGGAAGCGTCGCCTGGACCAAGACGTCGAAGGCCACCGGCGACCTGCTGTCCGGGTCGGAATGGACGGTCTCGGGCCCCTCATTCGCTGCCCCGAACAACGTGGTCGTCGACTGCGTCAGCAGCCCGTGCACCGGGTTGGACAAGGATCCCGCTCCCGGGGCGTTCCGCCTCGACGCGCTCGCCTGGGGGTCGTACACCGCCACCGAGACGCGGGCCCCCGCGGGATACATCGCGGCGGGATCACTGGCCTTCACGGTGACAGCGGCCAACGCCGGCACGACGCAGAACCTCGGCCCGCAGACGAACGAGCAGCAGCCGGGGGCACGTCTGCCGCTGACGGGCGGCGTCGGAGCGGATACGTTCCTGATCGCGGGTCTCGGAACCCTCACGGGCGCGACCGTCATCGCCATCTCCCTGATCCTGAGGCGCCGGCTGCGGTCTTCGCGCTGACCGTTCGTCCTCCCCGCACATCCCCTCTCTACTCGGCTGTCGTCGACCTCGGCGGCCACGGAAAGAAAGCGAGAATCACATGTCCACCAGATCACTACGGCTGCGAAAGCTGGCCGCCGGTATCGGAATCGCGGCCCTCGCCGCACTCGGCTCGGTGGGAGCCGCCGGGGCCGCACAAGCAGCAGACCCTGCGAGCCCGTCGAACATCACCGGGACCACCGGAACGCTGACCATCCACAAGCACGCGGGTGACCCCGGTGCCGCGGGCAACGGTACCGAGATCACGGATCCGGCCGCCGTCCAGCAGCTCGGTCAAGCGCTCTCGGGCGTGCAGTTCTCGGTGCAGCGCGTCGCCTACAACGGCACGGCGATCGACCTGACCACCGCCGCCGGCTGGGACCAGGCCGCGACGGCCACGCCCGCCAACATCACGTCGGCCCCCTTCTCGTTCTCGAGCTCGACCACGGCGACCACGGGAGCGAACGGTGAGGCGGTTGTGGCGAACCTCCCCTACGGTCTGTACTACGTCACCGAGACCAACCCCGGCCCCAACCCGATCGTCTCGCCCGTGCAGCCCTTCCTCGTGTCGGTGCCGTACCCGAACCAGGGGACCTGGCTCTACGACGTGCACGTCTACCCGAAGAACAAGCTGAACAACACCACCCCGACCAAGTCGGTCTCGGCCCCGGATGCCCCGGTGCTCGGTTCGACGGTCGTGTGGACGGTGGATGCTCCCCTCCCGGCGCTCGCCGCGGGTGACACCTACCGCAGCTTCTCGATCACCGACAACCTCGACGCCCGCCTGTCCTACACGGGTGCCACCGTCTCCGTGGATGGAACGACGCTCGTGGAGAACACCGACTACACGGTGTCCGGCAACGTCAAGATCACCTTCACCTCGACGGGTCTGTCCAAGCTCGCGGGCAAGACGGCCGTTCAGGCGAAGATCTCGACGAAGGTCACCAGCCTCGGAGCCAACGGCCAGATCACCAACACCGCCGTGGTCAACACCAACGGATCCGACCGCGAGACCAACACGCCGCAGACCAACTGGGGCCCCCTCGTGATCCAGAAGACGGATGCCGCGACCTCCAACGCGCTCTCGGGTGCGATCTTCGAGGTGTACGACGCCAAGAACGGCGCGCTCGTCACCGGTCCGTTCACCACCGACGCGACCGGCAAGATCTCGATCGCCGGCCTGTGGGTGGGCAACGACTCGGTGACGTCGCGCACCTACTGGGTGAAGGAGACGCAGGCACCCGCCGGATACGTCCTCCCCGCCGACCCGTGGACCCAGGTCACCGTGAACGCCACCGGAGCAGACACGCCGACGACGGTCACCATCGACAACACCCAGCAGCAGGGGCCGAACCTCCCGCTGACCGGTGGCGCGGGAAGCGCCCTGTTCACCATCGTCGGCGGCGGTCTCGTCGTCGCGGGTGTGGGAACGATCATCGCTCGCCGCGCGCGGGCGAAGCGGTCCTGACCGCATGAAGCCGGGAGGGGTGGGCTCCCCCAACGCCACCTCTCCCGTAGCTGGGGCCGACGTCGCGCTGCACCCGCGCCGACGTCGGTCCTGGCGTCCCCCCGGCGAGGACCCCGGCCCCCCGGCATCCCGCCGCCAGGCCCGTCGTCGCCGATGGCACCTGCCGTGGGGAACGGTGGTGTTCGCCCTCGTCGCCTTCCTGGGCGTTCTGCTGCTCATGTACCCGACGGTGGCGAGCTGGTGGACGCAGTACAACCAGTCGCGACTCATCGTGAGCGTCGAGACCGACCTCGGCGCGACGACTCGGTCGACGCGCAGCGAGGCACTGTCCGAAGCGCACTCTTACAACTCCGCGCTCGTGGGCGGGGCGTTGCTCGAGGCGGGGTCGCGCGTGCCGACGGGCTCTGGCGCGAACGCACCGGGGTTCGTCTACGACGACCTGCTTCACGCCAGCGCCGACGGGGTGATGGCTCGGCTGCGCATCCCGTCGATCGATGTGGACCTACCGATCTATCACGGCACCAGCGACGCGACCTTGAGCAAGGGCATCGGTCATCTCGAGGGCACGTCGCTGCCGGTCGGCGGTGCCGACCAGCACTCGGTGCTCACCGCGCACCGGGGGCTCGCCGGAGCCACGCTCTTCGATGATCTCGACAAGGTCGTCGTCGGCGACACGTTCACCATCGAGGTCTTCGGAGAGGTGCTCACCTATCGCGTGCGCGACACGCGGGTCGTGCTGCCGGAGGAGACCGAGAGCCTCTTCCCGCAGGCCGGGGAAGACCTGGTGACGCTCGTCACCTGCACGCCTCTGGGCATCAACACCCATCGCATCCTGGTGACGGGCGAGCGGGTGACCCCGACGCCGCAGGCCGACATCGACGCCGCAGGCAAGGCCCCGGACATCCCCGGTTTCCCCTGGTGGGCCGTCATCATCCCGGCATCCTTCGGTGCGCTCTGCGTGCTGGTCTATGCCGCCGGCCGCCCGCCGAAGACCCGCCCGATCAGCCGGCCAGGTCGTCGCGCGTCGGGGGGTCCATTCCCTCGCGGCCGACGGTGATGGCGGCGGCGCGTGCCGCACGGCTCAACAGCGCGACGAGGGCGTCGTGGTCCACGGCGCGAATGCTCGCGCGCAGTTCGTCGACGTCTCCGGGGATGTCCAGGATGCCGTCGAGCAGAGTGCCCATGAACGTGTCGCCCGCGCCGACGGTGTCGACCACGCTGACGGACACGGCGGCGATGTCGACGCTGGTGTGGGCGGTGACCGCGAGGGATCCTGCTTCTCCGTCGGTGATCACGGCGAGTCCGGCGCCGAGCTCGACCCATCGCCGCGCGACATCGACGGCGGCAACGCCCGGATAGAGCCATTCGGCGTCTTCGGCGCTCGCCTTGACGACGTCGGCCAGGGCGACGAGTGCCTCGACGCGGGCGGTGGCGTCGTCGTGGCCGCCGGTGAGCGCGGGACGGATGTTGGGGTCGTAGCTGATCAGCGCCGTCGCACGGGCGCGCTCGGCCGCGGCGCGGACTTCGTCGGCACCCGGTGCGAGTGTCGCGGCGACGGATCCGGTGTGGAAGATCCGCGCGGCGGGCACCTCGACGGGCGAGGGCAGCACCCAGTCGATGTCGAAGTCGTAGGTCGCGTTGCCGTTCTCGCCGATGGTGGCGCGGGCGGTGGCGGTGCGCTCCGGCGATCCGGCCGTGACCAGGTCGACTCCGGATGCCGAGAGCCACGCGGTCAACGCGGCCCCGCGCTCGTCGTCGGCGACGCGTGCCACGAGCGTGGCGTCGCGGCCGAGTCGACCGAGAGCGACGGACACGTTGGCGGGGCTGCCTCCGGGCCGCTCGGACGCTCCCGCCGCGGTGGTCACGATGTCGACGAGGGCCTCGCCGAGCACGGCGACGTCATGGGTGTGGGCTTCGGTGGTCGACATCCTGGTCCTTCCGGTGGGCGATTGCCTCGCCGTCATCATGGTGCATAGAGCGGGCCGGCGCGAACGCGGCCGGGTCGGCGCTGTGCCGTCAGGCGGAGTTCCGGCGCGACGCGCCGGTGGGCGGTGGGTGGAGGCGGCGTGTCGCGGTCGGACTCCGCGTGACGGATCGGATGCCGCGGCCCGGACTCCGCGGGACGGCCCGGGTGCCGCGGGCCGGACTCCGCGGGACGGTCCGGATGCCGCGGCCCGGCACTTCAGCGCGGGCGACGCCGCGCGGCGAAGAACGTCACGATGCCCTGGCCGATCAGGTACCCGAAGGACGCCGTGAGGAAGTGGGCCACGGTGGGGGCGCCGTTGGCATCCCACCACAGCATGACGGCGAGGCCCACGGTGCCGATGGCGACGAGGATCGTGCCGGTGCGGGCGGTGGGGCGAGTGGTGGCGGTCATGGATGCTCCGGGGGTGGTGGGGGCGGACGACCGGCTCAGGCCGGGTCGCCCCCCAGCGGGCCGACGGCGGGGATCGGACCGCCGTCGTCGGCGCCGGTCTTGCGGGCGCGGGCGATCGCGTTGCCGAGGTGGTAGATCACGAGGGCCGCGATCGAGCCGAGCACGATCGCGCCGAGCTGGAACTGGCCGATGTCCATCGTGAAGCCCGCGATCGCGAGCACCAGGGCCACGGCACCCGTGTACTGATTCACGGGGCGGGAGAAGTCGACGCGGTTGTCGACCCAGATCTTGATCCCGATGATCCCGATGAGGCCGTAGAGCGCGGTCGTGACCCCACCGAGGACGCCGGCCGGGATGGTGTTGAACACGGCGCCGACCTTCGGCGAGAGGCTCAGCAGGATCGCGGCGAGGCCGGCGACCCAGTACACCGCGGTCGAATACACGCGGGTGGCCGCCATGACGCCGATGTTCTCGCCGTACGTCGTGGTGCCGGAGCCGCCGAACGAGCCCGCGAGGGTCGTGGCGACGCCGTCGGCGATCAGGGCGCGTCCCGTGGAGCGGTTGGCCGTGGCATCCGTCATCGCCGCGACTCCACGGACGTGTCCGACGTTCTCGGCGACGAGCACCAGGACGACGGGCAGGAACATCGCGATCACCGACCAGGTGCCGGGAGAGGCGAAGTCGGGGAAGTGGAACTCCGGCAGTCCGACCCACGGGGCCGCTTCGACGGCGGCGAAGTCGATGAGGGCCTCGCCGGTCGTCACCTGGATCAGCACCGTGGCGACGTAGCCGACGATCACGCCGAGGAAGATCGACACGCGGCCGAGGAAGCCGCGGAAGAGCACGCTGAAGAGGATGACGGCGACCAGCGTGATCGTGCCGGTGAGCGGCTGCTTCTGGAAGCTGCCCCACGCCACCGGTGCGAGGTTGAAGCCGATGAGCGCCACGATCGCTCCCGCGACGACCGGCGGCATGACCTTGTCGACCCAGCCGAGTCCGGCGAACTGCACGACGAACCCGATCGCCGCGAGAAGCACGCCCACGGCGACGATGCCGGCGAGGGCCGAGCCGGTGCCGGCCGCCGTGGTCGCGGCGGTGATCGGGGCGATGAAGGCGAACGACGAGCCCAGGTAGCTGGGGAGCCGGTTCTTCGTGACGAGGAGGAACAGCAGCGTCCCGACACCCGAGAACAGCAGCGTGGTCGAGACCGGGAAGCCGGTGAGCACCGGTACGAGGAACGTCGCTCCGAACATCGCGATGACGTGCTGGAGGCCGATCGCGACCGTCGCACCCCAGTTCAGGCGTTCGCCCGGGGCGACGACCGCGCCGGGCTCGACGGTGCGCCCGTTGCCGTGCAGCTTCCAGCGGAACATGTGTCTCCTTGGGTGGGGGGGGTCGGGGGTCCCTTCGACAAGCTCAGGGGCCGTGCTCGGGCTCAGGGGCGCGGTGCT
This sequence comes from Microbacterium sp. NPDC086615, assembly GCF_040686055.1. Classification (NCBI taxonomy): domain Bacteria; kingdom Bacillati; phylum Actinomycetota; class Actinomycetes; order Micrococcales; family Microbacteriaceae; genus Microbacterium; species Microbacterium sp. NPDC086615. The sequence continues at coordinate 18,667 of NZ_JBFBJJ010000021.1, forward strand.
CGGGGGCGCATGCGGCGAGGAGGGAGCGGTGGCTGAGCTCGTCGAAGCCTCCGCGGGCGGGTCAGGATGCCGTCAGCAGACGCAGGAGTTCGGCGTAACGCTCGCGCGTCCGCTCGACGATCTCGGACGGGAGCACGGGCGGCTCGCCCTGCTTGTCCCAGTTCGCCGCGAGCCAGTCGCGGACGATCTGCTTGTCGAAGCTCGCCATCCGCTCGGCCGGAGTGGTCCCCGTGCGCCAGGACTCGGCATCCCAGTATCGAGACGAGTCCGACGTCAGCACCTCGTCGGCCAGGGTCAGCACGCCCTGGGCGTCGAAGCCGAACTCGAACTTCGTGTCGGCGAGGATCAGCCCACGCGCCTCGGCGGTCGCCGCCGCGCGGCGGTAGATCTCGAGCGACAGGTCGCGCAGCGCCGCGGCGGTCTCGGCGCCGACGATCTCGACCGACCGCTCGAACGTGATGTTCTCGTCGTGCTCGCCCATCGGCGCCTTGAACGCCGGAGTGTAGAGCGGCTCGGGCAGGCGGTCGCCGTCGTTCAGGCCCTCGGGGAGAGGGATGCCACAGACCGTGCGCGTCGCCCGGTACTCCGCCCAGCCCGAGCCGGTGAGATACCCGCGAACGACGCACTCGATCGGCTGCATGTCGAGCGAGCGGACCAGCATGGCGCGTCCGCGCACGGCATCCGGGATCAGCTCCACCGCGTCGTCGCCCGCGAGCACGTGGTCGGCAGCGAGGTGATTCGGGATGCCACGCCCTCCGTCGCCGCCGGCGAGCTGGTCGAACCACCACAGGCTCAGAGTCGTCAGCAGCACGCCCTTGTCGGGGATGCCGGGGGAGAGGACGTGGTCGAACGCGCTCACGCGGTCGCTCGCGACCACGAGGAGGTGGGCGGGCGCGGCGTCGTCGGCCGTGTCGGCGGGAACATAGAGGTCGCGCACTTTGCCGGAGTAGACGTGGCGCCAGCCGGCGAGATCGGCGGGGGGAGCGGAGGTCACCCGCTCATTATTGCGGGTGTCGACGCCCCGCACCGGCGCGGATTGTGCCACACCGCGCTTCGCGGCGCCTGCCCCCCGGCACGCGGGACGCCGCTGACTACCGTTGATGGAATGACCGAGGCAGCCCCCGATACCGCGGTGAACATCGATCCCCATCTCGGTAGTCGTCACAAGACCATTCGCGGATGGGTGTTCTGGCCCGCCGCGGCCATCGCTCTGGCGTTCATCGCCTTCGCGCTGTTCTTCCCCGCCGCGGCCGAGGCCACATTCGACACCGTGCAGACGGCGATCGTCTCGACCTTCAACTGGTACTACGTGCTGATCGCGGCGTTCTTCGTCGTCTTCGCCCTCGCGATGGGCTTCAGCCGCTTCGGCAACATCAAGCTCGGTCAGGACGACGACGAGCCCGAGTTCTCGACGATGTCGTGGTTCTCGCTGCTGTTCGCCGCGGGCATGGGCATCGGCCTGGTGTTCTACGGCGTGAGCGAGCCGCTCAGCCACTTCGTCTCGCCCCGCCCCGGCGTCACGGGCACCCCCGCAGAGCTCGCGCAGCAGGCCATGTCGCAGACCTTCCTGCACTGGGGCGTGCACGCGTGGTCGATCTACGTCGTGCTGGGACTCGCGCTCGCCTACGCCTTCCACCGTCGCAAGCGTCCGCGCACCATCCGGTGGGCGCTGGAGCCGATCCTCGGTGCCCGCCTCGTGCAGGGCGGCTGGGGCAACGCGGTCGATGTCGCCGCCCTCGTCGGAACGCTCTTCGGCGTCGCGACGTCCCTCGGTCTCGGCGTCCTCCAGATCAGCGCGGGCCTGGACTTCCTCGGGGTCGTGTCGCCCAACATCGTCAGCCAGGCGATCATCATCGGCGTCATCACCGGCTTGGTGCTCTTCTCCCTGTTGTCGGGCGTCGGCAAGGGCATGAAGTGGCTGTCGAACATCAACCTCGTCCTCGCCGGGGTCCTGATGCTCTTCCTGCTCTTCGTCGGTCCCACCGAGTTCCTGCTCCGCGACGTCGTGCAGTCGATCGGCAACTACATCCAGAGCTTCGTCGGCCTGTCCTTCACGGTCAGCGCCTACGCGGGTGACGACGGCGTGGCGTGGCAGGGAGCCTGGACGGCGTTCTACTGGGGCTGGTGGATCTCGTGGGCCCCCTTCGTGGGCATCTTCATCGCGCGCATCTCGCGCGGTCGCACCGTTCGCGAGTTCGTCGTCGGGGTCATCCTGGTGCCCACGCTCGTCGGCATCCTGTGGTTCACCGTCCTCGGCGGCACCGCGATCTACGGTGAGCTGACCGGCACGGCGTCGTACACCGGTGCCGATGGGTCGGTCGACGTCTCGACGGCACTGTTCCAGATGCTCGAGGGTGTTCCGGGTTCCGTCGTGCTGATCGTCGGCTTCCTCATCCTCATCGCCGTGTTCTTCGTGACCTCCGCCGACTCCGGCGCGCTCGTGATGAGCATGATCGCGACGGGCGGCGAGGAGGAGCCGAAGAACTGGGTCCGCGTGTTCTTCGCCCTCGCCACCGCCGTCATCGCGTTCGCCCTGCTCATTGCGGGCGGGCTCACCGCCCTGCAGACCGCGGCGATCAGCATCGCCCTTCCCTTCAGCATCGTGCTGCTCGCGATCTGCTGGGCGACCGTGACGGCCTTCCGTCGCGAGATGCGCGCGTACGACAAGGCCGAGCGCGCGCAGCTGCGCGACGCGATCGGCGAGCACTACGGCCTCGAGGTCGAGGAGCCCAATCAGCGCGGGATCTTCGGCATCCCGGTGCGGTGGGCGCAGCATCGCCCTCGGAAGGCTCCGGCGCCTCCGGTCGATGCAGAGCCCTCCGCCGACGCGTAGGCGTCCCTCCCGGCCGTCGTTTCCCGTTGAGTGTCCAAGACACGCCGCAACCTGCCCGGACATTGCGGCGTGTTTTGGACACTCAACGCTCTTCGCGCGGGCTCGCGCGACGGCGCGAAAGGGCGTATAGTCCACGTGGACTAGTCAGCACGGACCATGAGGAGGACGGATGCCGGACGCCAGCCGCCTCACCCCGATCGCCGTCATGATCCTCGCGACCCTGCGCGAGGCCGACATGCACACCTACGAGCTCGTGCGCCTGCTGAAAGAGCGCCGCGACGACCGGCTCGTCCCCCTGCAGAAGGGCACGATCTACCACACGGTCGCCCGCCTCGAACGGGACGGTCTGCTCGCCGAGGTCGGCGTCGACCGCGACGGGAACCGTCCCGAGCGCACCACCTACACGCTTCTGGATGCCGGTCGCCAGGCGGTCGAAGATTGGGTCCGCGCCGAGCTGCCCCAGATCGATCGTCCGAGCGATTTCCGCGTCGCCCTCTCCGAAGCGCACAACCTCGAGCGCGACGAGGTCGTCGCTCTGCTCGACCAGCGCCGCGTGATGCTCGAAGCCTCCATCGAGGAGCACCGCGCGGGTCTCGAGTCCGCCGCCGAGCGCGACACTCCCGAGCAATTCCTCGTCGAGCTGCAGCGCCAGGCTGCGCTGCTCGATGCCGAACTCGCGTGGCAGAACTCCCTGCGCGCGCGTCTCGCCGATCGCACCCTGCCGTGGGGCGTCGCCGAGATCCCCGAACACATCAAGAACAAGCACCGCGTCTCGAGGGAGACATTCGCATGACCGACGCCCGCGCCGCTTCCGCGGCATCCACCCGTACCGGGTCGCACAAGACCCACGAACGCAGCCCCTGGCCCGCCCTCTGGGCGCTCGTCATCGGCTTCTTCATGATCCTCGTCGACACCACGATCGTCTCGGTCGCGAACCCCGCGATCAAGGCGGCTCTCGACCCGGACACCAACAACCTCGACAACGTCGTGTGGGTCACCAGCGCCTACCTGCTGACCTACGCCGTGCCGCTGCTCATCACCGGGCGCCTCGGCGACCGCTTCGGTCCGAAGAACATCTACCTGACGGGCCTCGCGATCTTCACGCTCGCCTCGCTGGCGTGCGGTCTCGCTCCCTCGCTCGAGGTGCTGATCGTCGCTCGTGCGGTTCAGGGCCTGGGGGCCGCGCTCATGACGCCGCAGACGATGGCCGTGATCACGCGTACCTTCCCGCCGCAGAACCGCGGTGCCGCCATGGGGCTGTGGGGCGCCACCGCCGGGGTCGCGACCCTCGTCGGGCCGCTCGCGGGCGGTCTGCTCGTCGACGGCCTCGGATGGGAGTGGATCTTCTTCATCAACATCCCCGTCGGCATCATCGGTTTCGTCGCCGCGATGATCCTCGTCCCGCAGCTTCCGCGGACGGCGCACAAGTTCGACATCCTCGGCGTCGTGCTCAGCGCGATCGGTCTGTTCCTCATCGTCTTCGGTCTGCAGGAGGGGGAGCACTACTCGTGGGCGGCGTGGATCTGGGGGATGGTCGCCGCGGGTGTCGTCGTCATGGCGCTGTTCGTCTGGACGCAGGCGCGCAGCAAGGGGGAGCCCCTCGTGCCGCTCGACCTCTTCCGCGACCGCAACTTCTCGGTCGCGAACCTCGCCATCGCCGCGGTGGGCTTCACGGTCACGAGCATGGCGCTGCCGCAGATGTTCTACCTGCAGCTCGCGCGCGGCCTCACCCCGACCGAGTCGGCCCTGCTGCTCGTGCCGCTCGCGATCCTCTCGGGCGTGCTCGCCCCGTTCGCCGGCAAGCTCCTCGACCGCACCGACCCCCGTTTCCTGCTCGTGCCGGGGCTCCTGCTCGTCGGCGGATCGCTCGGCATCTACGTCGCCCTCATCCTCAATGACGCGCCGATCTGGGCTTTCCTCATCCCGTCCGCGCTGATGGGGGTCGGAAACGCCGGCATGTGGGGTCCGCTCGCGACCACCGCGACGCGCAACCTCCCGCCGCGCCAGGCGGGCGCCGGTGCGGGCATCTACAACACGACCCGGACCGTCGGATCAGTCATCGGATCGGCATCCATCGCTGCATTCATGCAGGCGCGCCTCGAAGCGAACCTGCCGGGGGCAGCGGATGCCTCGGCCTCGTTCGGCGGGGGAGCGTTGCCGCCCCAGGTGGTCGGCGGCTTCTCGCAGGCGATGGGGCAGTCGCTCATCCTGCCGATCGTCGTGATCGGGGTGGGCCTCGTCGCCGTGCTGTTCATGCGTCGGCCGACGATGATCCGCCCGCACGGCGCTCCGCGCGATGCCGCTACGGCCGCGCAGGCGCAGGCTGCTCCGGCCGCCGCCGGCGAATAGCACCCCGATCCTCAGGCGCCGCCGCTCCTTCCGGGGCGGCGGCGCTTGTCGTTCTGGGTCTCGGTGGGCTTGCAGACAGCGGATGGTCGGATAACCTACCTTTCGTTTGCTGGCTGCCGCGACTCGCCCCGCATCTGACAGGCCGTGGCCGCCGTCCCCATGACCCGCTAGGTGAGAGGCGGTGGGTGGCCCGTGCCCATCTTCCAGGCGACGCGCACGCCGGAGGGGCGTCGCGCCCTGGCCGCGCAGACGCAGCTCCCGTTCTTCTTCGGGCTCGTCTACGTGGCGATCGTTGTCCTCGTGGTCGATCCGTCGATCCTGGTGATGCCCATCTCGATCGTCGGGTTCGCCGTCGGTGTCTCGGCGACGGCGCTCGCGATGCTCGTCCCGTGGGAGCGGTTCGCCCCCGTGGCCATGATCGCGGTCGCCGCCCTCGATGTCGTCGCGGTGACACTCATCCGCGCTGAAGTGACTCGCGTGCTGCCGTGGGTCATTCTGCTGGCGATCTTCCCCATGGTGTGGGCGGCGTACTCGTTCGGGTGGGCCGGGCTCGCCCTCGTGGTGGTCGGCTCGATCGGGATGCTCGTGTTCCGATTCGTGTACGCCGGTGCCTCGCCGCAGACGTTCACGGAATGGGCGAATGTCACGAGCCTTCCCCTCGTGATACTCGCGCTGGCCATCATGTCTTTTCTGGCGGCGCGTCGGCTGGGGCGTCGAGGCCATCAGCTCTCCCTGGCGAATCGAGCTCAGGTGGAAGCCCTCGCGGGTGCGCGAGACGCCGAGTCCCTCGTGATCGGGATCCTCGACACGGTCGCCGCGGGCGTGGCCTTCTATGACGAGGAGGGACGCCTCCGGGTGGCGAACGCCGCGGCCTACGAGATGGCCCGCGCTGCGGGGTTCCGGCTCGACGAGCTTCCGTACGCGGGAGGCAACGTGCTCGCCGGTGACCGCTCAACGCGGATCCCGCCCGAGGAGCAGTTCATCCCACGCGCCCTGCGGGGCGAGGTGATCCGCGGGCACCTCGCGTGGCTCGGGCCGCCCGAGGCGCAAATGGCCGTGCTCGCCTCGTCGAACCAGCTCCGCCGGCCGGACGGGTCCGTCCAGGGGACCGTCGTCGTCGCGCACGACGTCACCGAGCTCGCCGATGCGATCGAGGTGCGCGAGCAGTTCCTCCGAACGGTCTCGCACGAGCTGCGCACACCCCTCACCGGCGTGACGGGCTTCCTCGCCCTCATCGACGATGCCGTCGGACACGAGGATCCGAAGCTGCGGCAGTACATCGACGTGGTGAACCGTCGCGCCGCCGACCTGCTCGATCGGGTCACCGACCTCGTCGCGGCGACCGGATGCGACCGAGACCTTCGTTTCGCCGAGGTCGACATCCGGGAGATCGTGGATGCCGCGGCTCGGCGCATTGCGAAGCTCGCCGACGCTCGATCGACGCCCGTGCAAATCGCGCGCGCCGAGCGCGTGCAGGTGCGCGCGGATCGCGAGCGGCTGGAGGAGGCGGTCGCCGAGATCCTGACGAACGCGGTGAAGTTCGGCGAACCGGAATCGCCCGTGTCGGTGACCTGTCGGGCGCACGAGGATCGCGTTCGGGTGGCGGTGTCGAACGAGGGTGTCGGGCTTTCCCACGCCGAGCAGCGCCGGGTCTTCGATCGCTTCTACCGCACCGCTCACGCGCGCTCGCGCGCCGTCCAGGGGTATGGCCTGGGGCTCACGAGGGTGCGCGCGATCGTCAACGCGCACGCGGGGCGCGTGCACATCGAGAGCGATCCGGGCGAGCGGACGACGGTGACGCTGGAGCTCCCCGTCGTCGGTCCCGGCGCGCGCTGAGTCACGGGCGCCCTCACCCAGACGTCGTGCGTGGCGTACCCGCGGAGGCTGCGCCGGCTTCGGCGATGAGTTGGCCCAGCTGACGGCGCAGCCGGTCGGTGAACCCCGCGGGGCTCATGTCGAACTCCAGGGAGAGCAGGTCGTAGACCTCGTGTGAGGCGATGGCGAAGAACTCGCGCACGAGCAGGGGAATCGATTCGTGTGGCAGGCCCGCGAGCTCTGCGAGCGTGCGCGCAGATCGCCCGAACTCGCGCCGGCGTTCTGCGCGGAGTTGCTCGAGCATGACCGCCGCTCGGGGGTCGGCATCCGCGGCCGCGCGAAGAGCGTTCCAGAGCCGGTGCGTCCGGGCGATCGCGGCGGTCAGAAGGGTGAGGTACTCGTCGATCGCCTGGGGGAGTGGCATCCGCTGCATCAGATCGACGTAGGCGGGTTCGCCGCTGACCGGGAATGCTTCGCCGTGCCCGGCGAAAGCCATGGTGAACGCGGCGAAGACGAGGCGCCGTTTCGGGCCGGCCAAGCCGACGCTCTCGACCGAGACGCCGGCGCGGTCTGCGATGGCTTGCAGAGTCGTCTGACCGTAGCCGTTTTCACTGAAGAGCTCGGCCGCCGCCTGCAGGATGCGGCGTCGGGTTCGGGCGGCGGCGTCTGCGCGATTCGTCACGCGGAGATTCTGCCGGATGCTGAATCTCATTACGGCCTGTCCGCAATCAAGAGGCGGCGGATCGAAAGCGTCGATAACGTCCGATTCGAAAGGCGTGTGTCGCCGAGAACAATGCTCCCGAAGCCTCTCGCACTTGCATCGGCTGCCGTACGGCGCTACCTTTCAAATCGCTTATACGTCGATATATTGAAATGCGAAGATGCCATGAATCCCTGCCCGATCAAGACTCCGGGCGCCGCACTTCCCTCGGGATCGCTGGCGCTGACCGGCATGGAGTGGCTCCCCTTCGCGGTGCTCGGAGCCGTGCTCCTCATCGCGGGCGTCGCCGTCGCGCTCTGGCGGCGCCGGGCCCTCGCCGCCGGTGCGACGGTGCTCGTCCTGCTGGCGCTCGGACTCGTCGCCCTGCCTCCGGTTGCCACGAGCGCGCACGCGTCGTCGTCGCAGGCCTGCGACTTCCTCGACGTGACGCACGTCGACCACCCCGACGCGGGGGTGAGTGTCGTGGCGGGTCAGGCGGCGACGACCTCGACGTTCCGTCTCTCCAACACGTCCGCCGCGCCGGCAGCGGTGTTCTTCGGCACGGTGGTCACCTCCGATGCCGCGGGCGTCGCCGACCAGGTTCAGGTCGGCTTCGACTCCGCTGTGGGGTCCACGTCACAGGGCCTCGACGAGACCGCACCCACGAGGGTGTTCACGCTCGCGGCGGGCACGTCGGTCGATGTGGCGGTGAGCGCGGGCTTCCCTGAGACGGTCGACAACAGCGTCCAGGGCGCGCACGTGTCCTTCGACGTGCGCGCCATCGCGCAGCAGATCCCCTCCCCCTGATCGTGGCTCGATCCTCGAGTCGCTCGGCCGCGCGCGGCCATTTCTCTGCACCATCCACCTCTCCAGAAAGAGAAACACGCATGACGACCAACACGGCAACGCGCGGCACCAAGCGCAAGATGGCTCTCGCAGCCGGCGCCCTCGTCCTCGCCGGCGTCGGGGGCACCCTCGCCTCGGGCGCCTGGTTCACCGACCAGCAGAAGATGACCGGCAACGAGCTCACCGCGGCGACGGTCGTCCTCGACTCACTGACGTCGGGGGGAGCTACGAAGATCGAGGTGTCGAATCTGCTGCCATCCGCGGACTCGACCGGGGGCAAAGAAGGCAGCATCACGATCTCGAACTCCGGCACCGCGAAGTTCCTCTGGGCTGCCGACCTCGATCCCGGTACGCCGACGAAGGCGGGCTTCCTCGACGCTGTGCAGATCGAGTTCCGCCAGGGCGGTGCCGGCAACTGGTCGGCCCCCACGTCGATCGCCACCGCCGCGGCGGTGTTGCAGAAGAGCGCGTCGGCGCTCGACGCGGGCACCTCGACGACGCTCGACTACCGAGTCTCGCTGCCGTCCACGACGGCCAACGACCTCCAGGGTGCCTCGGTCGCCTTCGACGTCGTCGTCAAGGCCATCCAGGCCGACGCGCCCGACTCGACCTTCGACGACGACACGCAGTTCCCGACCAGCTGATCCTCCGGCGGTGAGGCGCGTCCATCGACGCCGCCTCACCGCCGTTCGCCTTCCCCGAAAGGGCTTCATGCGCTTCCTCCGCCGTTCATCTCGCCGTCCGGCGTCTCGTCGTGCTTCCGTGCGCGTCGTGGCCCTCGCGGTCATGGCGCTCCTGATGGTCCCGGTGGTCGGCGGGTCGGGGGCTTGGTTCACGGACTCGCAGTCGGTGTCGGGCTCGGCCTCGGCGGCGACGCTCGGAGCGTTGTCACCGACCGTTGTCGCGACGGATGCCGGGAACACGGTGTCGTGGCGGGCGGCGACGGAGCAGGCCTGGGCGACGGATGCCGGGGTGACCAGCGGTGTGACGTACTCGGTGCAGCGTCAGGTCGAGGGGCGTCCCGCCCAGAAGCTGGGGACCACGTCGTACACGTCGTTCACGGACCCGGGCGGGCAGCCGTTCGGGACGATCAGTGCGGGTGGGACGGCTTCCTTCGGGGTCGCTCCGGACGGGTCCGTGTGGGCCTGGGGTGACGATTCCTCCGGGCAGCTGGGGAACGGACAGGGGACAGCTTCTCCCGCGCAGACCCCGGTGCGGGTGGAGGCGTTGTGGGACGCGGGTGTGCAGGTGACGCAGGTGAGCGCGGGGTCCTCCTCTGCATTCGCGGTGGCATCGGATGGGTCGGTCTGGGCGTGGGGCTTCGGTGGCGGGGGAGTGCTGGGTGACGGGGACGCGAGCGCGCACGTCTCCGCGCCGGTGCGGGTGGACGCCTTGTGGGACGCGGGCGTCCGCGTGACGCAGGTGAGCGCGGGAGAGCAGTTCGCTTTGGCGGTGGCATCTGACGGATCGGTCTGGGCGTGGGGAGACGGCGAGGGGGCGGTGCTGGGGGACAGGGATGCCAGCAGGCATTTCTCGGCGCCGGTGCGGGTCGACGCACTGTGGGGCGCAGGTGTGCGTGCGGTGCAGGTGAGTGCGGGCGAGTTGCACGCGTTGGCTGTGGCGTCTGATGGCTCCGTCTGGTCCTGGGGTTCCGGTGCGTGGGGGGTTCTGGGCGATGGGGTTGCGAGCGGGCACTCTTCAGAACCACTGCGTGTGGATTCGCTCTGGGACGCCGGCGTGCGTGTGGCGCAGGTCAGCGCGGGCATCTGGCATTCGGCGGCCGTCGCGCTGGATGGATCGGTGTGGGCATGGGGATCAGGTCGCTTCGGGCGCTTGGGCGATGGGGTCGTGTCGGAACATGTCTCAGGGCCGGTACGGCTCGACGCGATGTGGGATGCCGGGATGCGTGCGACGCAGGTGAGCGCCGCCCCGATGCACTCATTGGCGGTGGCGTCGGACGGGTCGGTGTGGGCGTGGGGAAGCGGCGAGAACGGGGTGCTCGGGGACGGGGACGAAAGCGACCATGTCTCAGGGCCCCGGCGGGTCGATGCCCTGTGGGATCGGGGCAAGCGGATCACCCAGGCGAGCGCGGGCGCTTCCCACTCGGTTGCCGTGGCGTCGGACGGGTCAGTCTGGGCGTGGGGTCCCGGGTGGAACGGGTTGCTCGGGAACGGGTCCACCACTGACCAGTCCGTCCCTGGGCCGGTCGGTGCACGCACTCTCACGCAGGTCAGCGCGGGTGTCTCGCATTCTCTGGCGCTGGCGTCCGATGGCTCGGTATGGGCCTGGGGTGATGGAGCCCACGGGCGTTTGGGTGACGGCGATCCGAGCTTCCGCTCGTCCTCGTTACCCGTGCCGGTTCGCGCATCGTGGAGGGCAGACGATCCCACCCGCAAGATCACACAGGTCGCCGCAGGGGACACGACGTCGTTGGCCCTGGCATCCGACGGCTCGGTGTGGGCATGGGGCAGCGGTTCCGATGGGCAGTTGGGTCCTGATGTCCGAGGGGATAGCGCCACTCCGGTCCGGGTTCCCTCGACGGGCGGAAACGGTCTCAAGATCACCAAGGTCGCGGTGGGCGGTGGTCAGTGCCTCGCTATCGCGGCCGACGGCTCCGTGTGGCAATGGGGAACGATTTCCGATGAATCGACGACGGAGACGGTGCCGACGAAGGTGGATTTTCCGTCGAACTGGGTGCTGTCGGGCTATCGGGCGTCGGATGTTAGCGCCGGCCCGGGCTTCGCATTGGTCGTGTCCTCGGTGGGGGACTTGTGGGGATGGGGAGTAGCGCGGTCGGATCAGATGCAGGGCATGGAGCGCGCGGCCAAGCCGCAGCTGATCGCCCCGAGAGGTGCGCAGGCTATCAGCGCAGGCACGACGCATGTGCTGGAACTGTCGATCGGCAAAGACGTGTGGGCGTGGGGTGGACGCCCCTCCCGCGGATCGGATCCGGTCGCTTTGGGCGACGGGTCGGCTCCGGGATACGGCCGCGGTCGCGTCGATGTCGCTGCCCCGTGGTTCAGGGCTTCTCCTCGAGTCTGGGCAACGCAGGTGGCTGCGGGTCGGGTCCACTCGATGGTGCTGGCGTCCGACGGATCCGTCTGGGCGTGGGGCGACGGCTCGAACGGCAGGCTCGGCACGGGAAAGATGGAAACGGCGCTGACTCCCCAGGCAGTGAACCCCGCATGGTCGAACGACGCGGGTCGGTCGATCACCCAGGTGAGCGCCGGAGGATCGCATTCCTTGGCCTTGGCATCCGACGGGTCTGCCTGGGCATGGGGTGCGGGAGGATCCGGACAGTTGGGCGACGGAGGCGTTGCGGACCAGGCCACACCCGTGGCGGTGCCATCCGCTTTCGCGGCCGCGAATTGCCCACCCCCGTCCACCCTGGTCGGACGCTCGTGCACGCTCCCCGGCACGACGACGTATTCCGTTTCCTACGATTACCGCGGCTGGTCCTCGCCGGTCGCGACGGCGGCGATCACGCGATGAGCGGCGCGGTGCTCGTGTCTTCCCTTTCCGCCGCGGGTGACCTCTCGGTTGCTCAGGCGGCCCGCCCTTCCCTCTGAAAGAACCCGCATGCGTTTCTCGCTCTCTCGCTCGCTCCGTCGCGGCGTCGCCCCTTCGTCCGCGCGCCGCTCGGACCTCGCCGCCCCGCTCGGTCGCGCCGCCGCTCTGGCAGTCGTGGCTCTCTTACTGGTTCCCGTCGTAGGCGGTTCAGGGGCCTGGTTCACCGACTCCCGCTCGGTGTCCGGCTCGGCGTCGGCGGCGACGCTCGGAGCGCTCTCGCCGACCGTCGCCGCCGCGGGGGCCGGGAACACGGTGTCGTGGCCGGCAGCGACGACACAGTCCTGGGCGACGGATGCCAAGGTGACCGACGGTGTGACGTACACGGTGCAGCGGCAGGTCGAGGGGCGTCCCGCGCAGACGTTGGGCACGACGTCGGGGACGTCGTTCACCGACCCGGGCGGGCAGCCGTTCGGGATGGTGAGCGCGGGGGGATCGCATTCGTTGGCTGTCGATTCGGCTGGTTCGGTGTGGGCGTGGGGATCCGGTGCTGACGGGAGGCTGGGCAATGGCGGTTCGGATTCCTCGCTCGTGCCTGTGCCGGTGTCGGTCCGGTGGCCGGCTGGTGTGACGATCACCCAGGTGAGCGCGGGGGAATGGCACTCGTTGGCTGTCGATTCGGCTGGTTCGGTGTGGGCGTGGGGATCCGGTGCTGACGGGAGGCTGGGCAATGGCGGTTCGGATTCCTCGCTCGTGCCT
>NZ_JBFBJJ010000021.1:31569-55219 GCF_040686055.1 Microbacterium sp. NPDC086615
CGTCCTGTGCCGGTGTCGGTCCGGTGGCCGGCTGGTGTGACGATCACGCAGGTGAGCGCGGGCAGCGACTACTCCTTGGCGCTGGACTCGCAGGGAAAGGTATGGGCCTGGGGGACCGGAGGCAACGGTCGGCTGGGAAACGGCGGTGCCGAGGATGCGTTTGTGCCGGTTCCCGTGAAGTTGGCCTCCGGTATCACGATCACGCAGGTGAGCGCGGGTGCGGCGCATTCGCTGGCGGTGGATTCGTCGGGCCAGGCGTGGGCGTGGGGATCCGGCGGTCTCGGGCGCTTGGGAAACGGCGGTGCCGACGACGCGCTGGTGCCGGTTCGAGTGGCGTTGGGCGCGGGCGTCACCATCACGCAGGTGAGCGCGGGTGCGGCGCACTCGCTGGCGGTGGACTCGTCGGGGCGGGTCTGGGCGTGGGGCGACGGCAACTTCGGGCAGTTGGTGACGAACACGAAGAGATCGAACGTCCCTGTTTCAGTGCCCCTCGGCGCGAACACCGTGACGCAGGTGAGTGCGGGGTACAAGCATTCGCTGGCGCTGGACTCGTCGGGAAAGGTCTGGGTCTGGGGTGGCGCAAGCGGACGAATCGGCGACGACAGCTGGCGGGGAGCATCAGTGCCGGCGCTCGTTGCGGTCAGCGGGGATACTGCGGTCGCGTACGTGAGTGCCGGACGGGCCCCGTCGCTGTTGGTGACGTCGTCAGGAGGGTTGTGGGGGTGGAATCAGACAGTCCGTACAGGTGACGGTAGCGTCGCCGACCAGATCGTGCCGGTTCTCATCGGCAAGCGTACATTCACCCAGGTCAGCTCGAGCTACTCCCACAGCCTCGCCCTGGCATCGGACGGATCCGTCTGGGCATGGGGGTCAGGCGACAACGGCCGACTGGGCAACGGCTCCCGCAGCAGAGCACAGACGCCGGTTCCCGTCACTCCCTCATGGGGGCCCGCGGTGCGCATCACGCAGGTCAGCGCGGGATTCTCGCATTCCCTGGCGCTGGCATCGGACGGATCGGTGTGGGCATGGGGGGCTGGAGCCGACGGTCGACTGGGCAACGACACCGCGCAGGACTCGGTCGTGCCCGTTCCCGTCACCAAGACCTGGGGCACCACTGCGCGGATCTCGCAGATCAGCGCGGGTACAGAACATTCCCTGGCTGTCACTACCGACGGGGACGTCTGGGCGTGGGGGCGGGGTACGGAGGGGCAGCTGGGCAACGGCGAAGCGCAGAACTCGGCGGTTCCCGTTCCCGCGCGGAGCGGACTGCAAGGTGCCCCTGTCGGGCAGGTGAGCGCGGGCGGCAATCGCTCCCTGGCGTTGACGAAAGACGGGGCGGTGTGGGCGTGGGGGGACGGCGCCGGGGGCGGGTTGGGAGATGGCGACGCAAGCGCCCACGTTGCACGCGTGCCCAGGCCCGTGTCCTGGCCGAGCGGCGGTTCTATCCCGTTCATCCGACAGGTGAGCGCGGGACAGGGGCACTCTCTCGCGCTCACGCGCGAAGGTGTGGTCTATGCGTGGGGGATCGGTAACAACGGGCTCCTCGGCGACGGCGACGGTGCAGAGCACTCGGCCGTCCGCCCGCAACCGGTGACGAGATCGTGGGGCGACGGTGTGTCGATCGCTCAAGTGAGCGCGGGGCCCCTCTCGTCGCTCGCGGTGACGTCGAGTGGCGACGTGTGGGGTTGGGGAGGCAACGGGGTCGGGCAGCTGGGTCTCGGTGACATCAGGACCGCGTACTCCACGCCAAAGCCTATGCAGACGTCTTGGGCCTCCTCCACCTCCGCGCCGGGCATCGTGCAGGTGAGCGCGGCGCAGCTGCAGTCGATTGCCGTCGCTTCCGACGGAACGTCCTGGGCAGCGGGTTTCGACGGGTTCGGCATGCTCAAGCTGAGCCCGGGGCAGCTGAGCCCACTTCCGCCGCAGAGTTTCTCCTTCTGTGCGGCTCCGTCGACCCCTGTCGGGCGAAACTGTACGCTGCCCGGCACCGTGACGTACACCGTCTCGTACCGTTATCTCGGGTGGGCCTCGCCTGCCGCGGCCGCGGCGATCGCACGATGAACCGTACTCTGCGCGCCGCTCTCTCTCCGGTCCGCTGGATCATCGTCGCGGTCCTGCTCGCCGCTCTCGGCGGTCCGTTCGCCTACGGCGCGGTCACGCAGCAGGAGATCGTCCGCGTCGACGGCGACTCCATGGTGCCGACCTTCCACCTCGGTGACGTGCTCTTCGTCGGCCGCGCTGAGCCCGACGAGCTCGTGCCGGGCGCGATCGTCACGGTCGAGCCGCCGGGATCGGGGCGCTACACGCACCGCATCGTCGCCGTCGAGGGCGACTCGTTGACGCTCCGCGGAGACGCGAACGCCGAAGCCGACCCGATACCTGTCGCCGTCTCCGACGTGCGCGGCGTCGTTCGCCATCACCTCGAGGGCCCGCCGGCGACGGTGCTTCTCGCCGTCGACACGCTGCCGATGCGGTTGTCGCTCGTCGTGCTGCTCATCGGCTTGATCTTCCTGCCGCTCCCGGTGCGACGCGGCCGCGGCCCGGTCGCTCCGGTGGACCTCGACCACGATGCGCAGCCGACAACTCGTCGAGAGGTTCGGGCCAAAACGCTTCCGTAATTGACTTATACGCAGATATATTTAATTAACGGATCGGGATGACTCTCACCCCGCTCGCGTTTCTCGCCTCGCCTCATCGAAGGAGTCATCCAATGACCGCTCCCACCCTCAGTGTTCGCTCTTCTTCCCCTGCTTCCTCGAGCCCCTCATGGCCCCGAGCTGCCGGCATCCTGATCCTCACCGGAGGTGTGCTGCTGACCGCTGCCACCGCCCTCGAGATCGGAACCGACGTATCCTCCGAACCGGGGCCCGCCGCCGCGTTCTGGGTGCTGTTCCTCGCGAGCACCCTCGCCCACGTCGCGGCGATGTTCCCGCTCGCTCTCGGCCGCGGCGACGGTCAGGGGGCGGTCGGCTCGTCGCTCGTGGGCAAGATCGCCCTGCTGGGCTTCGGTGCCTTCTTCCTCGCGAACCAGAGCATGTACCTGCTCGCGGCCTACCTCCTGCCGACGGCCGAGCCCACCGACGGAGCGATGGCGTTCCTGTTCGCCATGAGCGCGGTCCAGGGCGTGCTGCTGCTCGTCGGAGGCATCATCGTCGCGCGTGCACGGGTGCTCACCGGCCCCGCGCGGTGGGCGATGCTCGTGCTGGCGATCATCGGCTTCGCGCTCGGTGCCGTGATCAACGCGAGCTCCGTCGAGTGGCTGACGAACGCGATGTACTTCGTGTCCACGGGCGCGCAGATCATCGCGGGACTCCTCATCGCCCGGGCCGGCGCCGCCGCAGCGAAGTAGCGTGTGGGACGTGCCCCGCAGCTATCAGTCCCCCAAGCGACAGGCCGAGGCCGCCGCCACACGCGCGAACATCGTCGACACGGCGGGTCGACTCTTCGTCCGCGACGGCTACGTCGCCACCACCATCAAGGCGATCGCCGCCGAGGCGGGGGTGTCGATCCCGACGGTGCACCTGAACGGCCCCAAGCATGCTCTGCTGATCGCCGCCTTCGAACGGACCTTCGCGGGCGACGAGGGGCGGCACTCGCTCACCGAGCGTCCCGCGCTCGTCGAGATCATGAGCGAGCCCGACACCGACACCGCGATCGCTCGCTACGTCGACTTCCTCATCGAGGCGAACCAGCGCTCCGCGGCGATCGTGCGGGCCATGCTCGCCGCGGCCGACGGCGACGCCGAGGTGCGCGTCGCCTACCTCGACCTCGAGATGCGGCGTCACCGCGACATGACGATCGGGGCCGGGTGGTTCCTGCAGCGCGAACGTATCCGCGTCGACCAGGTCGCCATTGCCGCCGACGTGCTCGGCCTCATCACGGGACCCGATCCCTGGACGCACTTCATCGTCGCCCGCGGATGGGACCTCGCCACGTATCGGTCGTGGCTCACGGCGCAACTCATCCACCTCGCCGACAATCTCGCGTGAACGCGCGGCGGGGACGTCCGGAAAGAACAGGAAATGACCTCCTCTGCCCTCATCTGCAGCATGCCCGCCGTCGGCCACGTCGGTCCGCTCCTCGTCGTCGCCACCGAACTGCAGCGTCGCGGGTGGGACGTACGCCTGCTCACCGGTGCCCGATACCGATCGATGGTCGAGGCGGCCGGCATCCGGTTCCTGGCCCTGCCGCCCGAGGCCGACACACTCGACGACATCGGAACGGGTGACGACGTCCGCGAGCGGGGACTCGCGGCGATCAACCGCGGTGTCGAGCGCGCGTTCCTCGACCCCGCAGGCCCCGCGGCCGCCGCCCTCGAGCAGATCCTGGCCGAGGAGCCGGCCGACGTCGTGCTGCACGACATGCTCTTCCTCGGCGTGCAGACCCTGTTCGGTCGACCGCGCTCCGAGCGTCCGCTCACCGTCATGTGCGGAATCACCGCCGCGGGATTCTCGAGTCGCGATACTCCGCCTTACGGTCTCGGCATCACGCCCCTGCGTCAGCCGGTGCTGAACCGTCTGCGCAATCGGGTCCTCGGCGTGACGGCGAAGGCCGTGCTGCGGCCGGTCCATCGGTCGCTGGACCTCTTCCTCGCCGGTGTCGGGGCGCCACCCCTGAACGGCGCGTTCTTCATGGACGTGCTCTCGCGCAGCGACCTGCTCGCGCACTTCACGGTCGAGGAGTTCGAGTATCCGCGCAGCGATGCGCCCGCGAACCTGCGCTTCTACGGGCCGATGCCCACCGCGTCCACACGGCCGACGCCCGCCCCGGCGTGGTTCGACGACCTAGACCCGGCTCTGCCCCTCGTGCACGTGACGCAGGGAACCGTCGCCAACACCGACTACAGCGAGGTGATCGAACCGACTCTCACAGCCCTGGCGGATCTGCCCGTCCAGGTCGCCGTGACCACCGGCGGGCGCGCCGTCGAGACGCTCCCGCCTCTGCCGGCGAACGCCTTCGCGGCGAGCTACCTGCCGTACGACGAACTGCTCGCCCGCACGAGCGTGCTCGTGACCAACGGCGGGTACGGCGGGCTCCACCACGCGATGCGCCACGGCGTGCCGATCGTCATCGCCGGCGATTCCGAAGACAAGGTCGAGACCTCGGCGCGCGTCCAGCACGCCGGAGTGGGCGTTAACCTGCGCACGGGTCGGCCGACCCCGGATGCCATCCGCTCGGCCGTTCAGCGGATCCTCGCGGATCCGAGCTATGCGGCTCGCGCCCGGGCGGTCGGCGAGGCGATCGCGGTGGCGCCGGGGGCGGCGGGGCTCGTCGACGACGTCGAGCAGATGCTCGCCGCGCGCGGCTGAACCCGGGTCGATCGCGGCCCCTCTCGCACGCGCCGTCGCGCGGAGTCCGGGCTGACTCGCCGGGCTCGCGGCATCCTGAGTCGGCCTGTCGGGCGTGAACTCCGCCGGACGGTCCGCTGCGCCACGGCCGGGTTCGTCCACCACTCCACAAACCACCCCCCACCCCGTCCCACAGAAAGAGACAGATCATGACCCACCTCTCCGGACGCACCGCCGTCGTCACCGGCGGCACCAGCGGAATCGGCGCCGCCATCGCCCACCGTCTCGCCGCAGCGGGCGCACGCGTCGTCCTCTCGGGCCGCGACGCCGAGCGCGGCGCGGCCGTCGTGCAGGCGATCTCGGACGCGGGCGGTGAGGCGCTCTTCGTCGCCGCCGACATCACGCGCGACGCCGACGTGGCCGAGCTCGCTCGGGTCGCGGCATCCGAGGGCCCGCTCGACTTCTGGTTCTCGAACGCGGGCACCGAGGGTCCGATCGGACCGATGGAGAACTGGACGCCCGAGGCCCTGCGCGAGGTCGTCGACGCGAACCTCACGAGTGTGCTGTCGGGGCTGCATCACGCCTCGACGCACATGCGGCGCGGCGGGGTCATCGTCAACACGGCGTCGTTCGTCGGAACGGTGCTGCCGGTGCCGATCGCCGTACCCTACGCCGCGGCGAAGGCGGGCGTGGTCGCGGCGGGGCGCAGCGCCGCGCCGCTGCTCGCCGAGGCCGGGATCGACGTGTTCACGCTGTGCCCCTGGGTGATCGACACCCCGATGGTCGATCGCCTCACCGGCGGTGCGCCCGACGACAAGGCGGGCTTCGCGGCCGGCTTCGCGCCGAGCGGGCGTCTCACCCCGGTCGACGACGTTGCGCGGGCCGCGGTCGATCTCGTGACCGCGCAGCCGCGCAGGGCGAGCGGCGAGGCGATCCTCGTGGATGCCGGACCGACGGTGACCGTTCTCGACTGAGCGTGGCGCGGGCACCCCGCGGTGTGTCCCGTTCTGTGCGGAATTCGGAGCGATCTCCGGCACATGGCGGGACACGCCGTGAACGGGTGGGGCGGATGCCGCGCCACCCGCGCCGACGTCAGTCCTCGGCGACCTTCGCGGCGATGTCGGTGCGGTACTGGCCACCCTCGAGGCCGATGCGCTCGAGTCCCGCGTAGGCGGCGGCGCGGGCTTCGCGGAACGTCGAGCCCAGAGCGACGACGCTGAGCACGCGCCCCCCGGTCGCCGTGAACCCGTGGTCGGATGCCGCCGTCGCGGCGTGCGCGAGGTGGACACCGTCGACCTCGTCGGCGTCGTCGATGCCGGTCAAGGGGCGACCCGTGACCGGCGCCTCGGGGTATCCCTCGCTCGCGAGCACGACCGTCACGGCGGCGGCTTCGGCGAAGGCGGGGCGCGGGCGGTCCTCGAGCGTTCCCGAGGCCGCGGCGAGCAGCAGCTCCGACAGCGGGTCGATCAAGCGCGGCAGCACGACCTGGGTCTCGGGGTCGCCGAACCGGGCGTTGAACTCGATGACCTTGATGCCGTTCTCGGTCAGGATGAGGCCGGCGTAGAGGAGTCCGATGAACGGGGTGCCCTCGGCATCCATCTCCCGGATCACGGGCTCTGCGATCTCGCGGGTGACCTGGTCGACGAACTCGGCCTCGCTGCCGAAGCGTTCGTCGAGCCACGGCAGGGGCGAGTACGCCCCCATGCCGCCGGTGTTGGGGCCCTCGTCGCCGTCGCGCAGGCGCTTGAAGTCCTGCGCGGGGCTCAACGGGAGCACGTGGTCGCCGTCGCTGAGGAAGAACAGCGACACCTCGGGGCCGGAGAGGAACTCCTCGACCAGCACCGCGCCGGTGACGAGGTAGGTCGTGGCGTGCGCGATCGCGGCCTCGCGGTCGGACGTGACAATGACGCCCTTGCCCGCGGCGAGCCCGTCGGCCTTGACGACGTAGGGCGCGCCGTACTCGTCCAGAGCTGCTTCGACGGTGGGGAGGTCGGCGGCGCGCACCGCGCGTCCGGTGGGGACGCCCGCGGCATCCATGATCCGCTTCGCGAACGTCTTGGATCCCTCGAGCTGCGCGGCCGCCTTGCCCGGACCGAAGACCGGGATGCCGTGCTCGCGCAGGGCGTCGGCGACTCCGGCGACCAGCGGTGCTTCGGGTCCGACGACGACGAGGTCGATCGCCTCGCTCTTCGCGAAGGTGAGCACCTCGGCCGGATCGTTCGGGTCGAGACCGACGAGGTGCGCGTCGCGCGCGATACCGGCGTTGCCGGGGGCGGCGAAGATCGCGTGCGATGCCTCTTCGGAGCGCAGGGCGAGGATGATGGCGTGCTCGCGCGCGCCCGAACCGAGGACCAGGATTCTCACCTGGTCAGCCTACCGAGCGGGCTCTGCGTGCGTGGCGCGCGCACGGCATGGCCGGTGCGGTTCAGTCTGCGCGGCCGGTACGGGCGCTCGCGGTCGTGCGGCCCAGCGCGGGCGCTCGAGCCGCGCGCGTGCCCCGCGAGTACCGTGGATGCCATGCCCCCACGTCGTATCGAGACCGGCGACGGTCGGGCCGCCCTCGAGGCGGTGGCCGCCGGTGACGCCCCGCGTCCTGCGACGGCGACCGCCGTGCGCTACCTCCTGCAGCTGCTCGCCGAGAAGGCCCCGGGCAACTCCGTCGAGATGCGGGTGCCGCCGTTCGGGGCCGTGCAGGTGATCGAGGGCCCTCGCCACACCCGCGGCACTCCGCCCAACGTCGTCGAGACCGACGCCGCCACCTGGATCGCCGTCGCCACGGGCCGGGAGCACTGGACGGATGCCGTCGCCGCCGGCCGCATCGTGGCCTCGGGGGTCCGCGCCGACCTGAGTGCGCTGCTGCCGTTGCGGCCGTAGGGCCGGCACCCACCGCACGATCGCCCAATATCCCCGCATCGTTCACCCGGCGAGGACGCCGGCCCGACCGCAGCATCGCGGCGCGGTCGTCGGCCATGGTCGAGGAGGGCGCCCACGGAGTGGATGGTGCCCGGACGAGGGGACGGAGCGGATGGCATCCGGAACAGGACTGCGCGCCACGGCGCTGTCGCGTGAGTACGGCACGGGAGCGACGAGGGTCCTGGCTCTCGACGACGTCTCCGTACACCTGCGTAGCGGCGGGCTCGCGGCGATCGTCGGACCATCGGGGTCGGGCAAGAGCACGCTGCTGAACGTGCTCGGTGCGATGGACACACCCGACTCGGGCCATGCCGAACTGAACGGCACCATCTTCACGGGCGCGGGCCCGCGAGAGCTCACGGAGTTCCGTCGCGACCGCGTCGGGTTCGTGTTCCAGTTCTACAACCTGCTCCCGCAGCTCACGGCGCTCGAAAACGTCGAGTTGGCGCGTCGCCTCCCCTCTCGTCACCGCGCCGACGTGCCGACGTCGATCGAACTGCTCGAGCGCGTCGGGCTGGGTGATCGTGCTGGCCATTTTCCCCCGCAGCTGTCGGGCGGGCAGATGCAGCGGGTCTCGATCGCGCGGGCGCTGGCGAAGGGGCCCGATGTACTGCTGTGCGATGAGCCGACGGGAGCCCTCGACTCGGCATCGGGGGTCGAGGTGATGGCCCTGCTGACGGACGTCGCACGTGAGGGGCGCGCGATCGTAGCGGTGGTCACTCACGACCCCGCGATCCGCGACCTCGCCGATCACATCGTCGAGATGCGCGATGGGCGGGTCGTGGCAGACTCCCGCCCTCCCGTCTCATGAGCGTCGCGGCCCTGCTGCGCCGAAAGCTCCTACGCGATCTGCGGCTCCGGGCGGCGCAGTTCGTCGCCGTGTTCGTCATGAGCGCGCTGTGCCTGGCCGTGTACGGCGGGCTCGAGGGCGGGTGGCGGGGGATGCAGGTCGAGCAAGAGCGAATGGATGCCGAGGCCCACCTCGCGGACGTCTGGATCACCGCTTCGTCAGCGTCGCCCGAACAGGTCGACGCGTTGCGGGGTCTTCCGGGGGTCTCGGATGCTGAGACCACGGGTCTGCTCGATGCGGCGGTCGTCGGTGGTCGAGGCGACCTCGTCGTGAGCGCGCTGCCGGAACGGATCGACGTCCCGGAACCGGTCGAAGGACGCCTGGACGATCTCACGGACGACCAGATCGCTCTCGACGCCGCATTCGCCGAGGCACACGCGCTTCGGGTGGGGGACACCGTGCGGCTACGGATCGCGGCGACGGATCACTCCTTCACCGTCGCGGCGTGGGTGCGGTCGGCCGACAAGGTGTCGGACACCGGAGTCGATGGTCTGTACGCGCCTGACCCGTCGAGGTACGGCTACGCCTATGTCTCGCGGCAGCAGATGCAGGCGCTCGGGCCGAGTCGCGTGTCCGTTGCCCTGGCGGGCTCGCCCGAGCGGATCATGGCGGGGGCGCCCGGGCTGCTCGGGGCCGACCGACTGGCCATGTACGACCGGTCCTCTCAGCCGGGAGTGGTGGGGCTGACCGACCGCATTCGACAGATCAGAAGTCTGTCGCTGTTGTTCCTCGGTTTGTTCCTGGCGGTCGCGATGCTCGCGATGTTCACCTCGATGCGGCGACTGGTCGACATGCAGCAGCGCGACATCGCCACGCTGAAAGCGCTCGGCGTCACCGACACGCAGCTGCGCCGGCACTACTCCCAGTACGCCATCGTCGTCGCCGCGGGCGCCCTCGTCGGCTTCGCGTTCGCTCCCGTGCTCTCGCTGTTCGTCTTGCGGTCGCAGCGGTCGAGCTTCGGATTGGTCGCCTGGATTCCGGCGTACACCCCAGCGCCCCTGGCGCTCGCGGTCGCGCTGGTCGCGGGCGCGTCGGTCGTGTCGGTCGTCGCCACTCGCGCGGCGCGGCGCACGGACCCTGCGGCGGCGATGCGCGGCGGGGCCGCGACGACTCGGCGCGTCTTCCCTCGGCTTCGGCGAATGTCACCGCTGAACGCGTGGGGCCTGCGCGAGATCGCGACAGCGCGTGGGCGCCTGCTCACTGCACTTGCCGCGACGGTCGGGGGCACCACCCTTCTCATCGCGGGATTCGGGATGCCGGATTCCCTGCACCATCAGGTCGCCCGGTCCTTCGATTCGCAGTACCTCTTCGACGCGCAGGCGCGGCTCTCTCCGGGCGCATGGTCACAGCAGGGCGAGGCCCTGGCATCCGGAATCACCGACGTTCAGTGGCAGATGTCCTTCGTCATGCCAGGCGACGGCCTCGCAGGGGGCGAAGCCGTCAACGTCCTGTCGGACGGCGACCTCTACCGCCTGCCGGACGGTGATGCCGGCGTCGCGCTGCCCGCCGACGGTGCGCTCGTGAGCGCCGCGCTCGCCGATGCACGCGGGATCGCGATCGGCGATGAGGTCACGGTTCTTCCGCCTGGCTCCGCGACGGGGGTCGCCGTCATCGTGCGCGGGGTCACTGACGCGGGAGAGCCTCAGGGGCTCTTTCTCTCGCGGTCTGCGTGGGAGCGCGCGGGCGGCGTCTTCTCGCCGAACGCGCTGCTGGCGCGCGGGGCTGAGGCCGCCGAGGTGCTCGAGGGCCGGCCCGGAATCGCGAGTGTCCTGACACATGACGACCGGCGCGCGAACGCTGAGCAGGTGATCGACGGCCTCGGCGATGTTTTCGCGCTCATCAAAGGGTTCGGGCTGCTGCTGACCATGGTCGTGCTGGTGAACTTGGGCGCTCTGGCCTTCGCCGAACGCACCCGCGACTACGCGACACTCGCCGTGCTGGGGGTGCGTCCGCGCGAGATCCGCGCCCTCCTCTTGCGCGAGAACGTCGCCATCACCGTCGCCGGCGCGCTCATCGGCATCCCCGCCGGTATGGCTTTTCTGTCGGCGTACCTGGCGGTGTTCCGCACAGATCGCATCGTGTACGCGTCGGCCGCGTCGCCGGTCGCCACCGCGTGGTGCGTCGTGATCGTCGTGGGGTGCGGCCTGAGCGCATCGTTCCTGCTGGCGCGCCGTCTGCGTCGGGTCGACGTGCTGGGGGCGTTGAAGGGTGCTGAGTAGTCCTGATCACCTGATCCCCGCTCCACGGGGTAACGGGTGTCGGTGTGGAGGGTTCGACTCTCGGAGCGATCGCTGCTCGATGCGTAGGCACCGCGCCCCGTCATCCGCGCGGGGGTGGGACAATGGACTCATGGCCGAGCAGCCCGCCCCCGAACGACCGTCCTTCTCTCGCGATGAGATCGAGACGGCCAGCGTTCGCCGCGCGCCCAAGTACGGCGTCTTCCTGGCCGCGGGCGCGTTCGTCGGCATCCTGGTCGCCCTCATCCTGACGTTCGCGATCGACAGCACCGATGTCAGCCCGTACACGCAGGTCGTCTACTCCCAGCTGCAGGTGTTCGGCTTCACCGCCTTGATCTGCGTGGTCGTCGGTGTGACGGTCGCGGCCATCGTCGCGTTGATCTTCGAGCGCGTCCTCGGCGGACGCACCCGCCAGGTCATCGTCGACCACGAGCAGCACGGGGTCTGACCTTCAGGCGAGCTCCGCGATGATCGGGTGGATCGCGGAGTCGAACGCCGCCACGTCTCCGCGCAGACCGTCGGTCACAGCGACCGTGAGCGAGCCGATCCACCACACTCCGCGCTGAGTCAGCGGCAGGATCTGCACGTTGAGCTCGAACGAGTGCGCCCGACGGCCCACGGCGCGTTCGTGCGCAGCGATCGCGCTGGCGTAGGCGCGATACGACACCCCCGGTCGCGCCGCCGTCTCGCGCGCATACCGTCGATGAGCCTGCTGCGCGAAGTCGGTGGCCTCGTCGGCGAAGGGCGACGCGGCTTCGCGCAGCGCCTCCGCGCCCTCAACCGGAAGCGTGACCAGCCCGTCGAAACCCTCCACCAGCTCGAGAGGGACGGGGGAGGGATGCGCCTGCGGCTCCACCGTCAACGCCCAATAGGCCCGCCACTGTCTCTCGAGCTCCGACTGAGCGGCATCCGTCCTCGTCGTCTCCGCGGCGGCGGGCACGCGCCGCAGGGAGGGCAGATCGTCGGGAGAACGGATGCCGAGCACCTGACGCAGGTAGAGCGCGACGAGCACCGGTGACCCCGCGTCCTCGCGGATCACCCACTCGGGCTGGCCTGCCGTCATGGCGTCATTGTAGGGACGGTCTCGACGGTGGGGGATGGGCCTTGCGGCGGGCGCGCTCCCCCGGGAGGAACTTCAGGGAGCGGAGGGCGCCGCAGCTTCAGCCGCTCCTCCCGTGGCCGAATCTCCTCCCATTGCCGAGTCTCGGCCTTCTCCTGTGGGAGGGGAGGTGATTCCGGGGCAGGAGGATCTCTGGCCCTAGGGTGTCCTCCCGTCGCCGAATCTCCTCCCGAACGGCCGGCACCCACCCGTAGCACTGCTTCTCCCCACCCCCACTTCTCCACAGGCTGGGATGCTGTTCCCGCGGGCGCGCTTCGCAATCCGGCACGCTTCCCGGATGAGCGCTCGACTATCCCGCCGCATCGAAGTCCTCCAGGCCCGGGTGCGTGCCCTGGAAGGGGTCGTCGCGACGACCCGCCTGCTGCGAGAGGGAACGTCCGTCGACACGATCGCGGCGGCCGTCCGCAGCGGTGCTGTGCTGCGGGTGCGTCGGCGATGGATCGCTCTTCCCGATGCCGATGCTCACCTCCTTTCAGCCGCGCGTGGCGGCGTGACACTCGCGTGCGCCACCGCTGCAGCCCGGCACGGGTTGTGGGTGTTCGATCAGAACCACGTCCACGTCGCGGCACCCGCCCACTCCGGGCGGATCTCCGTATCGGCCGGAACTCGCGTTCATCGCTCGCGCCCTCTCATCCAGCGGCATCCGGAGGATCTGGTCGACGGTGTGGTCAATGTGCTCGGTGTGGTGAGCGGGTGCCTCCCACCGGAACAGGCGCTCGCGATCTGGGATTCGGCGCTCAACAAGGGGCTCGTCACGCTCGACGAGATGCGTCGTTATCCCCTCAGGGGCCGCGCGCTCGAGCTCGCGGAACAGGCGACGCCGCTCGCGGACTCCGGCCTGGAGACCTTCCTCCTCGTTCGCCTGAGATGGCTTCGCCAGAGGCTGTGCCCGCAAGCGTGGATCCTCGGCCGTCGTGTGGACCTGCTCATCGGTGAGCGGCTCGTCGTGCAGGTCGACGGTGGGCACCATGTCGGCGCGCAGCGCGAAGCCGACGTTCGACACGACGCCCTTCTCGCGCTGAACGGCTACCACGTCATCCGCGTCGGGTACCGCCAGATGGTCGACGACTGGCCCTCGGTCCAACTGATGATCGTCCAGGCGATCGCGCAGGGGCTGCACCGCGCTCGTTGAGGCGGAGGTGCCCTGGCCTGGTGGCTTGCTCGGCCCTGTCCCTGGGAGGGAGGGGATTCTGGGAGGGGAGGATGCCTGGCCGTCGGGGGTCCTCCCGTGGCTGATTCTCCTCCTGGGGTGGGTGCTCGGCCCGTCCCGGAGTGGCCATCCCCCTGGCCTGGTGGCTTGCCCGGTTATCTCCCCAACGGCAACCAGTGTCTGGGAGGGGAGGGGATTCTGGGAGGGGAGGATGCTGGGGCGCTGGGTGTCCTCCCGTCGCTGCATCTCCTCCCGTCGCACGCAACCGCTCCGGCGTCCGGCCCCGCAACCGGCCCGCGCCCCACCCGGACGCCCGCACACAGCAGCCCCGGGTAGTCTGTTCCGGTGGCCTCCGCTCCCCACGAGAACCCCTATTCCGCTGCCGGCGTCGACACTGCCGCCGGAGACCTCGCTGTCGAACTGATGAAGTCGGCCGTGCGCCGCACCCACGGGCCCGAAGTGCTCGGTGGCGTGGGCGGTTTCGCCGGCCTCTTCGACGCCTCGGCGCTCCGCGACTACGCCAAGCCGCTGCTCGCGACCAGCACCGACGGTGTCGGTACGAAGGTCGCGATCGCGCAGGCGATCGACAAGCACGACACGATCGGCGAAGACCTCGTCGGCATGGTCGTCGACGACATCGTCGTGGTGGGCGCGCGTCCGCTCTTCATGACCGACTACATCGCGTGCGGCAAGGTCGTGCCGCAGCGCATCGCCGACATCGTCGCGGGCATCGCGCGCGGCTGCGCGGCCACGGGCACCGCGCTCGTCGGCGGCGAGACCGCCGAGCACCCCGGCCTGCTCGGCATCGACGACTACGACGTCGCCGGAGCGGCGACCGGCGTCGTCGAAGCCGACCGCGTCCTGGGCGCCGACCGCGTCCGCCCGGGCGACGTCGTCCTCGCTCTCGCGTCGAGCGGCCTGCACTCCAACGGCTACTCGCTCGTACGCCACATCATCACCGGCGCCGGCATCGCGTACGGCTCGGCTTCGGCCGACCTCGGCGGCACCTGGGGCGAGGCGCTCCTCGAGCCCACGCGCCTGTACACCTCGCCGCTGCTGCGTCTGCTCGACGACGCGGCCGTCGGCTTCGGCATCCATTCGCTCAGCCACGTCACCGGCGGCGGCATCGCGGCGAACCTCGCGCGCGTGCTGCCCCAGAACACGTGGGTCGACCTCGACCGCTCGACGTGGAGCCCCTCGCCGGTGTTCCGCGTGCTCGCCGACATCGGCGATCTCGAGCTCACCGCGACCGAGGGCACCTGGAACCTCGGCATCGGATTCCTCGCCGTCGTCTCGCCGGAGGTCGCGGATGCCGCGATCGCGGCGCTCACGGCCGATGGCATCGCCACGTGGCAGGTCGGCGTCGTCCGCGACGACCAGCGCCCCGAGGGCGACTACGAACAGGGCGCGAAGGGCGTCGACGGAGGCGCCGTGCGCCTGGTCGGCTCGTACGCGGATGCCGGTCACCCGGCGAATGGAGCGAAGTAACACCCCATGTGCGGCATCGTCGGCATGGCCGGGCAGGGCCCGGTCAACCAGGAGATCTACGACGCGCTCCTCCTTCTCCAGCACCGGGGACAGGACTCGACGGGCATGGCCACGGCCGAGTCCAGCGGCGTCTTCCACATCCACAAGGCCCGCGGCCAGGTGCGTGAGGCGTTCCGCACCCGCGACATGCGCGCCCTCCTCGGCGACATCGGTCTCGGCCACGTGCGCTACGCCACGAAGGGCACGGCCTCCAGCGAAGAAGAGGCGCAGCCCTTCTACGTCAACGCCCCCTACGGCATCGTCCTGGTGCACAACGGCAACCTCACCAACACCCGCGAGCTCACGAGCGAGCTGTTCCACAAGGACCGCCGGCACCTGAACACCAGCTCCGACACCGAGCTGCTGGTGAACATCCTCGGCTCGGAGCTGCAGTCCGAGATCACCGGCCCCGACCTCGACCCCGCTCAGGTCTTCCGCGCGGTCGGTCGTGTGCACGAGCGCGTCGAGGGCTCCTACGCCTCGATCGCCCTCATCGCCGGCTACGGTCTGCTCGCGTTCCGCGACCCGTTCGGCATCCGTCCGCTCATCCTCGGCAAGCGCCCCGCGCCCGAGGTACCCGGGGGTGAGCCGCGCGACGAGTGGATCGTGGCATCCGAGTCGCTCGTGCTCGAGAATGCCGGCTTCGAGGTCGTCCGCGACGTCGAGCCCGGAGAGGCTGTGTTCATCAGCCTCGACGGCACGCTCCACGCTCAGCAGTGCGCGAAGAGCACGATGCTCGCGCCGTGCTCGTTCGAGTACGTCTACCTCGCGCGTCCGGACTCGGTCATGAACGGCGTCTCGGTGTACGAGACGCGCTTGCGCATGGGCGAGCGCCTGGCCGACACCGTCGCGAAGTACACCCCCGCCGGGTCCATCGACGTGGTCATGCCCATCCCCGACTCGGCGCGACCGGCGGCGATGCAGGTCGCCCGCAAGCTCGGCATCGAGTACCGCGAGGGCTTCTACAAGAACCGCTACGTCGGCCGGACGTTCATCATGCCCGGGCAGGCCGTGCGCAAGAAGAGCGTGCGCCAGAAGCTCAACGCCATGTCGACCGAGTTCCAGGGCAAGAACGTGCTGCTCGTCGACGACTCGATCGTGCGCGGCACGACGAGCCGCGAGATCATCCAGATGGCTCGGGATGCCGGGGCCAAGAGCGTCACGTTCGCCTCGGCGGCTCCTCCCGTGCGTTTCCCGCACGTGTACGGCATCAACATGCCCTCCCGCCACGAACTCGTCGCGCACGGACGGACGATCCCGGAGATCGCCGAGGAGCTGGGCTGCGACTACCTCGTCTACCAGGAGGTCGATGACCTGAAGGCGGCGATCATGGAGGGCACCGACCTGGTCGACCTCGACATGAGCTGCTTCGACGGTCGCTACGTCACCGGCACCGTGTCGGAGGAGTACCTGGCCTGGGTCGAGGGCAGCCAGGAGTCTTGACTCCGCGCCGCGCGGGGACCGTCGCGCTCGCCGCGGCAGCGATCCTCCTGCTCGCGCTGACGTTGCGCATCGCTGTCGCCTCTTTGTCGCCGCTGCTGATCGTCATCGAGCGCGATTTCCCCCTCCCGGCCGCCGTCGTCGGCCTCATCGGCATGGCGCCGCCCGTCGCCTTCGCGATCTCGGGCTTCGTGACTCCCGCGATCGAGCGACGCGTCGGTCTCGAACGGCTCGTGCTCCTCGCGGCAGTCGTCGCGGCGGTCATGCTGGCGATGCGCGCGATCGCCGTCGATGCGATCACCTTGCTCGCCGCGACCGCCGGGATCTTCGCGGCGGTCGGCGTCGCCAATGTGCTGCTGCCCGCGGTGGTGAAGAAGTACTTCCCCACCCGCATCGGCCTGATGACGACGATCTACACGACCACCATGGCGGTCGCCACCTTCATGCCGCCGCTGGTTGCCGTGCCGCTGGCCGAGAGCGTCGGGTGGCGCGGCTCGTTCACGCTCTGGGCGGCGGTCGCCGTGGCCGCGGTGGTGCCGTGGGTCGCGATGAGCCTGCGCGCCCGGGCGGCGCGCGCCGACATCATCGAGCAGCCGAAGACCTCCGTGCTGTCGCGCGTGATCCGCGTGCCGCAGACGTGGGCGCTGGCGGCGACGTTCGGGGTGAACTCGTCCGTCGCCTACGGACTCTTCGCGTGGTTGCCGCCGCTGGTGATGGGCGTCGCCGGGGTGGACGCCGCCGAGGCCGGCCGATTGCTCGCCCTGTTCTCGTTCATGGGCTTGCCGGTCTCGCTCGTCGTTCCGCTCTTGGTCGTGCGGGCGCGCAGTGTCGCCCCGTTCTACGTCGTCGCCGTGGTCGGCGGTCTCGCCGGGGTGGCGGGGCTGCTCTTCGCCCCCGCGGCCGCGACGACGCTGTGGGTGGTGCTGATCGGCATCCCGCCCCTGATGTTCCCCATGGCGCTCGTGCTCTTCGGCCTGCGCACGCGGTCGCACGACACCGCGGTCGCGCTGAGCGGGTTCGTCCAGAGCGTCGGCTACGGGATCGCCGCGCTCATGCCGCTCGCCCTCGGCGTCACCCACGAGGTGACCGGCGGATGGACGGCCGGTCTGATCGTGCTCGGCGTTGTCATCGCGTGCGTGATCCCCGCCGGAATCGTCGTCTCACGCGGAGAAACGATCGAGGAAGCCTGGGAGCGCCGCTACGGCACCGCCTGGTGACAGCCGCGGATGCGGCCGGTGCAGGGCGCTGAGGCCCTACGCCTTCTCGTCTTCGTACTCGTCGGAGTACTCGTCCGCCCACTTGTCGACGTACGTGTCTTCACCCGGTTCGGGTGCGCCGAGTTCGCGCTCGAGCGCTGCGTAGTTCACCGAATAGGTGTCGTACTTCAGCTCACGGGCGATCTTGGTGTGCTTCGCCTTCTGACGGCCACGCCCCATGCGAGACCCCCTCACGATCGACATCGCAGGCCGTGCTCAGGGCCCTGCGTATTGCGGTTCCGGACCGAGCCGGTAAGAGTAACACCCAGGATATCACGGTGCCCCTCGACCCCGACCGTCGGCGGTCCGCGCGGGGGTTCACCGGCGACGAGGGGAGAACGGAATGAGCGACCACGAGCCGTCGGCTGTGGCATCCGGAGCCGTCATCGCGGGGGTCGTACCCGGGCAGTCGCCCCGCGTCGTGCACGAAGCCGCGCGGTACGCCGTACTGGCGGGCGTCGAACTGATCGTGGCGCACGTCGACACCACGCGGTTCGTCGCCTTCGAGGATCCGGACGGGTACGTGAACTCGGCGACCCTCGACGTCGCGGGCGAGGTGGCGCGGGCTGCGCTGGCCGAGGTCGAGAAGGATGCGGCGGTCGCCCTCGCAGGAAATCCCGTGACGTGGTCGGTGCGGCAGCTGATCGGCGATCCCGCGCTGTCGCTGATCCAGCTCGCCGACGAGGTGGGTGCGTCGTTGCTCGTCGTCGGCACCCGCAAGCGCGGACTGGGCGAGTCGCTCCGCGAGTTCCTGACCGGGTCGGTCGCCGCCCGGCTCTCGCACCGGCAGCACCGTCCGGTGCTGGTCGTTCCGCTGGGAGAGCCGGTCGGCGCCCACGAGGATCTGCCCTGGGAGTGAGGCGTCAGCCCTGCATCGCGCGCGCGACCGACTCGGACGCGTGACGCAGCGCCGCCTCGATCTCGTCGACTCCGGATGCCGTGAGCTCGCCGCCGCGGGCCACGTGCGACCGCAACTCCGAACGGACGCGTCCGCGGAACTCGGTGATCGCGGCATCCGCGCGGTGCAGCTGCTCGCGCGTCCGGGAGCGCGCGTCGTCGACGGGGGTCGTCTCAGCCTGCTCGCGTTCCTCACGGGACGCGGCGGCGAGATCGGCGCGGAGGCTGCGCATGGCATCCCGGACGCTCCCACGCACCTCGTCGGCGATGAGGCGCACGCTGTCGGCCAGGTCGGCCTGGATGCCCTCGAGGTCGCCCGTGCGGGCCGCGACCTCGGCGCGTCCGGCATCCGTGATCTCGTAGACGGTCTTGCGTCCGTCGACGGTCTTCGTGACGAGGCCCTCGTCCTCGAGCTTCGCGAGGCGCGGGTAGATCGTTCCGGCCGAGGGGGAGTAGGTGCCTCCCGTGCGGTCGGACAGGGCCTGCATGAGGTCGTATCCGTGGCGCGGGGCCTCGTCGAGAAGGCTCAGGATGTACAGGCGCAGGCCGCCGTGCGAGAAGACCGGGCTCATCACCATTCCTCCTCTCCGGCGAGTTCCTCGGGGCGGAGCCCCGAGATGCCGCGGCGCAGCACCGTGATCTCTCCCGAGACCGTGTTGGCGCGCACGTCGACGAAAGATCCGGCGAGGGTGCCGGTCGAACCCGTGTAGTTGGTGGGGCCCGAGCCCGAGCGGACGTGTCCGTCGATCTGCACGCGCCCGCTCACCGAGCGGGAGACGTAATTGGCGGGCAGGCCGCGGTCGAGGCGGATGGTGGCCGCGCCGTTGACGGAGTTGAGCGCGATCGACTGCACGGGGCCGGTGGAGTCGACGAGCATCGCGCCCGAGACCGTGTCGATCGACGCCTTCGTCACGGCGCCGGTGACGGTGACGTCGCCGGAGACACTGTTGGCGCTCAGTGCACCCTCGAGCTCACGCACCTGCACGTCGCCCGAGACCGCGTTCGCGCTCACGTCGCCGACCAGGCCGTCGACGATGATGTCGCCGGACACCGTGTTGAGGCGGGCGTCGGTACGCAGACCCGAGACGAGGGCGCTCGCGCTCACGACGCCGAGGGTGAGGGCGACCGAGCGCGGCACGGCCACGCTCACCTCGGCCTTGGGGCCGCCGGCGCCGAAGTTGCGGAACACCTCGAGGAAGTTGTCCCAGCGCAGCTGCGGGTGGTCGATCTCGAGGCGGCCGTCGGTCATCTCGATGCGGAGGTCTTTGACCGTGACGCCGTGCACCTCGATCCGAGCGCTCGGGTCGTCGTGCGCGATCACGTCGATCTGGCCGCCGACGAGGCCGATCTTCAGCTCGCGTACGTCTTCCAGGTCGATGACGCGCGTCTCGCCGGGGTGGACGATCCATTTCTCCATGGCGGGCTCCTCTCTCGCGATATATCGCGTTCGGGAACAGTATCGAGATATATCGCGTTTTCGTCAACCCTCGTGGCAGGGTTCCGGTGGCTTCGACAGGCTCAGCCACCTGGGGTGCGGCGGCCCCTGCGCGCGCCAGCAGAGGTCCCTGAGCTTGTCGAAGGGACCGGGTTCCCACGCCAAAGACGGATGCCACGCGCTCGATGAGCACGTGGCATCCGGGGCGGGAGGACCCGCCGGAGGGGAGGTGACGCGCACCCGAAACGCGTCGACCTCTCAGGGGGTCAAACGGGCTTGCGTCCGCTGATCAGGCGGAACAACAGCACGATGAGGGCGATGAGGCCGACGATGATCGCGACCCACAGGAGGAAGCTGGCGGCCTGGCTCATCCCGCTCACGATGGCGATGACGATCGCAGCCACGATGATGATGATGAGGAAGATGTTCATGGGGGGCTCCTTGCTGTTCACCGCGTCACGACGCGGCACCCTGGCGAGTGGTTCTTCAACCGTGTCACTCGGTCAGCGGAGCGGGAGGGGGTTGACGCGCCTGGGAAAACGCTGTTAGCCGGGCTCGCGCGATAACAGATCGGCCGCGCCGCGCCGACGGGATCGCCGAGGCGGTGTCAACCCCGATCAGCCGTGCGCAGCGGTGGTCGTAGCGTCGGTGGTCCGACGGAAGGAGACGACCATGCCCCAGGGGCGAGGATCCAACAGTCTGAAAGACCCGGAGCTCTACGAGGAGCTGCGCAAGCAGGGCGACTCGAAGGAGAAGGCCGCGCGCATCTCGAACGCGGCAGCGGCCCAGGGCCGTGGCAAAGTCGGTGAGAAGGGCGGCCACGCCGAGAACTACGAGGACCGCACGGTCGACGAGCTGAAGAAGCGCGCGAAGGAGCTCGGGATCACCGGCTACTCGGGCAAGAAGAAGGCGGAGCTGATCGACATGCTCCGCAACCACTGACCCGATGCCGCGGCTCATCCGCGTCCGGCCCTACGAGGACCCCGGGTTCCGCCGCGTGCGCTCGGGGTCGGGCTATCGCTTCGTGGACCATACGGGTGCCCCGGTGCCTGAGCGCGAAGCCGAACGCGCGCGGAGCCTCGTCATCCCGCCGGCCTGGCGGGAGGTGTGGATCGCGACACAGCCCAACGCGCACATCCAGGCCGTGGGAACCGACGAGGCCGGGAGGCGCCAGTACACCTATCACGCCGACTGGTCGAAGCGGCAAGACAAGGGGAAGTTCGCCCGTGCCCTTCAACTAGCCGAGGCCCTCCCGCGGGCCCGCGCCCGGGTGACCCAGTCCCTGCGTCGGAGCGACATCGACCGCGAGCGGGTCTTGGCCGTGTCGTTCCGCTTGCTCGATCTGGTCGCGCCGCG
The DNA here is from genome assembly GCF_040686055.1 of Microbacterium sp. NPDC086615. Lineage (NCBI taxonomy): Bacteria > Bacillati > Actinomycetota > Actinomycetes > Micrococcales > Microbacteriaceae > Microbacterium > Microbacterium sp. NPDC086615. Next base: position 53,039 of record NZ_JBFBJJ010000021.1, read on the forward strand.
CGTCGGGAACGCGCGGTACTTCGTCACGAACGGAAGCCGCGGCCTGACAACTCTCCAACGCAGGGATGCCACGGTCGAGGGCGACCTCATCCGGCTCTCGTTCCCCGCCAAGAGCGGCAAGCGCGCCGACCTTCGTGTCCGCGATGCGGAGTTGGCATCCCTCATCGAAGAACTCGCACTCGGCCGCTCGCGCGCTGCGCTTCTCAGCTACAAACGGGGGCGGCGGCGTGTGCCACTCACCCCCGGGGACGTGAACGCGTACGTCCGCTCCCTCACGGGCGGACCGTTCAGTGCGAAGGACTTCCGGACGCTGCGCGGAACGATCCTCGCGGCGGAGGCGCTCGCGAAGGTCGGAGCCACGGGCGGCAAGAACGAACGCAAGAAGGCCGAGGTCGCGGCGGTTCGCGCAACGGCCGAGGCGCTCGGCAACACCCCCGCCGTGGCGCGGTCGAGCTACATCGACCCGCGCGTCTTCTCGCTGTACCGCAAGGGGCGCACGATGGAGTTGGGCGGCTCGAAGGATGCCGCGATCAGGCGGCTGATCCTCGGGGAGTGATCGCGTCGACGACGTCGGGCAGCTCGGGGACGGGGACCACCACGACGTCCTGAATCTTCCCGTCCAGGGCGACGCAGCCCTCTCGGGCGTTCTCGATGTCGGCGAGCGCGATCTTGCGGCGATGGGGGATGACGAACGCCTCGATGTGGAACACATGCCCCTCGTCACGCACACGGCTCCCCGCCTCGCGCACCCACGGGAGCCCGGCGAGGTACTGGTCCACCCGGTCCACGAGAGGGTGCGGGTGGGCGTCGTCGAAGGTCGTCGCGCGCGCGTCCATCAGATCGACGACGGCGGCGCGCAGGTTGCCGACGCCGTCGTGGACGATGCTCCCGGCGATGAAGATCGCCGCCGCGGCATCCATCCACCACAGGCCCACGCCGATCCCGAGGACGCCCACGATCGTGCCGACCGAGGTCATCCAGTCGGCCTTGTTCATGTCGGCGTCGGCGTAGAGAACCTTGTCGTGCAGCTCGCGGGCGAGACCGAGCTTCATTCGACCGACGATGACCGGCGGAATGCCCGTGACCGCCATCACCGCGATCATCAGCCAGCCGAGCCAAATCGTGACGCCGAAGAGGTTCACGGTGCCGATCGTGGGGTGCTCCGCGGTGAGCAGGCCGATGCCGGAGTCGACGATGAGGAACAGGCCCATCGCGGTCAGGGCGACCGCCGCGACGAGGTGGCCGATCGCAACCGAACGATGGAAGCCGTAGGGGTGGCGGACGGTGGGTCTGCGCCGCGCCAGACGCACGGCGATCAGGAACGCGATCGGGGGGATGAACGAGAGCAGGTCCTCGATCCAGGCCGCCTTCATCGCCTGCGAGTTGCCGAGGACGAGGAAGACGAGGGTGGCGGTCACCGCGAGGAACGCGAGTGTGACCCACTCGAGACGGATCGCGCGGCGCAAAACCTGAGCCTGTCGCTCGGGGAGCTCGGTGTGGCCGAAGCGCGCGATCATCAGCCGACTCCCTCGGTGGCGGCTTCGTCGGTCAAGAAGGTCTCGAGCCGCGAGACGAAAGCGTTCTCGCCGAGCGGGACGAGCATGACGAACTTCGCGGTCGACCCATCGTCGAGGGTGACTTCGCCGTAGGGACGCGTCATCCCGGCCCGCTCCGTCCACGGGGTCTCGTCGGTCAGGCCGCCGGCGACGACGTCGAGATCGCCGTTCTCGAGGCCGCGGACGAGCGCCTCCTCGGAGCCGACGGTCCAGTCGACCTCGGCATCCATCGAGGTGGCGAAGTCGGTGAGGGCATCGACCTCGCTGCCGCTCGGCAGGTCACCGTCGATGCGGACGAAGTCGCCGTTCGGGGAGACGCCGGCGTGCAGAACTCCCCCCTCGACGCGGTCGAGGGTGCCCTGCGGGTCGGCCGGGATCCGGATGCCGCAACCCGCGAGCAAGAGGACGCTCAGGGCCGCGACGACGACGGCCACGGGTCTCGATCTGGGCATGACTCCGCCTTCCGTTGAGTGGACGCCGGGATTCTGCTCCGTCCGGGGCCGGCGCGTCGCGGGGGTTGCGCGCGTCGCTTCTCCCTCCCTCGGGCGCGCCCCCGCGCCGCGCCCGGGCGTTGAGTGTCCAAGACACGCCGCAACGCGATGACCCGTTACGGCGTGTCTTGGAC
>NZ_JBFBJJ010000022.1:0-43345 GCF_040686055.1 Microbacterium sp. NPDC086615
GCGGGAACCGGGAATTGGTGCACCGACGACGACCAGGCGGTCCCCGTCCGGATGAGGACAGTGGTCGGGGTGACAGGATTTGAACCTGCGGCCTCGTCGTCCCGAACGACGCGCGCTACCAAGCTGCGCCACACCCCGTGGCCAACCCTGAAAGTCTACCCCGTTCGCGGACGTGCGCCCAATCGGCGTGCACAGCGGGAGTGTCGGTTGCGTGGCTCGTCCTCGCGGAAGCGTCGCCCGCGGCGTGCGGGCGGGCTCCCGCGAGGACGTCGGCCCCGGACGTCGGCCCGGACGTCGGCCCCGGACATCGACCGAACGTCAGGAATCCGCGTCAGGGGTGACGTGTCGGGCGGCGCCTCGCGACGATGGCTGCCCCGGTGCCGAGCACGATCGCGATGATTCCTCCGACGGCGGCTCCGCCCGCGGAGGCGCTCGAGACGCCCGTGGCGGCGAGGGCCGTGGGAGCGGGGGACGCCGACGGAGCCGGCGATATCGTCGGAGCGACCGTCGGCGTCGGCGTGTGCGACGGTGGGGTGGGGGCGAGCTGCTCCGTCTGCGACGGGGAGGCGAAGCGCTCGGCCCAGGCGTATCCCCGAGGCAGGTGCGGCGCGACAGCCGGGTCCTGCTCATCGCGGGAGATCCGCCAGACGGCGGTGTACACGCCCGGACCCGGAAGACGGTCGGCGAGCTCGACCCGGTAGGTGCCCGGTCCTCGGGCGGGATCCGTCGCCAGCGTGAGTCGCGCCACGGGGGAGAGGTTCGAGGGCACCTCGTCCGACTCCGCGGGGAATGCCCCGGTCCGGTAGAGATCGGCCGTCGCGCTGAGCGGGACGAAGGAGCCGTCCGCGAGGCGCGGCCACACGCCGTCGTCGACGGAGACGGTCACGTCATCGATGAACCGATCATTCTCGATGCGAGCCGAGGTCTCGATCCGAGGACGGAACTGCACGGGGCGCGCGGAGGTGTCCTCCGTGGCGAGGGCGAAGGTCTGCGGATCCGCGGGACCCGCGGACTCCTGCTGACCGGGCGTGCTGTACAGGCGCACCGCAGCCGCGCGCACGGTGAACGTCCCGGACGCGCGAACGGTGTATGGACGCCCGTCGCTGCCCTCCGGGCGGGGAGCAGAGATCGGGTAGACGACGCCGGCTCGGACGTCGTTCCGTTCCGCGGAGCCCGTGTCGGCGAACACGGCGTTCTCGAGGCGCAGGACGCCACTCGCGTCGGGGTCGACGTCGGCGACGATGGTGCCCTCGGTCGGCTCGTCGGCGGCAGTCGTCAGGGTGAGGGAGCCGCCGACGCGCGGCACGCGAACAGCCGCGGCCTCGGTGAGGTACTGCTCGACCCGTGTCTGGATCGCCGAGCTGTTCTCCGGGCTGGCGCGGCGCATGATGTAGTCGATCGCTTCGCTGAGCGAGTCGCCGCTGTACCCCCAGGAGTGAAGCGTGGTGTCGCGGTCGACGATCGCCTTGACGGCCCACCCCACGCTCGCGGCTTGGACGGGATCGTCGGTCTGGCCGTACGTGGAGACGAGATGGTTGATCGAGACGAGCTGCTGGGCGCTGAGCCCCCGTACGTCGGAGCTGACGCCGAGGTCGGTCGTCGTCCCCGTCGCGACGGGCAGTCCGGGATGGATGCAGTACGTGTGAACGGCGCCGACGCGCATGGACCCGTGCCATCCCGTGGAGGACAGGGGTGCCCACGTGCCGAATCCCGTTCCGCGATCAGCAGCCGTCGCCGGCGCGGCGAAGAGGGCTGTGGCGGTAGCGACCAGAGCGAGCACGGCGAGCAGCGCGCGTCGACGTCGGGGAGGTCGGGAGGAGCGGGGGTGATGCATGGAGAGTCCCTTCGATTGAGAGACTCGATCTTCGCTTCGCGACGAGTTCGCGAAACGGGCGGAGGGGCCGTTCCGTGGACGGAACGGCCCCTTCGGACGGTGTGCAGGAGCGGTCAGCGGGGCAGCAGCGTGAGCAGCGTCGCCTCCGGTCGACACCCGAAACGAACGGGTGCGTAGATGGAGTGGCCGAGGCCCGCGCTCACGTTCAAGGGCACCGAGCGGCCGCTGTGGGACCACTCGCTGAGGCCGCGCGCCTGGTCGAGCGGGAGGTCGCAGTTGGACACGAGTGCTTTGCGGCTGAAGGGCACTCGCACCTGACCGCCGTGGGTGTGTCCCGCGAGAAGGATGTCCGCCCCCAGGTCGGTGAACGTGTCGAGCGTTCGACGGTACGGGGCGTGCATCACTCCGAGCGTGAGGTCGGCGGCATCCAGAGTCGCCAGGACAGGCGGAATCTGGTCGGGGCGGTCCCACTTGCGGTGGGCGTCGTTCACTCCGAACGCCGTGATGCGCACACCCTTCACCTCGAGCGATACGGCGGTGTCGTCGAGGATGTTCCAGCCGAGGTCGTCGGCGAAGAATCGGTCGAGAGCCTCGACGTCGAGGTGCTTGTGGGCGGGGACGTTTCCGGAGGGGCCGAGGAAGTACCGCAGGGGATTGCGCGGCGACGGCTCTTGGAAGTCGTTCGATCCGTGCACCACGAGCCCGGGGATGCCGCGCAGGGGTGCGAAAGCGGTACGGATGCCGGTAAGCCCGTCGCGGTGGCCGAGATTGTCGCCCGTGTTCACGACGAGGTCGGGTGACAGGTCAGCGAGCCGGGCCATCCATTCCTGCTTACGGTGTTGCCATGGAGCCATGTGCGCGTCCGACACGTGGAGGACGCGAATCGGTTCCGCGCCCTTCGGAAGGACACGGAGGGCGTGATAGCGGACCGTGAAGAGGTAGCGCTCGATGCCGACGCCCCAGACGGCGGCGCCGACAGCGGCCGCCCCCGCAACCCCGAGGGGTGCGAGGGCGGCCGTCACTGCGGGACGGGTCACGGGCAGTCCTTCGCGGCGATGCTCAGCGACACCGGGGTGTTCTTGTTCGTCGCGGTGCCCGCGGCGGGGTTCGTCCCCGTCACGCGGCCCTCGGCGGGCGCGCTCGCGTCCTTCTCGCAGCTGCCGATCGAAACGGTCCCGAAGCCTGCGGCGAGCAGAGCGGCCCGGGCGGAGCTGACGGGGTTTCCGGACACGTCCGGGACCGTGGCACCCTGGCCGTTGCCGGGGCTGATCGTGATCGTCGATCCCGCGGGCGCCGTTCCGCCACCGGGGTTCTGCGCCGCGACGCGATCGCCGCCCATGTCGGAGTCGACGGGGGAGCCCACGGTCACGCTGAAGCCTGCGGACTCGAGCGTCGATCGGGCGTCGTCGATGCTCTTGCCCACCACGTTCGGCAGGTCGCGCTGGATCGTGCGCGTCAGGTTCGACGGCGGCTGCGGGAAAGCGTCCCCTCCGTAGAACTCGTCCGCGGCGCTCTGAGCGCCCTCGGCGATCGTGTACCTCATGTTCGAGAGCTGTTGCCCGTTCCAATACTTGCCGAACAGGGTCTCGGTGCCCTCCCAATTGCCGACCCACACCGCGGTGGTGACGTTGGTCGAAGACTCGATCATCCAGGTGTTCCAGCCCTCGTGGGTACCGGTCTTGCCGATCAGGGCGGTTCCGTCGAACGGGTTGGCCGACTGTCCGGTTCCGCCGCCGGTCATGACCCCCTGCAGAGCGTAAGCGGCCGCGGCGGACACCTCAGGCGTCAGGGTACCGGGCGTGCACTGGCGGTCGGGGATCGGACGCTCGGCACCGTCGCTGTCCGTCACCTTGTCGATGACCTTCGGCTGGCAGTGGGTGCCGCCGTTGGCGACCGTCGCGTAGGCGCCGGCCATCGCGATCGGAGAGACGTTGTCATCGCCGATGACGTTGTTGGCGACCCGCATCTCGATGTCGGTGCCGTCGCCACGGGTGACGCCGAGCTTCTTGGCGACCTTGGCGATGTCACAGAGGTCGAGCTGCGCGGCCATCGCGAGGTAACCGGTATTGAGCGAGTTCTTGGTGAAGGTCATCGGGGTGCCGTAGTAACCCGGGTCGGACGCGAAGTTGTTGATGACGGTGCCGCCCCCGTTGATCCAGTCGCCGTAACAGGAGTTCTTCATGTTCGGCACCGGACGCAGGCGACCGTTGAGGTTCTCGTTGAGCGAGTGGCCCTTCTCCAGCCAGTCCACGAGTGTGAAGAGCTTGAAGGTCGATCCGGCGTTGAAGCCGATGGAACCGCCGGTGTCCTTGTCTCCCGCGAAGACGATGGAGTTGTAGGCCGGATCGGATTCCGCCTGCGTGGGGTCCTGCGTGAACTTCGTGTTCTGCGCGATGCCGAGGATGCGGCCGGTCTTGGCCTCCATGCTGACCGCGGTGGAACCGAATTTCATTCCGTCGAAGCTCTGCGGCGCGTTCTCGTTCATCGCGGTCTGCGCGGCATCCTGAATACGCCAGTCGAGCGTGGTCTGGATCGTGAGACCGTCCTGGCGGAGCGCGTCGACGCGGTCGTCGACGGTGGCGCCGAAAGCGGGGTCGTTCAGGATCGTCGCGACGACGTACTGGCAGAAGTACGGGGCGCCCGAGTTCGCGCAGCCCTGGTCGGTCGCGGTGATCTGCGGGGTGATCGGCTCGATGGCCGCCGCGACGTATTGCTCGTGCGTGATCTTGCCGTCCGCCTCCATGCGGCTGAGGACATACAGCTGGCGACCCTTGGTCTCGCTGTAGCCGTCGGCGGCGTTCACGAGCTGCTCCTGCGTGATCTCACCGTTGTCGCGCAGTGTGTAGAGCGCCTGGATGGTGCTTTGGTCGACGTCGTCGATCGACCCGTCCGGCGCCTTGTTCCACGAGGTCTCGCCGTCGCTGATCGACCCTTCCGGGCGGTCGATGCGGAAGCGGTTCGGGTTCTGCACCATGCCCGCGAGGACGGCGGCCTGGCCCACGTTCAGCTGCGCAGCCGGGACGTTGAAGTAGTACTTGGCGGCAGCGTCGATGCCGTAGGTCACGCCGCCGAAGTTCGCGATGTTGAGGTACCCGAGGAGGATCTGATCCTTCGTGTACTGCTTCTCGAGCTGGATCGCGTACCGCATCTCCTGCAGCTTGCGCTGGTAGCCCGCGACGCCGTCGGACTGGATCGCCTCGAGGGCGCACGCCTGGAGGGCCTCATCGCGCGTCTGCGCGGGCTGGCCGTCGGAGCCGTCCGTCGCTTTGGCGTCGCGCTCGCATCGCTGCACGAGCACGTTCTTGACGTACTGCTGGCTGATCGAGGAGCCACCCTGGGTCTCGCCGCCCGAGGCGTTGCTGAGGAGCGCACGGGTGGTGCCGATGAGGTCGACGCCGCCGTGCTGGTAGTACCGCGGGTCCTCGGAGGAGAGGATCGCGTCGTACATGACGGGGTTCACCTGGTCGAACGTGACGGGGGATCGGTTCTGGTCGTAGAACTTCGCGAGGACCCGGTCGCCGGCCATGAGCGTCGTGGGCAGCATGAGCGCGTCAGGCTGCAGGTAGCTCGGCATATTGTCGAAGATCGTGATGGCGCTGCTGGCAGCGGCACCTGACACGGCGATCGCCGGGGTGACGGCGGCGGTCAGCAGAACACCGGCGGCCGTGCTCAGACCGACGAGGCCGAGGATGCCGCCGAGCGCACCGCTAGCCGTTCGTTTGTTCTCAGGCATAGGGTTGATGCTAAGCGACGTTGCTGGGCGATGCCTCGATGGCGTGCGCTCGCGCGCGTACGCGTCCTGGCCGCGCACACCTCGTGCGCGGCATCCGAGTCACCTTCGGGAGCTGCGAATGACCACGTGGGAGTACCTCACCACGCCGCTGTTGATCCACAACACCGCGGCGATCCTCAACAACTGGGGAAAGCAGGGGTGGGAGCTCGTGCAGGTCGTCACCGGCCCCGAAGGCGGGCTCGTGGCGTACTTCAAGCGCCCGACCGGCGGTGGCACGGCCAACGCGGGCCTCGGGGCAGCCGAGGCCGCGGCGCGTCAGTTCGAGGGTCAGCAGTGAGCGTCGCGGAGCGCCTCGCCGCGCTGGGTGTCGAAGTCCCCTCGGTCGTGCCCCCGGTCGCGGCCTACATCCCCGCGAAGCAGCACGGCGATCTCATCTACACCTCCGGTCAGCTGCCGATGGTGCAGGGCGCCCTGCCCGAAACGGGCAAGGTCGGCGAGTCCGAGGGTCTCGTGAGCCCCGCGGATGCCAAGACCTACGCGCGCCAGTGCGCGCTCAACGCCCTCGCGGCGGCGGCGGCCGTCGCCGGCGGTGTCGACAAGCTGACGGGCGTGCTCAAGCTCACCGGGTTCGTGGCATCCGTCCCCGAATTCACCGGGCAGCCCGGCGTCATAAACGGCGCGAGCGAGTTCCTGGGCGAGGTCTTCGGCGATGCCGGGGTCCACGCACGCTCCGCCGTCGGTGTTCCCGTCCTGCCGCTGGACAGCCCCGTCGAGGTCGAGGTCGTCTTCACCGTCGCCTGAGCCGCACGAACGTCGGAGGGGGCGGGACCGCACGGGTCCCGCCCCCTCTCGCATTCCTACGCCTCTTCGGGTCGGGCCGCGGCGGCGCGGTCCGACCCGGACGCGACGTATCCCCCGACGTGCCGTTCGTCGACGCCGGTGTACGCCGACAGCGGGCGGATGAGGGCGTTGGATGCCGTCTGCTCCATGACGTGAGCCGTCCAGCCCGTGACGCGGGCCGCGACGAACAGCGGGGTGAAGGTCGGGGTGTCGAAGCCGATGAGGTGGTATGCCGGTCCGGACGGATAGTCGAGGTTCGGGTAGATGCCCTTCCGCGCGACGAACGCGGTCTCGAGCTCGTCGTATAGGGCAGCGAGTTCGTCGGCGCCGTAGTGGGCGACGAGCGTGTCGAGGGCCGCCTTCATCGTGGGAACGCGAGAGTCGCCCTTCTTGTAGACCCGGTGCCCGAAGCCCATGATCTTCCGCTTGTTCGCGAGGGCGTCGTCGAGCCAGCCCGCGACCCGCTCGGCCGAACCGATCTCGTCGAAGATGTGCATGACCGCCTCGTTCGCGCCTCCGTGCAGAGCGCCCTTGAGGGCACCGATGGCGCCGACGACGGCCGAGTACAGATCAGCTGTCGTCGAGGTGATGACGCGCGCGGTGAACGTCGATGCGTTGAACGAGTGCTCGGCGTACAGGATCATCGACACGTTGAACGCCTCGGCGACGACGTCCACCGGCTCTTCGCCGAACGTCATCCAGAGGAAGTTGCGCGAGTAATCCAGGTCGTTCCGGGGAGGAACCAGCTCCTGCCCCCGTCGGCGGCGCTGGTCGTAGGCCACCATCGCGGGGATCTTGGCGAACAGCAGCTTCGCCTTGGCGAGATCGGCCGACGGAGAGTTGTCGGCCACGTCGGCCGCCGAGGCGCCGAGGGCCGAGACGGCGGTCCGCACGACGTCCATGGGGTGAGCGTCGAGCGGGAGGAGGTCGATCACGGTCTTAATGTCGTCGTCGAGGTCGCGGTGCGCGCGCTCGAACGTCTCGAACTCCGCGCGCTCCGACTCGGTCGGCAGGTCGCCGTTCCACAGCAAGAGGGCGACGGCCTCGAACGACTGCGTCGCGGCGAGCTCTTGCACGGGATACCCGCGGTACAGGAGCGAATTCGTCTCGGGATTGACCTTGCTGATGGCGGTGTAGTCCACCGTGACGCCGGCGAGGCCCTTCTTGATGTCGTCCTGGGTGTCAGCCATGCTCACTCCTTCGTGATGGTGAAGTCGAAGATGTTCGTGTCGAAGTGGTTGTACTGCTCGTAGTCGATCAGGTCGTAGAGATCGGCGCGATGCTGCATCGACCCGAGCTGGCTCTTCAGATGTCCCTCGTCCTGGAGGACCTCCAGGGCGCGGTCGGCGGCCCCCATCGCGAGGCGCAGGAGCGAGACCGGCCAGATGACGATGTTCACGCCGACGCTCCGCAGGTCGTCGACGCTGAAGAGGTCGCTCTTGCCGAACTCGGTCATGTTCGCCAGGATCGGCACGTCGACCGCAGCGCGCACCGCTTCGAACTCGGCCAGGGTGCGCATCGCCTCGGGGAAGATCGCGTCCGCTCCGGCGTCGACGAGCTGTCGAGCGCGGTCGATCGCGGCGTCCAGGCCGTCGACGGCCCGGATGTCGGTGCGGGCCATGACGAGGAAGTTGTCGTCACGCCGCGCATCGATCGCCGCGCGGATGCGCTTGATCGCGGTGTCGGTGTCGACCACCGCCTTCCCGTCGAGGTGGCCGCACCGCTTCGGGTTGATCTGGTCTTCGATGTGGCATCCGGCCAGTCCCGCGTCTTCGAGCGTCTGGATGGTCCGCGCGACGTTCATGGGTTCACCGAAACCGGTGTCGGCGTCGATGATCGCGGGGAGGTCGGTCATCCGGGCGATCTGCTGCCCGCGACCGGCGACTTCGGTGAGGGTGGTCAGACCGATGTCGGGAAGCCCGAGATCGGCGCTCAGCACCGCTCCCGAGATGTACACGCCCTCCAACCCCTTGCGTTCGATGAGGCGGGCCGACAGCGGGTTGAACGCCCCGGGGAAGCGGAGGAGCTCGCCGGATGCCAACCGCTCGCGGAACGCCCGCCGCTTCTCGGCCGCCGAGACCGACGAGTACAGCATCAGAACAGTCCCTTGGGTGCGGGAGCGGATGCCAGGACGCCGGGCTTCGCGACGATGGTGAGCTGCATGACCTCGGCGGGGGTGAGTTCGGGCAGGCGCTCGGCGAGGGCGAGGAAGCGTTCGATCTCCTCGGGGAGGAGGACGGGCTCGGCGAGGATCCGGAACTTGCGGATGTAGTCCTCGCGGGCGAAGGGCCGGGCGCCGAGGGGGTGGGCGTCGGCGACGGCGATCTCGTCCTCCAGGGTCGACCCGTCGGTGAGGGTGATGACGACGCGCCCGCCGAAGGCCTTCTCGTTCGGGTCCTCGGAGTGGTACCGACGGGTCCACTCGGCATCCTCCGCCGTCGTCACCTTGTGCCAGAGCTCCACGGTGTCCGGCCGGCCCGCGCGTGCGGGGGCGTAGGAGTCGACGTGATGCCAGGCGCCGTCCTGCAACGCCACGGCGAAGATGTACGGGATGGAGTGATCCAGCGTTTCGCGCGAGGCCGTGGGGTCGTACTTCTGCGGGTCGTTCGCGCCGGAGCCGATCACGTAGTGCGTGTGGTGACTGGTGTGCAGCACGATCGAGGCGATGTTCGCCGGGTCGGTGAGGTCGGGGCGCTCGTGGTGGAGCTTGCGGGCGAGGTCGATCCACGCCTGCGCCTGGTACTCGGCGGAGTGCTCCTTCGTGTACGAGTCGAGGATCGCCCGCTTGGACTCCCCGTCACCGGGCAGCGGGACGTCGTAGGTGGCGGTGGGGCCGTCGAGCAGCCACGCGATGACACCGTCTTCGCCTTCGTAGATCGGGGACGGCGACGTCTCGCCCCGCATGGCTCGGTCGACGGCTTCGATCGCCATCTTCCCCGCGAACGCGGGGGCGTGCGCCTTCCACGTGGAGATCTCGCCCTTGCGGGACTGGCGGGTCGCGGTGGTGGTGTGGAGGGCTTGGCCGATCGCCTGGTAGATCGTGGCCTGATCGAGGTCGAGGAGGGTACCGATGCCGGCGGCGGCCGAGGGGCCGAGGTGGGCGACGTGATCGATCTTGTGCTTGTGCAGGCTGATCGCGCGGACCAGGTCGATCTGCACCTCGTACGCCGTCGCCAGCGCCCGCACCACGGCGACGCCGTCACGGCCGGTGTGCTGGGCGACGGCGAGGATCGGGGGGATGTTGTCGCCGGGGTGGGAGTAATCCGCCGCGAGGAACGTGTCGTGGTAGTCGAGTTCTCGCACGGCGACGCCGTTCGCCCACGCCGCCCACTCCGGGCTCGAACGTCGCTCCAGCGCGCACCCGAACACCGTCGCCCCGGCCCCGCCGATCGACACCGCGTGATCCAGCGCCTGCTGACGCGCCGCGCTGACCGGCTCGCGCGACAGCGACGCCGCAGCGACGGCGGCGTTGTCGATCACCCGGTTGATGATCATGTCCGCCACATCGGCGTCGACCGCCACCGGATCGACCGCGATTCGCGCGAGAGACCATGCGAGTTGTCCCTCACGGGCCAGGTTCTCTTCGCTGCGGTGGACACGAACGTGGTGCGTGATCGTCATGATCTTCTCTTTCGGCCGGTGGATTGCGTGCTGGACGCGAGGGTCGGGGAGGTCTCGAGCGAGTCGAGGATGCTGGTGAGGGCGTTGTGCAGGTGGACGTGGACGGCATGCGCGGCGAGGTCGCCGTCGCCGGCCGCGATGGCCGAGGCGATCAGGCGGTGCTCGGCGACCGAGGCGGCGAGTCGTTCCGGGCGGTACCGGGCGAGACGCCGGACGCGCACGAGGTGAGCGCGGACGGTGCGCAGCGCGCCGACCAGATAGTCGTTGTCGGCGGCGGCATCCATCTCCTCGTCGAACTCGGCGATGAGCGCGTAATACGCGTCGCGGGCGGTATCGCCGTCAAGATCGGCGGCGGCGAAAGCGTCCGCCAGACGGGCGAACGCTGTCGCCGAGGGCGATGCCGCGGCCAGGCGGGCCGCCGTCTCCTCGAGGGCGCGGCGGACGGTGAAGAGCGCGCGGATGTCGTCGCTCTGCACGTCGGTGACGACGGTGACCCGGGGGGACGACTGGGCGACGAGTCCGTCGGATGCCAGGCGAGCGAGAGCCGTGCGCAGGGGAGTCCGGCTCACGCCCAGGCGGGCGGACTGCTCGACTTCGCCGAGGACGGTGCCCGGCGCGAGGACGCCTGTCTGGATCTCTTCGAGGAGGGTTGCGTAGGCCCGATCGCTCGCGCGCATGCTGGCCTCCTCGACATCGCCGGTCACCGCTGAGTGTATACGCAAGGCGCCCTGCGGGGCGGCGATCGGGTCATTGAGGGGTTCAATGTATCCAGAACACGAAGGATCCCGGATGCCGAGGGCATGGCATCCGGGATCTTCCTTGTCGTGTCGTCTACTTCACCTGCGCGCTGATCACGCTCATGACGGCGGTGTCGGCGAGGGTCGTGGTGTCGCCGACCTCGCGGCCTTCGGCGACGTCGCGGAGGAGACGTCGCATGATCTTGCCGGAGCGCGTCTTGGGCAGCTCGCCGACGATGTAGACGTCGCGCGGGCGGGCGATCGGGCCGATCTGCTCGCCGACCCACTTGCGCAGCTCGTCGCCGAGCCCCTCGACCGGGTGCTGTTTGAGGTAGCTGCTCTTGATGATGACGAAGGCCACGACCGCCTGCCCCGTGGTCTCATCTGACGCGCCGACGACGGCCGACTCGGCGACGCCCTCGTGCCCCACGAGGGCCGATTCGATCTCGGCGGTCGAGAGACGGTGACCCGAGACGTTCATGACGTCGTCGACCCGCCCGAGGAGCCAGACGTCCCCGTCGTCGTCGAGGCGGGCTCCGTCGCCCGCGAAGTAGTAGCCCCTGTCGGAGAACTTGTCCCAGTACGTTTCGCGGTAGCGGTCGGGGTCGCCCCAGATGCCCCGCAGCATGCTCGGCCAGGGCTCGGTGATCACGAGCAGACCACCGCTGCCGTTGCCGACCGGCTCGCCCTGGTCGTCGACGACGGCGATCGAGATCCCGGGGATCGGCACCTGCGCCGAGCCGGGCTTCGTCTCGGTGACACCGGGGAGGGCGGAGATCATGATGGCGCCCGTCTCGGTCTGCCACCAGGTATCGACGATCGGCGTCCTGTCGGCGCCGATGATGTCGCGGTACCAGACCCACGCCTCGGGGTTGATCGGTTCGCCGACCGATCCGAGCAGACGGAGCGAGCTCAGATCGAACTTCTGCGGCACGTCGCGGCCGATCTTCATGAACGAGCGGATCGCGGTCGGCGCGGTGTAGAAGATCGTGACGCCGTGCTTCTCGATGAGCTCCCACCACCGGCCGGGGTGCGGGGTGTCGGGAGTGCCCTCGTAGAGCAACTGCGTCGCGCCGTTGGCGAGCGGACCGTAGGCGACGTAGGTGTGGCCCGTGATCCAGCCGATGTCGGCGGTGCACCAGTAGACGTCGGTCTCGGGGTGCACGTCGTGCACGACGCGGTTGGTGAAGGCCGCCTGCGTGAGGTAGCCCCCGGAGGTGTGGAGGATGCCCTTGGGCTTTCCGGTGGTGCCGGAGGTGTAGAGGATGAAGAGCGGCGTCTCGGCGGGGAACGCCTCGGCCTCGTGCTCGCCCGAGGCCTGTGGTACGACGTCGTGCCACCAGACGTCGCGGTCGTCGATCCACTCGACGTCGTTCTCGCCGCGCTTGACCACGAGCACGTGCTCGACGGTCTCCTGGATGCCGGACCCGTTGCGGTCGGCGAGCGCTTGGTCGACCGCGGGCTTGAGGGGAGACACCTTTCCCTTGCGCCAGCCGCCGTCGGCGGTGATGACGAGCTTCGCGCCGGCGTCGTCGATGCGGGAGCGGAGGCTGTCGGCCGAGAAGCCGCCGAACACGACCGAGTGCACGGCGCCGATGCGGGCGACGGCAAGCATGGAGGCGATGGCCTCGGGGATCATCGGCAGGTAGATCGCCACGCGGTCGCCGCGCTCGATCCCCAGATCGATCAGGACGTTGGAGAGGCGCTTCACCTCGTCGGTGAGCTCGGCGTAGGTGACGTTCCGCTGATCGCCGGGCTCACCCTCCCACCGCAGCGCGATGCGGTCGCCGTGGCCGGCCTCGACGTGACGGTCGAGGCAGTTGTACGCGACGTTCAGCTCGCCGTCGCCGAACCACTCGGCGAAGGGTGGGTTCGACCAGTCGAGCACTCGTGTGAACGGCGTGTGCCAGTGCAGTTCTCGTGCCTGGTCGGCCCAGAATCCCTCGCGGTCGGCCGCGGCACGCTCGTAGAGACTCGCGTCGGCGACGGCGTTCGCGGCGAACTCCGCCGAGGGGGCGAAACGGCGGGTTTCGTTGAGGAGATGGTCGATCTGGCTGCTCATCGCGGCGCTCCTTCGCGGTCGAGGGGATGCCGCGTCGTCGCAGGCATCGTCACCGTGATGACGCTAGCGAGAGCCCCCGACAACCGGCCACCTCCGATAGTTGGCATCCCCGCCGGAAGAAACAGGTGATATATCAGGGTGCGGTGGTGCGTGGTGAGTTGGCGCGGCCGTCTGAGGCGCGTAATCTAACAACGCCCGAACATCGCTTCCGGCATCCGCGTCGGTGGGAGCCCCCCAATTTCCGCCGGCGCGTGGCGGCATCCCTCGCCCCCCACTGACGGGATGCCGCCCCCTCTTTTTTCTGCCCCGGTCCACTGTCGGACCGTGTGGGGCGGCACTTCTTCTCCCCGAGCCGCGGGCTCGGCGATCTCTCCACGAATCCGACATTCGGCTCGGTGCGAGGCGGGCTCGCCCTCGTACCGTCGTCGGCATGTCTCCCGTCCTTCCTCTCCGGTCTCCCTCGGAGGTCTGGCGCGACCCGGCGCTGTCCTTCCTCCGGCCGTTCCTCGATGACCCCGCGGTCACCGACCTGTTCCTCAACGGCGAAGAGGGACTCTTCGTCGACCGGGGGAGCGGGGTCGAGTGGGTTCCGTCGTGGCGAGCGGGTGAGGGGGAGGTCCGTCGACTCGCCGTTCGTCTGATCGCCCTCGGAGGGCGGCATCTCGACGACGCGTCGCCGTGCGTGGACGTACGCCTGGACCGCGGAATCCGGGTGCACGCGGTGCTGTTCCCCGTCACGACGAGAGGGACGGCGGTGTCGATCCGCGTGCCGCGGTGGGATGCGCCCGACCTCGACCGGCTGGAGTCGGCGGGCATGTTCACCGCGCACGGTCGGTCGCACCTCGATGCGCTCGTCGATGAGCGGGCCAACCTCCTCATCACCGGTGCCACGGGGGCGGGGAAGACCACCCTGCTCAGCGCTTTGCTCTCGCGGGTTCCGCACGGGGAGCGCCTCATCACGATCGAAGAAGTCGCGGAGCTCCGGCCCGATCACCCGCATCACGTGGCTCTCGAAGCGCGGCAGCCCAACCTTGAGGGCGCCGGCGGCATCGGCCTGGCCCGTCTGGTCCGTGAGGCGCTGCGGATGCGGCCCGATCGCCTCGTCCTCGGGGAGTGCCGCGGAGAAGAGCTCCGCGAGCTTCTCCTGGCGCTGAACACGGGGCACGACGGGGGAGCGGGAACCCTCCACGCGCGCAGCCTCTCCGACGTTCCGTCGCGTCTCGAAGCGTTGGGGGCGCTCGCGGGAATGGACGCGGCGGCAACGGCGCGGCAGGTGCACAGCGGCATCGACGTCGTCGTCCATGTGGAACGAACCCCCGTGGGTCGACGCATCGTGGGGATCGGTCGACCCGTGGTCCGCGATGAGCGCCTGTCGATCGAACCGGAGCGGTGGGGATGACCGTCCTCGGCCCCCGGTCGCGCCCTGTCGGACCGGATCCCCTCGACACCGTCCTGCGCCTCGCCGTTCTGCTGGCGGCGGGTCTGAGCACGGCCACCGCGTGGCGGCACCTGGCCGAAGACGCGGGTCCGGTGGGACGCGACGCGGCCGCAGCCGCCGCGATCGGTGACGACGTCTCCCGAGTTCTTCGCGAGGCGGGCGAGGGGTGGCTCGACATCGCGGCGGTGTGGGCCGTCGCGACCGCGGTGGGCGCACCGCTCGCCGACACGCTCCGCGGGGTCGGGACGTCGCTTCGCGAGGCGCGTGACATCGTCGACGACGTCCGGGTGGCTCTTGCCGAGCCGCTCGCGACCGCGCGCCTGCTCGCCGGGCTTCCGCTCGTGGGTGTTCCCCTCGGCATGGTCCTCGGATTCGATACCGTCCGGGTGCTCGTCACCGACCCGATCGGTCAGGTCTGTCTGGGGGCGGGGCTCGCGCTGACCGTCGTCGCGCGCGTGTGGTCGAAGCGCCTCGCGCGGAGCGCGACGCCGCCGCTCGGCGTCCCGGGAATGACCGCAGAGCTCTTCGCGGTCGCCCTCTCGGCCGGTGCCTCGGTCGAACGCGCGCGTGCCCTCATCGCCGCGGAGCGACACCGCACCGATCCTGCCGCGGTCGATGACGACGTGCGGCGTGCTGAGGCGACGCTCGAGCTGTCGCTGCGCGCCGGTGTCCCCGCGGGCGAACTCCTCCGCGGCGACGCGTGGCTCGCCCGACAGGCGGCCCGAACCGCGGGTCGAGAGGCCGCAGCACGGTTGTCCACGCGTCTTCTCCTCCCGCTCGGGGTGTGCACGCTCCCCGCCTTCCTGCTGCTCGCCGTCGCGCCGCTCATGATCGGCATCCTCCGGTCCGGCGTCTCGCCGTTCTGATGCGTCCGTTCGTTCCATCCACACCCATGAAAGAGGTCTCCATGTCCGCCCCGTTCTTCTCACCTGCTGCACCCGCTTGCGCTGTGCCCGCGCTGCCCCCTCTGACGACCCGCCGTGCCGGAGCGCTCTTCCTCGACGACCGCGGCGCCGCCACGGCGGAGTACGCCATCGCGACCATGGCCGCGGTGGCCTTCGCGGGCTTGCTGGTCGTCATCATGAGGAGCGATGAAGTGCGCGGCATCCTGACCGATCTCGTCCGTCGTGCGCTCACGGTCCAGTGAGGAGCCTCTCGTGAGGCGGACGTGGCGCGATGAACGCGGATCGGTGACCGCCGAGTTCGCGGTCGCGGTCCCGGCCGTCGTCATCGTCCTCGCGCTCTGCGTGGGCGTGCTGGCATCGGCTGCGACGGCCGTTCGGCTCCACCACGTGTCGGCGGAGTCCGCGCGAATGCTCGGGCGCGGTGACGAGGCGCGAGCGTTCGCGGCGGTCGGCGAGGTCGGCGCATCCATGGCGGTGTCGCGGGCCGACGGGCTCGTCTGCGTCGACACGTCGGCCCCGGTATCGCTCTCCGTCCCGCTCCCGCCCGTGACGGCGCGAGCGTGCGCTCTGGACGGGGGCGAGTGATGGCCGGCACCGTCACCGTCGTCGGGATCGCGGCGGCGACCGTCGGTCTGACGCTGGCGCTCGCCGCCGCGTGCGGCGCGGCCGTCCAGGCGCAGAAGCTCGCCGGGACAGCGGATGCCGCCGCCCTCGCCGCCGCCGACACGGTGAGCGGCGCCGTCGACGGCGTGCCCTGCGACGCCGCCGCCGCGGTCGCTGCGGCGGGCGGAGCGACCCTCGAGGAATGCGTGCTCGACGGCCTCGTCGCCACGGTGACCGTCGGCACGGCGTACGGTGGAATTCCGTTCGATGCACACTCGCGAGCCGGTCCACCCGATACGACCGCCCGAGCGGTCTCCGGGAACCCCACCAGGAATGCGTGTGTATGGTGTGCAGCGAAGAAAGGACCCCAGTGGCAAACGGCAAGAAGCTCGTGATCGTCGAGTCCCCGACCAAGATGAAGTCGATTCAGGGATACCTCGGTGACGACTATGAGGTCCTCAGCTCGGTCGGGCACATCCGCGACCTCGCGTCGAAGAAGGAGATCCCGGCCGACAAGAAGGCGGCATACGGGAAGTACTCGATCGACGTCGAGAACGACTTCGACCCCTACTACGTCGTCAACGACCGCAAGACGAAGACGGTCGCCGAGCTGAAGCGGGCGTTGAAGACGGCCGACGAAGTCCTGCTCGCCACTGATGGTGACCGCGAGGGCGAAGCCATCGCGTGGCACCTCCTCGAGGTCCTGAAGCCCAAGGTTCCCGTGCGTCGCATGATCTTTCACGAGATCACGAAGGACGCCATCCGCGAAGCCGCCGAGCACACGCGCGACCTCGACGTCTCGCTCGTCGACGCGCAGGAGACTCGTCGCGTCCTCGACCGCCTCTACGGGTGGGACGTCTCGCCGGTCCTCTGGCGCAAGGTCGGCTCCGGCCGCGAGGGGACCGCGCTCAGCGCGGGCCGCGTGCAGTCCGCCGCGACCCGCATGGTCGTCGAGCGTGAGCGCGAGCGTATGGCGTTCGTGTCCGCGTCGTACTGGGACGTCGAGGCTCGCGCGTCGCAGGCGGGCTCGTCGTTCACCACGCGGCTGAACCGACTCGACGGAGCCCCGATTGCACGCGGTGGCGACTACGACGACAACGGTCAGCTGAAGAAGGCCGTCGTCGTCCTCGACGAGGCGCAGGCTCGCGCGCTCGCCGACGCCGTGACTGCCGCCGGACGCGCCACGGTCGCCAAGGTCGAGGCCAAGCCCGGAACCCGCAGCCCCCGTGCCCCCTTCACGACATCCACGATGCAGCAGGAGGCCGGTCGCAAACTCTCGATGAGCGCCAAGCACGCCATGGGCGTCGCGCAGCGGCTCTACGAGAAGGGGTTCATCACCTATATGCGAACCGACTCCGTCGCGCTCTCCGCCCAGGCGATCTCGGCGGCTCGCGCGCAGGCGGTGTCCCTCTACGGCGACAAGGCCGTGCCCGCCAACCCCCGCGTCTACAAGAGCAAGTCGAAGAACGCGCAGGAGGCGCACGAAGCCATCCGCCCCTCGGGCGAGACCTTCCGGACCCCGGCGTCCGTGGCCTCCTCGCTCGACCGTGACGAGCAGAAGCTCTACGACCTCATCTGGAAGCGCACCGTCGCCAGCCAGATGGCGGATGCCAAGTACGAGACGACCACCGTCACCCTCACGGTCCAGGCGGACGAGAAGGTCGCGGAGTTCACGGCATCCGGAACCGTCTACACCTTCAAGGGCTTCCTCGAGGCCTACGAGGAAGGCGCCGACGAGAAGCGCAACGGCCGCGACGACGACGAAGACCAGTCGCTGCCCGCGGTCGCCGTGGGCGACGAGCTCACCGTCAGCGACGTCGAGCCCAAGGGGCACAGCACCTCGCCGAAGCCGCGGTACACCGAGGCGAGCCTCGTCAAGGCGCTCGAAGAGAAGGGGATCGGTCGTCCCTCGACCTTCGCCAGCATCATCGGCGTGATCCTCGACCGCGGGTACGTCACGAAGCGCGGCCAGGCGCTCGTTCCGAGCTGGCTCGCGTTCAGCGTCGTCCGTCTGCTCGAGGAGCACTTCGCCGACCTGGTCGACTACGACTTCACCGCGGCCCTCGAAGACGACCTCGACGCGATCGCCCGCGGCGAGCAGCGTCGCACCGAGTGGCTCAAGGAGTTCTACTTCGGCTCCGACAAGCAGATCGGTCTGCGTCACATCGTCGACAACCTCGGCGAGATCGACGCGCGTGAGCTCAACTCCACGCGGATCACCGACACCGCGACGCTCCGTTTCGGCAAGTACGGCCCGTACCTCGAGGTCACCGAGCCCGGTGCCGATCCCGAGGCGAAGCCGCGCATCGTCAACATCCCCGAGGACCTCGCGCCCGACGAGCTCACGCCCGAGAAGGCGCAGGAGCTCATCGACGCCCCCGTGGCCGGTGACCGTGTGCTCGGGGAGAACCCTGAGAACGGCAAGCTCGTCGTCGTGAAGGACGGCCGCTTCGGTCCGTACGTGCAAGAGGTCGAGCCCGAGGACCCCGAGGAGGTCGACCCCGCCACGGGTGAGGTCGTCGAGCAGCCGAAGAAGAAGACGACGAAGAAGGATGCGGCTCCCAAGCCGCGCACCGCGTCGCTGTTCCGCTCGATGTCGGTCGACACCATCGACCTCGACACCGCGCTGCAGTTGCTGTCGCTCCCGCGTGTCGTGGGCGTCGACTCTGAGTCGGGGGCCGAGATCACGGCGCAGAACGGGCGCTTCGGCCCGTATCTGAAGAAGGGCACCGACTCGCGTTCGCTCGACAACGAGCAGCAGATCTTCGACATTACGCTCGAAGAGGCCCTCGCGAAGTACGCCGAGCCCAAGTACGGGGCACGTCGCGCGTCGAGCGCCCTGAAGGAGTTCGACGCCGATCCCGTGAGCGGCAAGCCGATCAAGCTCAAGGACGGCCGCTTCGGTCCGTACGTCACCGACGGCGAGACGAACGCCACGGTCCCGCGCGGTGAGGATGCCATGGCCATCACCTTCGAGCGCGCCGTCGAGCTCATCGCCGACAAGCGTGCCAAGGGTCCCGCCCCGAAAAAGACCGCCGCACGGAAGACGACGACCACCCGCAAGGCCCCGGCGAAGAAGTCGTGACCGCGGATTCGACCCGGCCGCCGCGCGCTCCCCGAGCCGCGACGGCCGGGGGACCCGGTCTGTTCGTCACGTTCGAGGGCGGCGACGGCGCCGGCAAGACCACCCAGGCGGCGCTCCTCGAGGAGTGGCTTCGCGAGAGCGGCCGCGAGACCGTCCGCACGCGTGAACCCGGCGGTACCGAGGTGGGCATCCTCGTGCGCGACATCGTGCTGCACCACCGCGGACACATCGCGCCACGCGCCGAGGCTCTGCTCTACGCGGCGGATCGCGCGCACCACGTCGAGACCGTCGTCCGCCCGGCGATCGCGCGTGGCGAGGTCGTCATCCAGGACCGGTACCTCGACTCCTCCGTCGCGTACCAGGGGGCCGGGCGAGTGCTCGACTCCGACGACATCCGCGAGCTTTCACTGTGGGCGACCGGCGGGCTGCTTCCCGATCTGACCGTGCTCCTCGACCTCGACCCCGCTGCGGCCCGGACGCGCCTCGACGCAGACGCCAAGCCGTTCGACCGACTCGAGGCCGAGAAGGAGGAGTTCCACGCTCGGGTGCGCGCGGGTTTCCTGACCCTCGCGGCGGCCGAGCCCGCACGCTTCCTCGTGCTGGACGCACGCCAGCCCGTGCCCGTCCTCGCCGCCCGCGTGCGCGAGGCCGTGGCATCGCGTATCGGGTGACGCCGTTTCACGAGGCGAGCGCACAGCGGATCGCCAGCGGCGCTGTCGGAACCCGCGTCTAGGGTGGAACGCATGCCCGCCGTGCTCGACCCCTCACCCGACGTGGCCGTTCCCGCGCCGTTCCCCTGGGACGCCGTGTGGGGACAGCCCGAGGCCGTACAGACGCTGCAGGCGGCGGCCTCCGACCCCTCGGCTCTCGCGCACGCCTGGCTCATCACCGGGCCTCCCGGTTCGGGTCGTTCCACCCTCGCCTACGCCTTCGCGGCTGCGCTCATCGCCGACCCGGGTGACATACCCGCACAGCGTCAGGTGATCGCCCGTACCCATCCCGACCTCACGGCGCTCCGGACCGAGCAGGTCGTCATCCGCATCGACGAAGCGCGCCGGCTCGTCGAACGCGCCTCGTTCGCCCCCTCGCTCGGGCGATACCGCGTCATCGTGGTCGAAGACGCCGACCGCATGGCCGAGCGCACCTCCAACGTCCTCCTCAAGGCGCTCGAAGAGCCGCCCGAGCAGACGGTATGGGTGCTCTGCGCGCCCAGCGACGCCGACCTGCTCCCCACGATCCGCTCGCGAGTTCGCGTCCTGCGCCTGCGAGAGCCCTCGGTTTCCGATGTCGCGGCACTCATCGTCGAGCGCACGGGGGCCGCCCCCGATGTGGCCGAAGAGTCGGCCCGTCACGCGCAGCGCCACATCGGAATGGCTCAGCGGCTCGCGACCGACGACGACGCGCGCGCCCGTCGGGCTGAGACGCTCGCCGCGGTCCTCGGCGTCCGCGGCATCGGCGACGCCGTCGAGGTCGCCGGGCGGATCGTGCGGCTCGCGACTGACGACGCCAAGGCGCTGACCGCGACCCGAGACGAAGAAGAGCGACGCAACCTGCTGCGCATGCTCGGTGTCGCCGAGGGCGCCGCGGTACCCCCGTCGGTGCGCGGCCAGGTCAACGCCCTCGAAGACGACCAGAAGCGGCGGGCGACACGGAGCCTCCGCGACGGAATCGATCGCGTGCTGACCGACCTGCAGTCGCTCTTCCGCGACGTCGTCATGCTGCAGTTCGGCCGCGACACCGATCTGGTCAACGGCGAGCGCGCCGACGGCCTCCGCGTGCTCGCGGGGGAGTGGTCTCCGGCGCGCACGCTCGGCGTGCTCGATCGGATCTCCGAGACCCGGCGCAATCTCGAGCAGAACGCGGCCCCACTGCTCGCGCTCGAGAGTCTGCTGATCACCGTGGCCGACGGGTCGGCGCCGTGAACGCGCGTCGTCGTGTCGTCGCCCTGGTCGCGGGTCTCGCGACCGCGATCCTCGCCCTCTCGGGCTGTCTCTACGCCCAGATCCCGCCCGCCGCGCCGGCCCCGGGGCCCTCTCTCGCGCCGCAGACCGACGGCGTGGCCCCCGAGCTGCTGCCCTACTACTCGCAGGCGTTGACCTGGGAGGAGTGCGGCACCGGTCTCGACTGCACCACGGTCACGGCCCCCCGCGACTACAGCGACCCCTCGAAGGGTGATCTGCAGCTCGCCGTCGTCCGACACCGCGCGACCTCCGGCACGCCCCTCGGCTCGCTCCTGACCAATCCCGGCGGCCCCGGCGCCAGTGGCGTCGACCTCGTGAAGTCGTCGCTGTCGATCCTCGTCGACCAGAAGCTGGCCGACGCGTACGACGTGATCGGCTTCGATCCCCGCGGCGTGGGTGCCTCGACGGCGGTCAGCTGCTACGACGCGAAGGGTCTCGACAGCTACTTCTACGACATCCCGCCCGGCGCGCGCGGCAGCGACGAACGCGAGCAGGCCCTGAAGGAGCGCGCCGCCGCCTTCGCCCAGGCGTGCGACGCGAACAGCGACGGCATCCTGCCCTACATCAGCACCGAGAACTCCGCACGCGACATGGACCTGCTGCGCGCGGTCCTGGGCGACCCGAAGCTCAACTACCTGGGCTTCTCGTACGGATCGTTCCTCGGCACCACCTACGCGGGACTCTTCCCCGAACGGGTCGGCCGCATGGTGCTCGACGGGGGGATCGACCCGACCCAGTCGCAGTCCGAGGCCTCGATCGGTCAGGCCGAGGGCTTCGAGCAGTCCCTGCGCGCCTTCATGGCCGACTGTCTCACCCTGTCGGAGTGCCCCTACGGGGGCTCCGTCGACGATGCGATGTCCGACCTGGCGGCGACGCTCGCCCGGGTCGACGCGCGCCCGATCACGGCGAGCGACGGGCGTCAGCTCGGCGGAGACACGCTCATGACGGCGATCGTCGCCGCGCTCTACAGCCAAGACAGTTGGCCGTACCTGCGTGCAGCCCTGACGGATGTCGGCAACGGCCGCGCCGACGTCGCGTTCCAGCTCGCCGACTTCTACAACGATCGCCAGGGCGGCAGCTACGCCAGCAACACCATGGAAGCCTTCATCGCGTACAACTGCATGGACTACCCCGACGAGGGGTCCGATGCCGATGACGCGGCGTTCCGTCAACGTCTGGCCGAGGCCGCCCCGACGACGGCCCCGTACTGGGAGGGTGTCGACGTCTGCGCCTCATGGCCGGCCCCGCCGACCGGGACGCGCGGAGCGATCACGGCGGAGGGCTCGCCGCCCATCGTCGTCATCGGAACCACGGGCGACCCCGCCACCCCCTACGTGGGGGCGCAGCGCCTCGCCGAGCAGCTCTCGCAGGGCGTCCTCATCACGAACGTCGGCGAAGGCCACCTCGGTTACAACAAGGGCAAAGCGTGCGTGACCGACGCCGTCGATGCTTATCTCGTCGACGGGACCGTGCCCGAGAACGGCCTGCGCTGCGAGTGAGGGCGGTCCGCTCCGTCTCGCCGCCGCCCAGGTCGGAACACCTAGGCTGGTTCACGTCCCACCCGAAGGAGTCCCCATGACCGCGCCCGTCACCGACCTGGCCCGCTACATCGACCACACGCTGCTCAAGCCCGAGGCCACGCGCGCCGACGTCGAGCGCATCATCGCCGAGGGCGCTGAGCTCGGCACGTACAGCGTCTGCCTGTCGCCGTCGTTCCTGCCCGTCGATGTGCCCGCCGGGCTCAAGGTCGCGGTCGTGTGCGGTTTCCCGAGCGGCAAGCACCACGCCGAGGTCAAGGCCGCCGAGGCCGCGCTCTCCGTGGCCCAGGGTGCCGACGAGATCGACATGGTCATCGACGTGGGCGCGGCGATCGAGGGACGCTACGACATCGTCGAGACCGAGATCCGCGCCGTGCGTGCCGCCGCTCCCGCGCCCACGGTTCTCAAGGTCATCATCGAGTCGGCTGCACTCTCCGACGACGCCATCGTCGCCGTCTGCGAGGCGGCGGTCGCCGCGGGCGCCGACTTCGTGAAGACCTCGACGGGCTTCCACCCCGCCGGCGGCGCGAGCGTGCACGCGGTCGAGCTCATGAAGCGCACCGTGGGCGATCGCGCCGAGGTCAAGGCATCCGGGGGCATTCGCACCCGCGCCGCGGCCGAAGAGATGATCGCCGCGGGCGCCACGCGGCTGGGTCTGTCGTCGAGCCGCGAGATCCTCGCCGACCTCTCGGCGACCGGCGACTACTGACGCGTGCGTCGACACGCGCTGGAGCATGTAAGATCGATGATCGTGCACGCGACAGCGCGCACACGCCGCCTTAGCTCAGACGGCAGAGCGATTCACTCGTAATGAATAGGTCAAGGGTTCGATTCCCTTAGGCGGCTCCACCACAGAAGGCCCGGGACAACCCCGGGCCTTCTGTCGTTCGCGGCCGCTTCGACGCGGTGGGTGCTCGCGGCCCCGGAACTCGGCGTGCGACCCCTGCCCGGTTCCCTCGCCGCGGTCGCTCGCCATCGAGGCATCTCGCGGCGCCACGACGGCCGCGGTCGTACTCTCGGGAGCACAGCCCGGGAGGCCGCATGACCCTCGCACCCGCACTACTGCGCCGCGTCCGCTTCTGTCTGACGGTGGTCGTCGTCGGTCTCGTCGTGAGTGGAGTGACCGCTTTCCCCCTGCGCGAGGAGCTTGCTCTGGCGCGGGACGTGCTGGCGCAGCTGAACGTGGGGTCGATCCTGCCGGGCGCCGTGTGGTGGGTGAACCGCGTCGCCGAGGGCCTGGATGCCACGGCCGCGGCGTATCCGTTCATCTCCTACGGCACGGACTGGCTCGCGTTCGCCCATCTCCTCATCGCGGTGGCCTTCCTCGGGCCGCTCGTCGATCCCGTGCGCAATGTCTGGGTCATCGTCTGGGGTCTCATCGCGTGCGCCGGCATCGTGCCGCTCGCGGCCATCGCGGGCGCGCTTCGGGGACTGCCGCTCGGGTGGCAGCTGATCGACATGTCGTTCGGCGTGGTCGCGGCGGTCCCGCTCGTTCTCGCGCTGGTGTGGACGCGTCGCCTCGCCAGTCCGATCGAGGCGGCCCGCTAGGCTGACGTCACCCGTTCTGCCCTGGCCCGACGGAGGCCGTCCCGTCCGCGACCCGCAGGAGACCCCCGTGTCGAACGCCCTCGACGCCGTCATCGAGATCTTCACGTGGGTGGGGCTGGGCGGTGGGACGTTGCTGGCCCTCCTCGCCGTCGTGCTGCTGCTCGCCGACGGGACCTGGCTTCCGGCCCGTGCCGTGGTCGAGGAGGTCGACGGGGGCCGCGTGGTCCGGTGGTTCGACGATCACGGTGGGGTCAACGAAGCTCCGCTCTCCGCCCACGACGACGCGAAGATCGGGTCCGCCGACATGGCCGACATCTTCTACCGCCGGGGAAGCGCGCACCGCATGCGGCTCACGCGTGCGTCTCCCGTGGTGCGGTTCGTCTCGCTGCTCGCGGCCGGGATCCTCGGGCTCGGGCTCGTCGCCTTCGTGCTGTCGATCGTGGTGCTCTTCGCGCGGGGCTGAGAACTGGCGCGAAAGCTATGTAGCTAGATAAGCTAGCGACATGGCTCGCTCCTCCTCCACCCCTGCTCTTCGTCGCGACCGCGTCGCGCCGCGCGTCTCACGCTGGCTGCGCATCGGCATCCCGAGCCTGCTCGTGCTGATCTGGGTGGTCGGCGGATCGATCGGCGGTCCGTTCTTCGGCAAGGTCGACGAGGTCGCGACGAACGACCAGTCGTCGTTCCTTCCGCAGTCGGCCGATGCCACGCGTGTCAGCGAGCGTCTCACCGACTTCACCGGCGGCGACACGATCCCGGCCCTCATCGTCGCCGAGACGACGGACGGCACGGCGCTCTCGGACGCGCAGCTGACGGCGTTGAAGACTCTCGCCACCGCGGCCGCCGGACTCGAGGGAGTCGAGGGGGAGGCATCCCCGCCCGTCGTCTCCGAGGACGGGCAGGCCGCGCAGATCTTCCTGCCCCTCGACAGCTCCGGCGAGGTGCGCGACGTCGTGGAGTCGGTGCGATCCCTCGTCGCGGCGGACGTGCCGCCCGGGGTGCAGGCGTGGGTGACCGGGCCTGCGGGGTTCACGGCCGACCTGGTCAAGGGTTTCCTCGGCATCGACGGTCTGCTGCTCATCGTCGCCCTCGGCGCCGTGTTCGTCATCCTCGTGGTCGTCTACCGGTCGCCCCTCCTGCCGATCCTCGTGCTGCTCACCTCGGTGTTCGCCCTGTGCGTGGCTCTGCTGACGGTGTGGTGGCTCGCGTTCGCCGGCATCGTCGTGCTCAACGGTCAGGTGCAAGGCATCCTGTTCATCCTCGTCATCGGGGCTGCGACCGACTACGCGCTGCTGTACGTGGCGCGGTTCCGCGAGGCGATCGGCGCGGGAGACAAGCGGTGGGATGCCACGATCCGGGCGTGGAAGGGAGCGGTCGAGCCGATCCTGGCCTCGGGTGGCACCGTGATCGCGGGGCTCCTCTGCCTGCTACTGTCCGACCTCGCCACCAACCGCGCCCTCGGTCCGATCGCCTCGATCGGCATCGCCTTCGCCGTGCTGTCGGCGTTGACGTTCCTGCCGGCTCTTCTCGCCCTGTTCGGGCGCGCGGCCTTCTGGCCTTTCCTCCCCAAGGCCGGTGCGACCGATCTCCCCGACGACCTCACGGCTCCGGTGAAGGGGCTGTGGCCCCGCCAGGCGCGCTTCGTCGCCCGACGGGCGCGACCGGTGTGGATCGTCTGCACGGTCGTCCTCCTCGCGGCGTGCGCGGGCCTGACGCAGCTCCGCGCGGACGGCGTGCCCTCGAGCGACCTCGTGCTGGGCGCCTCCGAGGCCCGCGACGGTCAGGCGGCACTCGCCGAGCACTTCCCGGGCGGCTCGGGCAGCCCCGCGTACGTCCTGGTGTCCGAGGACCGTGCCGCGACAGCGGTCGAGGTGCTCGACCGGGCGAGCGGCATCGACTCGGTCGCCGTCCTCTCCACCGATGCGATCGGCGGACAGGCACCCGTCCAGGCGGTGGACGGCAGCCTCGTGACGACCGCGTTCGGCCCTCCGGGGACACCGGCACCCGCGCCCACCGTGTCGGACGGGCAGGTCCTCCTCGCCGCGACGCTCGCCGACACGGCCGACTCGGCCGCGGCCGACGACACGGTCCGTCAGCTCCGCGTCGATCTCACCGATGCGCTGGGGGAGGGAAAGGCCCTGGTGGGAGGGGTGACCGCGACCGACATCGACTCGATCGACACGTCGATCCGCGACCGCACTCTCATCATCCCGATCGTCCTCGCGGTGATCCTGCTCATCCTGATAGCGCTGCTGCGGTCGATCGTCGCGCCGGTGCTCCTCATCGGCACCGTCATCCTGTCGTTCGGGGCGGCGCTGGGCGTCAGCGCCCTCGTCTTCAACGGGCCCCTGGACTTCCCCGGCGCGGACCCTTCGGTTCCGCTGTACGGCTTTGTGTTCCTCGTCGCCCTCGGGGTCGACTACAACATCTTCCTGATGTCGCGTGTGCGCGAGGAATCCCTGGCTCACGGCACCCGCTCCGGCATCCTGCGCGGGCTCGTCGCGACGGGCGGGGTGATCACGTCGGCGGGTCTCGTGCTCGCGGCGACCTTCGCGGCGCTGGGTGTGATCCCCATCCTCTTCCTCGCCCAGCTCGCGTTCATCGTGGCCTTCGGCGTTCTGCTCGACACCTTCGTCGTCCGCTCGCTCCTCGTTCCGGCGCTCGCGTACGACCTCGGCTCGGCGATCTGGTGGCCGTCGAAGCTGTGGCGTCGCGACCGCGCGCGGTCCGCTACCGGCGCGAGCGCGGGCCGGGACCCGCGCGACGGGCAGCCCGCCACCCGCGGGAGCGCGCGTAGGCTCGACGCATGACCAGGGCACTGTTCATCGTCGATGTCCAGAACGATTTCACCGAGCACGGGGCGCTCGGCGTCGAGGGAGGCGACGCGGTCGCCGAGCGCATCTCGCGCTTCCTCGCCGCGCACGCCGACGAGTACGCCGTGATCGTCGCCTCGCGCGACTGGCATCACGGCGACGACGACAACGGCGGTCACTTCTCGACCACGCCCGACTTCGTCGACTCGTGGCCCGTGCACTGCGTCGCGGGCACCGAGGGGGCCGAGTACGACGCCGTCTTCGACGCGGGGCGGGTGACTCATCACCTCAAGAAGGGGCAGGGGCGTCCGGCGTATTCGTTGTTCGAGGGTGTCTCGGATGACGGGCAGACCGCGGCCGACATCCTCGACGCCCACGGCATCCGTGACATCGACATCGCCGGCATCGCGACCGACTATTGCGTGCGCGCCTCAGCCCTCGACGCCATCGCGGCGGGACGCACGGTGCGGGTCTTCACCGACCTCGTCGCCGGCGTGCACCCCACATCCAGTGAGGCCGCGCTGGCCGAGATCGAGCGCGCCGGGGCGACGCTGGTGCCCTCAGAGCTCTAGATCGTCGGCCCGCGGCACCGAGATGGTGACCCGGGTCCCCACTCCCGGCTCGCTGGTGATGCGCAACACACCGTGATGCTCGGTCACGACGCGCTGAACGCTCGCGAGACCGATGCCGCTTCCGCCGTCGTGGGGGTCGGCGAACCGGCCGCGTTCTCCCTCTTCGACGATCGAATGCAGATCGTCGGGATGGATGCCGCGACCGCGATCGCTCACGGAGATCACTGCTCCCTCGTCGGTCTCATACGTCTCGACGGTGATCTCGTCGTCAGAGTACTTGGCCGCGTTCTCGAGGACGTTGGCCACCGCGCGGCGCAGACCCAGGACGTCGCCCGTGACGGGGATGGCATCCATTCGTCCGAAGACGACGCGCCCCGTACTGTCGCCCGGGAGGACGAGAGCCACGGCCCCGCGTGCGACGAGATCGAGCGTCGCCCGCCGTCGCTCGCGCTCGGGCCGTGTCGCGGCGTCGGTCATGAGGGCCTGTGCCATCGCCACCAGGTGCTCGCTCGCCTCGGACGCCAGGCGCAACAGCCGGTGGTCGGCGGGGAGCTCGTCGGCGAGAAGGTCGAGGTAGCCGCGCAGAGCGGTCACCGGGGAGAGCAGGTCGTGGGCGAAGGTGCGCTGAAGGGCAGCTTGTTCGTCGGCGGCCTGCTTCTCGCTCGTCAGGTCGCGCACGATCTTGACGAACCCGAGGACCTGCCCCTGGTCGCTGCGGATGGCGGAGATGGTGACGCGCGCCCAGAACTCGGTCCCGTCCTTGCGGACCCGCCATCCCGTGTCTTCGACGTGACCGTCGCGCTGGGCGGACGCCAGGAGGCTATCCGGAACGCCGCGTCGCCGAT
The DNA here is from genome assembly GCF_040686055.1 of Microbacterium sp. NPDC086615. NCBI lineage: Bacteria > Bacillati > Actinomycetota > Actinomycetes > Micrococcales > Microbacteriaceae > Microbacterium > Microbacterium sp. NPDC086615. The sequence continues at coordinate 28,133 of NZ_JBFBJJ010000022.1, forward strand.
CCTCCTCGCGATAGAAGCGTGAGAAGTGCGAGCCGACGATCTCGTCTTCGGTGTAGCCCTTTATGAGCTCCGCCCCGAGGTTCCATCCGCGGACGAAACCCCCGCCGTCGAGCTTGACGATGGCGAACTGATCGACCTGATCGTCCCAGTCGGTCGGCAGGACACGGCGGAAGGTCGCCAGCGGTCGTTCACCGCGGGCGGTTCCGTCGAGTCCGGAACCGCCGGGAGGAGAAGACTGCGCGGATGCGTTCACCGGGACAGGGTGGAACACTCGGGAATGCTTGCTGAGGGCATTTCTTGATTTTCCTGTCCGTGCGAGGATCGCACCAGGACTTGACAGGGCGAACAGCGTGAGGAAACCATCGCGCGCTTCAGCTGACGGTCACGAGGGTGCGCTGCCACCCGCTCGACCCGTTCGGGGCGATGGCCGCCTGCTCCTGGATCTGCAGATTGCCCTGCTTATCCCGCGCGCGCACGACGATGTAGTGCGTGCCCGCGTCGGCGTTCCAGTCGAGCTTCCACTGCACCCACGACTGATCGTTGATCGGGGTCGACAGGGTCGCCTGCTGCCAGTCGCCATCGTCGATACTCACTTCGACGGCCTGCACGCCGACGGGCTGCGCCCACGCCATACCGGCGATGACCACGGTGCCCGCCGGAACCGGATTGCCGATCTTCGGGGTGTCCACGCGCGACGACATCTTGATCGGCGCTTCGGCCGCGTAGCCGCGGGGTGTCCAGTACGCCTCCGCCTGATCGAAACGCGTCACGGTCAGCTTGGTGACCCACTTCGTCGCCGACACGTACCCGTACAGTCCCGGAACGACCATGCGTACCGGGAAGCCGTGCTCGAACGGCAGCGGTTCGCCGTTCATGGCCACCGCGAAGATGGCGTCCAGGTCGTCGTCGACGAGAGAGGCGAGGGGAGTGGATGCCGTGTATCCGTCGACGCTCTCGGAGAGCACCATGTCGGCACCGCTCTGGGGGCCCGCTTTGCGCAGCACGTCGCGGATGGGAACTCCGGTCCAGATCGCGTTTCCGACGAGGTTTCCGCCGACCTCGTTCGACACGCAGGTGAGGGTCACGCCGTACTCGTCGAGCCCCATGCCGACGAGGTCGTCGAAGCTGAGCTCGATCGGCGTGTCGACCATTCCCTCGATCGACAGCCTCCAGGTCGTCGGGTCGACGTTCGGGACGGTGAGCGCGGTGTCCACGCGGTAGAAGTCCGGGTTGGGCGTGATGATCGGCGTCACACCCGGCACGCCGAGGTCGGCACCCGCGGGGACGGTCACGGTGCTGCGCGCCGCGGGGAGACGGAGGGCGTCGCGAGCGGCTGCGACCGACGCCGTCGCGACATTCACGACGCGAGCGCCGACGCCCACGACGATCGCGGTCGCGGCGGCGATCCCCGAGACGATGAAGAATCCGCGACGATCGACCCCGGCAGCGGGAGCGTCCGCGGCCGAGGCATGGGCCACCCAGCGGCGCAGCCGCGCGGTCAGGACGAGCAGGATCGCGACACCGGCGGCGGTGCCGACGACGGGCGGCAGCCATGCCAGAGCGCCGGCGCCGGTGCGGGTCACGATGGCGGCGGTGGCCAGCGCCCCGCCGATCGCGAGGAGGACTGCCCCGACGAAGCGGAACCGGTACTCGAGCACGCCCGCGACCGCGGCGGCGACGGCGGCCCCCAGACCCACTCCGACCAGGAGTGCGATCTTGTCCGATTCGCCGAACAACGTGATCGCCAGCTCCTTCAGCGGGCGCGGCACGATGTCGACGATGAACGAGCCCACGGCGAGGACCGGGCTGGCCGATCGGGCGAAGATCGCCGCCAACAGCTCCGCGCTGCCGAGCAGAACGAGAGCCGACACGATCCCGGTGAGCGGCGCCCAGATCCATGAGCGCGGTCGGCGAGCAGCACCTGCGTCCGTCGTGGTTTCGGTGGCCATGGCATCCCTCGTTCCCGACGGACGCACGCGGCATGCCCGTCACACCGTATTCGGAACCATGCGGAGAACGGATGCCGCGGGCTCAGCGCCGCGGCGCCAGGTTGAACACCGCGACGCCCGACACGATCAGCGCGAGAGCGATCGCGAGGCCCGCGGTGAGCGGTTCGTTCAGCAGCGGGACGGCCACGACCGCGGTGAGGACGGGACTGAGAGCCCCCGCGCTCGAGGCCAGGCTGCTCCCGAGGTGCTTCACGGCGAGCACGTAGCACGCGGTCGAGAGCAGGCCCGTGCCGACGCCCTGGACCAGCGCGTACGTCGCGATCTGCGGGGCCGGGAGCGTCCCGGCGAACAGGTGCGAGGGGAGCACACCGGTCACCGCCAGGGCGAGCGCGACGATCGCGGAGGTGACGCTGATGACGACGATGACGCTCACCAGATCCAGTCGAAGGGATGCCAGTCCCACCGTGTAGAGCGCCCACACGAGGCCCGCGGCCAGGAGCACGACGACCCCGCCGAGATCGGCCGCGCCGCCTCGGAGCATCGCGCTCGCCGCGACACCGAGGACGATGGCGGCGAGAGCGCCGAGACGTCGCCGCGAGACGGGTGTGCGGTGACGGAGGAAGAGCAGGAGCGTGACGAAGAGCGGAACCGTGCCGGGGACGAGGAGACCGGTCAGCCCGGCCGAGGTGAGCTCTGCGCCCCACGCGAAGAGGAGGAAGTGCGGGAGGCCGGCGAGGAGCACGAGACCGAGCGCGCCTGCGCCGGCGCCGCGGAGGGCGCGCAGTGTTCGAGGGATCCACGGGGTGAGAAGGAGCGCGGGCACGGTGAAGCGGAGGATCGCGGCATCCCCGGTCGTGAGGCCTGCTCCCTCGATCGCGCGTGTCGACAGCGCGAACGCCGACCACAGCGCGACGACGCCGGAAAGAGCGGCGACGCCGATGAGCGTGCCGCGCGACAGGGCGAGACGCGGGGACAGGACGAACGAGGTCACCTGGTCAGCGTAGGAATGCGGCGTGCGCAGTCGATTGCGAATATTGCTCTGTGGCGTCGAATATTGGCAGAATCTGCTCCATGCACGCTCTCGACGATATCGACCGCCGTATTCTGCGAGAACTCCAGCGCGATGGCCGACTGTCCAATCAAGACCTCGCCGACCGTGTGGGCCTGTCGCCGTCGCCGTGTCTGCGCCGCGTTCGCCAGCTCGAGCAGGCCGGCATCCTCGAGGGATACCGTGCGGTCGTCTCTCCGAAGGCCGTCGACCTCACGATCACGGCGTTCGTCCGCCTGCGTCTCGCCTCTCACGAGGGGGCGACGGTCGACGCCGTCGAGGAGCGTCTGCGAGCTCTCCCGAACATCGTGGAGGCGCACCTCCTCGCGGGCGACTGGGACTACCTCGTGCGCATCGTGACCCCGAGCTTCGAAGAGTACGAGCGCCTGCTCCGGGAGCACCTGCGGGCCATTCCGTCGCTCGCGTCCATCGACACGACGTTCGCTTTCGGGGTGACCAAGCCGCTGTCGCCGTTGCCTCTCGGATGACGACGCCCGCCGATACGATGGCACGACCCATGGCATCCGGGATCCGCCCCTGCCCGAGAGGAGTCCGCACGTGGATGACCTCACCCGGTGGACGGCGGCGCTGACGACACTCGTCGGACTCGGGTTGACGCTCGGCCTGAACCCCGCGCTCTACGGCGCCACGGCCGACATGCTGGCGCAGAACGTCCGCGTCGTCCCGCGCATGGCGTTCATGATCGCGGGTCTCGCGACCGGAGCCACGATCCTCTACCTCGCGCTGCAGAGCTTCGACCCGACCGAGTTCGTGTCGGCGGCCGAGCGCCAGGCCACCGAGGCGGTGCTGGACCGCCGCGTGGATCTCGCCGCGGGCGCGCTGTTCCTCGCGGGCGCGGTCGCGATGGTCGTCTGGCGTCTCCGGGTTCCGATCCGCGCGCCGCGGGCCAAGCCGGTGAAGAGCCGTGCGCACTCGTGGAGCTACTACGTGCTCGGGGTGAGCTGCTCGATCATCGGCTTCACGACGCTGCCGATCATGTACATGACCGGTCGGATCGCCGACGGGGTGAGCGATCATCCCGCGCTTCGATGGACCGCGTACGCCGTCTTCCTGGTGGCGCTCGCCGCGCCGTTCGTGCTCCTCGCCACAGCGTGGCTGCACTTCCCGACGACCGCGGCCCGCGTCAACGGCTACTACACCCGCGCCATCGATATGGACCACCGATGGCTGTACTCGGCCGTCCTGGGAGTCGCGGGCATCGCTTCCGTCGTGCTGGGCGTGATCCCGGGGCGCTGAGCTCAGCGCTTCGCGCGCTGCTTCCGCATCTTCGCCACGACCCGGCGGCGCACCTTCTGCACCTTCGGGTCGGTCCACACGCGGTAGGCCACCGTTCCCGCGGCGACCGCGCGACCGATCGCCGTTCGTGCGAGCACGGCTCCCGCCAGCCCCACGGCTCCGGTCCCGACCCAGCGTGCAACTCCCATGGCATCCCTCGTTCTCTCGGTGGAGAGACCAGCAGACACGAGGAGGGTCCGGATGCCAGGCGGCTTGCGCCGCGGGAGGGGATGTGCGTGTCACGGGCGAGCCGTCGTCCCATCGGGAATGCGTCTGCCTTTGCGCAGTGCGGTGACGATCAGGGTGATGCCGATGACGGATTGCACTGACCCGATGGCGAGCCAGGATGTGGCAGGAGTCACCGGCGGGAGGAGCGTGCCGGCGATCACGGTGCCGACATGGAATCCGCCGTGCACCCCCACCGCAGCCCAGAGCGAGCCCGTCCACAAGAGCAGGCCGACCGCGAGCAGGGCGAAACCGAACGGTAGTGCGAGGTACAGCACGTGCTCCCACGGTGATTGCTGCCCGCCGTTGGACACGAGATGGATGAGTGTGAACGCGAGAGTGGTGACAGCCACGGCGAGAACCGGGCGCCCCCGCAGTCGCCAGAGCAGCATCCCGCGGAAGAGCAGCTCCTCAGGAATTCCCTGCTGCAGGAAGGCGAGGCCGAGGGCGTACGCGATCAGCAAACAGATCATGACCGGATCCGTTTGCTCATGGAAGAACGTCGAGTCGCTCCGGACGGGATCGTCGGCGGGGATCAGCGCGGTCACTACGACGACCGTGCCGGCGGAGAGCGCGATGCCGAGCAGGAGCCACACGGCCGAAAGCCTGTTCGCGCTCCATCCGGTCGCGCGGAGCGGAGCGCGCTCGACTCCGTTCATCCACCCCCACACACCGAGCACGACGGTGCCGAGGACGAGAGACTGCAGGACGACCGCGAGCCCGAAGCCCCACGGGGACGATCCGCCGAAGATCTCGGACGCTCCGGGCACCAGGACCAGGAGGCCCGTCGCGAGCGCAGGAACGAGGTTGGCGATGATCAGGATGCCGATGGCCACGACGACTCGGACGGTGATGCCGAGCGGTCCCAGCGCCAGTCGCGGAGCACTCGTTCTCGTGCCGGGGGCGGGCGGGACATGGATGACGTTCATGTCGAGGACGCTACGGAGCGTCGGGGCGGCGATCCCGTCCCGGGAGTCACGATCGCGGACGACTCCGGTCACGCTCGAGCGGGCCGAAGTCGTGACCGCAGTCACGTGTGAGGGACGAGAGCGCGTGCTTAGCTGAAGCGTATGTCCGGGACCCCGAACCGTCGCGCGCTGTTGCTCGATCTCGCCGCCGTCATCGGGTGGGCGGGACCGGCTCTCATGGTTCTCGCTTCGCTGGACCGGAGGCCGGGGTGGGCCTCGGTCGTGGTGTCCTCGCTGCTGATCGGCTCCATGGTCGTGTGGGTGCTGTGGCGTCGCTCGGGGCAGCGGTCTCGCGCTGCCGCGATCGCCTTCGCGACCATCGCGACGGTGACGATGGCGTTCGGAAACGGATCGTTGTACTACGGCATCGTCTGGGCGGCATGTCTCGTCCTCGGTGTGACATTCACGGCGGCCGCCGTGGTCTGGGGCTACGCTGCCGCTCTCGTGGGACTCGTCGTCGCCCTCCATCTGTCCGCCGGGAGCGCACCCGAGCTCATGATCGGTGAAGCCGCCGTCGCCGCGGTCTTCGCCGGCGTGGCGGCGGCCGTGGCGGCGATACTGCGCGACAGCTTCCGGGTTGGGGAGGAACTGCGTGCGGCACTCGTACAACTGGATGCCGTCAACGCCGAACTCCGCAGCCGTCTCGACACCGACCGTGACCTCGCACTCGCTCGCGAACGCGAGCGCACGGCGCGGGAACTCCACGACGGCCTGGGGCACCGGCTGACCGCCATTGGGATGTCGCTCGACTATGCGGATCGCGTGGGCGACTCGCCCGCGGCGCGCGAAGAGACGCGTCGTGCGCGACAGCTGGTGGGGGAGTCGCTCGATGCGATGCGTCGGCTCGTCCGTGCCATGCACCCCGTCGAGCTCACCACCCTCCGCAACGCCGAGGCGTTCCGCGCTGTCGCCGAGGCGTTCCGGGGCACGGGGATCGACATCCGGGTGTCCATCGAGGGCGACGACTCCGCGCTGAGTCATGAACACGCGCTCCTGCTGCTGAGTTTCGTTCAGGAAGGGTTGACGAACGTCGTGCGTCACTCCGATGCGGCATCCGTCGATCTGCGAATGGTCGTGGGCGCCGCCGACCTCTCCGCGGTGATCGAGGACGATGGGGCCGGAGCGTCGACCGGCCCGTTGATCGAGGGCTTCGGTCTGCGATCGCTCCGCGCGCGCGCCGAGCGGATCGGTGGGGCATTCACCGCGGAGCGGACTCCCACCGGCTTCCGGGTGGCGCTCGAACTCCGTCCCGCGCTGATTCGCGGGCTCGCGTGAGTTCCGTGCGCGTCTTCATCGTCGATGACCAGGAGCTTCTCCGGCGAGGCCTTCGCATGATCCTCGAGACGGACTCTGCGATCGAGGTGGTCGGTGAGGCCGAGAACGGGCAGCGGGCACTCGCTCTCATACCGGGGCTTGCGCCCGACCTCGTGCTGGCCGATGCCCGCATGCCGGTGCTCGACGGTCTCGGACTCGTCCAGCGGTGCGCGGTGTCTCATCCCGACCTTCCGGTCCTGGTCCTCACGACGTTCGACGACGCGCGTCTCGTGCGTCAGCTGCTGGACGCGGGGGCCGCTGGATTCCTGCTGAAAGATATCTCAGCGGACGCGTTGATCGGCGCCATACGCCATGTCCTGGCGGGTGGGCTCGTGCTGGATCCGCGCGTCGCCCGTGCTGTGCTGTCGTCGACGCCGGTGCAGATGGAGCAACCCGTCCTCACCGAGGCGGAGCGAGCGGTAGCGGACCTCGTCGCCCGGGGGCTCCCCAACGCCGAGATCGCCGCACGCCTTCATCTCGCACACGGGACGGTGAAGAACACCGTCTCCGCTCTGTTGCGCAAGTTCGGCGAGCCCGATCGCACAGCCCTCGCTCTGCGGCTGGCGCGGGAACCGGTGGCCGGGGCCTGAGGGTGGCCTCGGAGCGCAGTATCCGCCCTGCGGACGGACCCGTTCCGTCTCAGTGGCCGACGGCAGCCCCGCTAAGGTGAGCCGGGTGAGTGACGCGGAAGAGGGTCAGGCGGGGTCGGGCGACTTCGTGCAGTCTCTCGCGCGCGGCCTCGAGGTCATCCGCACCTTCGATGCCGAGCACCCGGCGCTGACGCTCAGTGACGTGGCCCGTCGCGCGGATCTCACCCGCGCCGCCGCGCGGCGCTTCTTGCGCACCCTCGAGACGCTCGGATACGTGCGCGCCGACGGCCGATTCTTCTCGCTCACGCCGCGGGTGCTGGAGCTCGGCTTCAGCTACCTCTCGGCGCTGTCTCTTCCTGCTCTCGCCCAGCCCTACCTCGAGCGCCTGTCGCGCGAGGTCGACGAGAGCGTGTCGTCCGCCGTCCTCGACGGCGCCGACATCGTGTATGTCGCGCGCGTCCCCACGCGGCGGATCATGAGCGTCGGGATCACGATCGGCACGCGATTCCCCGCCTACGCGACGAGCATGGGGCGCGTTCTGTTGGCCGCGCAGCCCGAGGGTCGCGCTCGCGAGATCGTCGCGGCATCCCATCCCGAACCGCTCACGTCCCGCACCCGCACCGATGTCGAGGCGATCCTCGAGGAGCTCGCATCCGTGCGCGCGCAGGGGTGGGCGCTCGTCGACGGCGAGCTCGAGGAGGGGCTTCGCTCGCTCGCCGCGCCCATCCGCGACCGCGAGGGGACCGTCGTCGCGGCGCTCAACATCTCCGCCACAGCACGGGGCGACGGCGACGCGTGGCGCGAGCAGTGCCTCCCGGCCCTCCTCGCGGCGGCCGCCGATATCGACGCGGATCTTCGTCTGATCTGACGGGCTCGCGCGTCGCGATCGCGTCGTGAGTGTCCAGAACACCCGGACGTTTTTCCTGAGACCGCCTCCCGGCGGTCCGGGTGTTCTGGACACTCGAGCCCCCGTTTGAACGACCCGGATGCCGTCGCGCCGCCGTTCTGCGCGCCCACTCTTGTCGCCGTCGCGCCGTGGGCGTAGAGTGTTCGCAAGACGTACGCATGTACGCAGAGCGAACAAATGGGAGCCCGCGTGATCGACAAGACCGTCCCCGACGTCGCGGCGGCCGTCGCCGGCATTTCGGACGGAGCCACCGTGATGATCGGCGGCTTCGGACGTGCCGGACAGCCGGTCGAACTGATCGACGCACTCATCGCGCACGGCGCCCGTGACCTCACCGTCGTCAACAACAACGCCGGCAACGGCGACACGGGGCTCGCCGCCTTGTTGGCCGCCGGCCAGGTGCGCAAGATGATCTGCTCGTTCCCCCGGCAGAGCGACTCGTGGGTGTTCGACCGGCTCTACCGCGCAGGCGAGGTCGAGCTCGAGCTCGTTCCCCAGGGGAACCTCGCCGAGCGCATCCGTGCCGCGGGCGCCGGTATCGGCGGGTTCTTCACTCCGACCGGGTTCGGCACGCAGCTCGCCGAGGGCAAAGAGACCCGGCGCATCGACGGGCGCGACTACGTGCTCGAGTACCCGATCCGTGCCGATGTCGCCCTCATCAGCGCCCGCGCCGCCGACCGCTGGGGCAATCTCATCTACCGCGAGACCGCGCGCAACTTCGGACCGATCATGGCTGCAGCCGCTGCGACCACCGTCGTGCAGGTCGACGAGATCGTGCCGCTCGGCTCGCTCGACCCCGAGGCCGTCGTGACTCCGGGCCTCTACGTCGACCGCGTCGTCGCGGTCGGGGAGCGCGCGTGGCTGCGCGACGGGGAGTTCGTCGGCGGCGTCGACATCGAGGGCCGCGTCCTCTCCGAAGAAGGTGCCTGATGGCATCCGTCATCCACTCCGCACCGGCACGTCGTCGAGCTCGCGCGCAGCGCGCGGGGAAGAGAGCAGCACAGTGACCACCCGCATCTCCCGCGCGCAGCTCGCCGCCCGCGTGGCATCCGACATCCCCGAAGGTGCCGTCGTGAACCTCGGCATCGGCGCCCCGACCCTCGTCGCCGACTACCTGCCCGACGGTCTCGAGATCGTGCTGCACACCGAGAACGGCATGCTCGGCATGGGACCCGCTCCCGAGCGCGGGCGCATCGACCCCGACCTGATCAACGCGGGGAAGCAGCCCGTCACCGCCCTCGCGGGGGCGGCGTTCTTCCACCACGCGGACTCGTTCGCAATGATGCGCGGCGGTCACCTCGACGTGTGCGTGCTGGGCGCGTTCCAGGTGTCGGCGGGGGGAGACCTCGCCAACTGGTCGACGGGTGAGCCCGGCGCGATTCCCGCGGTCGGCGGGGCGATGGACCTCGCGATCGGCGCGAAGGACGTCTACGTCATGACCGACCTGCTCACCAAGGGCGGCGAGCCCAAGCTCGTGGAGGCGTGCACGTATCCGCTCACGGGCGTCGGCTGCGTCTCGCGCGTCTACACCGACCACGGCGTCTTCGACGTCACCCGCGACGGCTTCCGCGTGCGCGAGCTGTTCGGCGACAACACGCACGCCGAGATCTCGGCCCTGCTGGGTCTCGACCTCATCGAACAGGAAGCCTGAGCCATGACCGCATCCTTCGTGTACGACGCCGTCCGCACGCCTTTCGCGCGGCACGGCAAAGCGTTCGCCGACGTCCGCCCCGACGACCTCGCCGCGACCGTGATGGCATCCGTCGTCGAGCGCACGGGTATCGACCCGGCCCGCATCGAGGACGTGATCTTCGGCGACGCCAACCAGGCCGGCGAAGACAACCGCAATGTCGCGCGCTTCGGCGCCTTGCTCGCGGGCTTCCCGTCGTCGGTTCCCGGAACGACGATCAACCGCCTGTGCGGATCGTCTCTGGATGCCGTGATCCAAGGCTCACGTGCAATCGAGGCCGGGGATGCCGACGTGATCCTCGCGGGTGGCGTGGAGTCGATGACCCGCGCCCCGTTCGTCGTCGAGAAGAGCCCGCGCCCCTTCCCCGCGGCGAACCAGACGATGTGGAACACCTCGATCGGCTGGCGCATGACGAACCCGCGCCTGCGCAAGGACTGGACCATCTCGAACGGCGAGAGCGCCGAGAAGCTCGCGCAGATTTACGGCATCTCCCGTGAGGAACAGGATGCCTTCGCCGCCCGCAGCCACCGCCTGGCCGCCGCCGCGTGGGCCGCCGGGACCTTCGACGACGAGATCGTGCAGGTCGAGGGCCACGCGCTCGCGCGCGACGAGGGCATCCGCGACGACTCCACCGCCGAGGTGCTCGCGGGTCTCCGCCCGGCGTTCCAGAAGGACGGGACGGTCACGGCCGGCAACTCGTCGCCCATCAACGACGGCGCCTCGGCGGTGCTCCTCGGCTCCGAGGGAGCTCTGGATGCCGAGCCCCTCGCGCGCATCGCCGGTCGCGCCGCGTTCGGTAACGACCCCGATGTCTTCGGCGTCGCCCCCGTCGAGGCCGCGAACCGCGCCCTCGCGCGCGCCGGTCGCTCGTGGAGCGACGTGACCTTCGTCGAGCTGAACGAGGCCTTCGCCTCGCAGACCCTCGCGTGCGCGCAGCTGTGGACCGAGCTCGACCCGGCGAACCTCAACGAGAACGGCGGCGCCATCGCCATCGGTCACCCGCTCGGTGCCTCCGGCGGTCGCATCATCGCCCGCGCGGCACACGAGCTGAAGCGTCGCGGCGGGGGACTGGCTGTGACGGCGATCTGCATCGGCGTGGGTCAGGGCCTTGCGGTGGTTCTGGAGCGCTGAGCGGAAAGCTCCTCGTGATTCTCCGACGTCGAGCGGGCGCGGCCTTCGTAGACTCCGGGCATGGCCTTTCCCTCGTTTCAAGATGACGCGGCCATCCTGATGGCGGCGATCGGTGGCAGTGAGCGGTCGTCGAGGTCGGTCCGCTCGGTCATCGGGACCTGGGACATGATCAACGTCGACGTCCCGTCGCGGGAGATGATCGAGTCCGCGGCCGGTGCGCTCCAGCGCGCGGGTCTCGTGGTCATCGACGAGGAATGGCGCCTCCGTCCCACCGCGGAAGGAGCCCGTCTCCAGCGCACGCCACGCCGCGTCTCGATGCGCGGGCTCCCGAGCGCGATCCGCGAGCTCTTGCCACCCCTGACGCTCGACCCGTCCGTCGTGATGCCGCAAGAGATCTATGACGCGGCCCTCGAGGACTACCTGCATCCGAAGCCGCTGCTTCCGCGGTGGCTGACGGGGTTGTTCCGGTGATGGATGATTCGAATGCCGCGGACGGTTGTGAATCGCGGCGATAGATGTCGTGCTTGTCGCGTCGTTCAGCGTCCGATGAGGAGGGCTTCTTGGGCGGCGTCGACAGCCTCGGGGGTGAGGTGTGTATGCCCGTTGATGTCGAGAATCGGTCTGACTTGGGTTACGAGGCGATCGGCGAGACGGAAGTTCCCGTTCGTGGCGCGCACGATAGCGGCTAGGGCAGCGGCGTGTGCGAGTCCGGCGTCGGCTGGGTCTGGTGCGGGGAGGCGTTGCGTGACGACGGCGGTGAGTTCGTCGCTGCGGAGTGGGCGGTATTCGTGGGCGAAGCCGATGCGGCTGTAGAGCTGGGGGTAGCGGGCGAGGCGTTTCTCGATGCCCGGCATGCCGATGAGGATGACGCCCATGCGGTGACGGTCGTAGAAGTCACGGACCTGTTCGAGGCCGGCGGTCTTGAGCCGGTCGGCTTCGTCGATGATGAGCAGTTCTGTGTTCCCGCTGTGTTGGGATTCGGGGTGGACGTAGGGGTCGACGTGGCCGTGTTGGGCTCCGACGATTACCAGGGCACCGTGGCGGCGTTCTCATCGAGGAATTGACCGTTCGCGGCTGCGGTAGGGGCGGCAGCGAGAGTGACGATCGTCGCGGCACCCTCCTGGGGTGTGAGGGCCGCATTGCCTGCCGTCAGGTCTGTCGCGACGTGACCTGGCGACACAGCCGTAACCGCGAAGCCCTGCGGGCCAAGCTCCCGGGCAAAATGGACGGTGATCGCATTGAGGGCGGTCTTGGCGCTGCCGTAAGCGGTCGACCAGGGGCCGATCCACTCGGCTTTCGAGCCGAGAGAGCCGCGGAAGCTCGAAACGTTCACAATTCGCGGGTAGGGAGACGTCTGCAACAGGGGCAGGAACGTCAGGGCGACGTCGACGACGCCGAACACGTCGGTGCCATACACGGCTCGGTAGTCCTCGAGGTGCGATTGCGAGGGCTTGTCGAGGTAGCCGACGTTGATGCCGGCGTTGTTCACCAGCCCGTCGAGGCGGCCGAGGTGATCTTTGGTCGTGTGGGCGGCGGCTTGGATGGAGTCGTGGTCGGTGACGTCGATTCGTACCGCATGGACGTCACCGGGGATGTTCGCGGCTGCGGTGCGGCCGCGATCGAGGTCCCGGGCGCCGAGGAGCACGGTGTGCCCCTCGGCGGCGAGAGCTTCGACGGCCGCGTGGCCGATGCCCCGGGTCGCGCCGGTGACCAGGACGATGCGTGGGTTCGTCGTCACCATGCGAGCTGCACGTCATCTTCGAACACCGCACCGGTCGGGCCGTCGGCGGGGAGGGTGGCGAGGCGGACCGCGACGGCAGCACCCTCGTCGGGGGTGCGGGTTCCGCGGAAGTTGTTGAACTCGGTAGCGACGTGCCCGGGGGCTGCGCCGTTGATCTTCAACGCCGAGTCGGCGAACTCGCGAGCGTAGTGCACGGTGAGGGCGTTCAGGGCCGTCTTCGAGCTGGAGTAGACCATCGATGGCTGACCGGTCCAAGCACCCTCCTCGCCGATCGAACCGCGCATGCTGGTGACGTTCACGATCCGGGGCGCATCTGCCTTCGTCAGTAGCGGCAGGAATGCGTTGATCATGCGAACGACGCCGAAGACGTTGACCTCGTAGACGTTCTTGATGTCGTCGACGGTCTCCTCGGTGGGCTTGGGCAAGTGGTCCATCGGGTGGAAGGTCAGCGTGTTCACGCCCGCGTTGTTGACCAGCACATCCAAGTGCCCGAACTCGGCGGCGATCTTTGCGACCAGGGCGTCGACCTGCCCCTGATCGGTGACGTCGAGCACGACCGGGCGGACGTCCCCGGTGAGGGTGTCTGCGGCCGCCTGCCCGACCTCAATGCTGCGCGCACCGAGCAGGACGGTAAAGCCCTCAGCTGCGAGCCCGCGGACGATCGCGATGCCGATGCCCTTGTTGCCGCCGGTGACGAGCGCGACCTTGCTTGCCTGATTCTCATCTGTTGTCATGACAACATTATTGTTCGCTTATGTTGTCGCGTCAACAGCGACCCGAAGCAGATCGATTTACAAACGGAAGCCGCCGCTTGCCTCGATCCGTTGGCCAGTGACCCACTCTCCAGCGGGGCCGGCCACGGCCATGACCGCGGACGCGACGTCGTCGGGCGAGGCGACGCGGCCAAGGGCGGTCATGCTGGCCATCGTGGTCTGCACGTCGTCACTGGCACGGATGTATCCACCGGCGAAATCGGTCGGCACGGGGCCCGGTGCGATCGTGTTCACGGTGATGCCCCGCGACCCCAGCTCCTGCGCCCAGTACCTTGTGAGCACCTCCACGGCCCCCTTCATCGAGGCATAGACGGCATTGGGTGCGGTGACGAACCGCGCCAGCCCGGTCGACAGGTTCACGATCCGCCCCCCATCCGCCAAGAGCGACGGCCCGGCAACCGGGGCGACGATGCCTTGCGTGAGCAGGTACACCCCCTTGAAGTGCACTGCGAACAGCTGATCGATGACCGACTCTTCAGTGGACCCCAGCACGGTCGGGCCCGCAAAGCCAGCGTTGTTCACGAGCACGTCCAGGCTGCTGCGATCCCAGCTCGCGCGAAGCGCCTTGCGCAGGTCCAGCACGAAGTCCGAGAACGCCGCGGTATCCGTCGTGTCGAGCTGTAGCGCCACCGCCGTCCCGCCTCGCGCAGCGGCGCTCGCTACGACCTCTTCGGCCTCTTCCGCATGGGATCGGTAAGTCAGCACGACTCCAGCGCCGGCATCGATGGCCGCTTCGACGATCGCCCTCCCGAGGCCGCGATTGCCGCCCGTCACGAGCACGATCTTGTCGGTAAGAACTGTTGATGTCATTCGACGAGCATGCACCCCGCAATGTTGTCACGTCAACATAAGTCAGGTAGGTTGGGAGCAAATGGATGACCTACTGAGTGAGAACGAGCTACGCCTCTGGCATGCCTGGAAGGCAGCGACCGACACAGTGCGAACGCGCGTCGCGGAAGAGATCACGACCGTCACCGGACTCTCCGACCCCGACTACGGGGTGCTCAGCCGGCTCGTCGACCTCGGAGACGGCGAACTACGGCAGAACAAACTCGCCGCGTCCATGGGGTGGCATCGCAGTCGCCTCTCCCACCAGCTCACCCGGATGGAACAACGCGGCCTCGTAACTCGCGCCGACGCCGATGGCGGAGTGCTCGTGACCATCACACCGACCGGCCGAGAACAGATCGACAAGGCGCGGCCCGTCCATGCCCGCGCCGTCCGACGTTCGCTATCCGCACACGTCCCACTGGAAGACTTCGCCCGGGTGTTGATGGTGCTAGAAGCACTGACCGCACCATAGAGACGACTCCACCGCCGAGCCAGGGTGAGAGTGCGCGATCAATGGTCGTCAATACCCAGTGGCGAGTGTCTACTTCTGTCTCATCGCGACTATGGCGCTCGGAGCGGCCTTTGCTCGTGGCGAGCGGAGCGACCGCGTCTTTCGAGTGCTTAAAGTGGCATCGGCTGCCTTCATCTCTCCCGCCGTTGTCTGGCTCTTCGGACATCCGGTGGGGGTGAGGCTCGCGGGGTGATGGTCGGTGTGTAGGGGTCGAGGTCCCCGAGGATCAGAAGCGCTAA
>NZ_JBFBJJ010000023.1:0-39666 GCF_040686055.1 Microbacterium sp. NPDC086615
CGCCCACGCAAAACGCTGGGCTGGGACACCCCAGCCCAGCGTCTGCTAGAACTCGTTTAGTTCAGTTGGTGTTGCGACGACCCCTAGAAACCGCCCCTCGCGCCGGCGGGGCTTCCGCGTGTCAGCAGCACTCCGCAGCTGCACGGACGTGCAACACGACGTCATCCGGGAAGACTCCCACTGCGCTCCGTGTTGTGCTGGAAGGCGCCTTCGCGCCTCACCCCCCAACCCCACCACCAAGGAACAGCTATGCCCCGTCGCCGTTTGACCGTCCTCGCCGCCACCCTGGGTCTGAGCGCCCTCGCGCTGACCGCCTGCAGCGGCGGCACGACTTCTGGAGCGACCCCCGGTGCGGGATCGGAGTACGGCCTCGTCTCGGACGGCACCCTGACGGTCGCGACCGAGGGCACCTACCGCCCGTTCTCGTTCCACGAGGGCGCGGGTGACCTGACCGGCTTCGACGTCGAGATCGCGAAGGCCGTGGGCGACAAGCTCGGCCTCGAGGTGAAATTCCAGGAGACGCAGTGGGACGCGATCTTCGCGGGCCTGGATGCCGGCCGCTTCGACGTCATCGCGAACCAGGTGTCGATCAACCCGGAGCGTCAGCAGAAGTACACCTTCAGCGACCCGTACACCGTGTCGCGCGGCGTCATCGTGACGACGGACAGCGACACCTCGATCTCGAGCTTCGCCGACCTCGCGGGCAAGACCACCGCCCAGTCGCTCACGAGCAACTGGTACGAGCTCGCGACCCAGAGCGGCGCCCAGGTCGAGGCCGTCGAGGGTTGGGCTCAGGCCGTCGCCCTGCTCAAGCAGGGTCGTGTGGATGCCACGATCAACGACCAGCTGACCTACCTCGACTATGAGAAGACGAACAGCCCCACGGGCCTGAAGATCGCGGCCCAGACCGACGACACCTCCGAGAGCGCCTTCGCGTTCAAGAAGGGCCAGGACAAGCTCGCCGAGGCCGTGAACGGTGCTCTCGAGGAGCTGCGCGCCGACGGCACGCTCGCGGAGATCAGCCAGAAGTACTTCGGTGAGGACGTCACCCAGTAAGCACGCGCTGTAAAGCCCCGCGGACCGCCCTCTCCTCACCTCTAGCGTGGAACGGGGCGGTCCGCCCCCGCGTGATGGATCCCGGGCACGCGCCCGTGTGAAGCGGGCGCCCCGCCCGTGTGAAGAAGGAGGCCCATGAACGACGTCTGGTCGTTGATGCTCGACTCGTTCTGGCCGATGGTGCTGGCGGGACTGCGGGGAACCATCCCCCTGTCGCTGGCCTCGTTCGCGATCGGCCTCGTCATCGCGCTCTTCATGGCGTTGCTCCGGCTCTCGCGCAACGTCGTGCTCTCCGGCTTCGCCCGGTTCTACATCTCGATCATCCGTGGCACGCCGCTGCTCGTGCAGCTGTTCGTGATCTTCTACGGCCTGCCCGCGGTCGGCGTCACCATCGACCCGTTCCCCGCGGCCGTCATCGCGTTCTCGCTGAACGTCGGCGGGTACGCCGCCGAGGTCATCCGCGCCGCGATCCTGTCGGTCCCGCGCGGGCAATGGGAGGCCGCTCACACCGTGGGGCTCTCGCCGCGCAAGACGCTGACGCGCATCATCCTTCCGCAGGCGGCCCGTGTCTCGGTGCCCCCGCTGTCGAACACGTTCATCTCGCTCGTGAAGGACAGCTCGCTGGCATCCCTCATCCTCGTCTCGGAGCTGTTCCGTCAGGCGCAGAACATCGCCGCGTTCTCGTACGAGTTCATGGCCGTCTACCTCGAGGCGGCTCTGATCTACTGGCTGTTCTGCCTGGTGCTGTCGTTCGGGCAGAACGCGCTCGAGAAGAGATTGGACCGCCATGTCGCCCACTGAGACTCCTCTGCTGCAGGTCACGGGCCTGGAGAAGAGCTTCGGCGCCAACCGCGTGCTCGACGGCGTCGACCTCGAGGTGCGCCGCGGCGACGTGCTCGTGCTGATCGGCCCCTCGGGCTCCGGCAAGACGACGGTTCTGCGTTGCCTCAACGGCTTGGAGACTCCGGATGCCGGTGTCGTGGCGTTCGACGGAGGACCGAGCGTCGACTTCGCGGGACGTGTGAGCAAAGCCGATCGCATGGCTCTGCGCGACCGTTCGGCGATGGTCTTCCAGCACCACAACCTCTTCCCGCACCTCACGGTCTTGCAGAACGTGATCGAGGGGCCGGTGCAGGCGCACGGTGTCCCGCGAGCGGAGGCCGTCGCGCGCGCCGTGACGCTGCTCGACCGCGTCGGACTGACCGAGAAGCGCGACGCGTACCCCTCGGAACTCTCCGGCGGACAGCAGCAGCGCGTCGGCATCGTGCGCGCCCTGGCGCTTCAGCCGCAGCTGCTGCTCTTCGACGAGCCCACCAGTGCTCTCGACCCCGAACTCGTCGGCGAGGTGCTGACCGTGCTGCGCGAGCTCGCGAACGAGGGCTGGACGATGGTCATCGTCACTCACGAGCTCGGTTTCGCGCGCGAGGTCGCCGACGAGGTCCTGTTCTTCGACGAGGGCGTGATCGTGGAGCGCGGTGCGCCATCGGAGCTGCTGCGCCAGCCGAAGAAGGAGCGCACGCAGCGCTTCCTCAACCGCCTGCTCCGCCCCCTCGACGGCCCCGATCCCGCCTGACGCCCGGGCGGGTAGCGTCGGAGCATGCGCCTCGAGAACCTGCTCGGCATCGACGTCCCGATCGTCCTCGGTCCTTTCGGCGGCCTCTCCTCGGTCGCTCTGACCGCGGCGGTCAGCGACAGCGGCGGCCTCGGTTCGTACGGTTTGTACGGATACACGTCCGACCGCATCCACGACACGATCGCTGCTCTGCGGGCGGCGACATCGCGGCCGATCGCGGTGAACCTCTGGCTCCCGCGCGGCGACGAGGTCACCCCCGACGACGTCGACGTCGACCCCTTCCTCCGCGGTGCGGCGCCCCTGTACGCGGCCGCGGGTGTCGCGCCACCCGTGCCCCCGGCATCCTTCCTTCCGCCCCTCGACGAGCAGCTCGACGCCGTGTTCGCCGCGCGACCCGACGTGTTGAGCGTCGTGTTCGGGGTTCCGGATGCCGCCACCCTGGCTCGCGCGAGGGACCTCGGCATCCGCGTCCTCGGTACGGCCACCTCGGTCGCCGAAGCGGTCGCCCTCGATGCGGCGGGGGTCGACGCGGTGGTCGCGACCGGAGCGGAAGCGGGCGGGCATCGCGTGTCGTTCCTGCGGGACCCCGCGCAGTCGCTCGTCGGCACGTTCGCGCTGATCCCGCAGGTCGTCGACGCGGTGGACGTTCCCGTGATCGCGGCCGGGGGGATCGCCGACCGACGCGGGGTGGCGGCGGCCCTGGCGCTTGGTGCGGCCGGAGTGCAGGTCGGGACCGCGTTCCTGCGCACTCGCCAGTCGGCCGCGACCGCGGGTCACCGGGACGCGATCGCTGCGGCGGCTGACGTCGACACCGTGCTGACGCGAGCGATGAGCGGACGGCTGGCGCGCGGCATCCCAAACCGCGCGATGCGCGACCTCGAGGCCACGGGGATGATTGCGCCGTTCCCCGCACAGAACTGGCTGACCGGGGTGTTCCGCGCCGCGGCGGCTGCGGCGGGCGAGCACGACCTGGTGTCGCTGTGGGCGGGGCAGTCCGCGGGTCTCGCGCGTCTCGACGACGCGTCCCAGGTGCTCGCGGAACTCCGCGCGGGGCTGCCTGGCTAGGTGACCGCGCGGGTCAGACGGTCGCGCGGATCTCGAAGGCGTCGGGGGCCGTCTCGGAGCTGACCGCGACCTCGACCCGATCGACCGCGGCCGACGGTGGGCCGTGATGCGCCCACGCGAGGACGTCCTCCACGATCGCCGGATCGCCCGACAGCAGAGCCTCGACCGTGCCGTCGCGTCGGTTGCGGACCCACCCTCGCAGGCCCGCGCGCTGCGCCTCCTCGCGCAGGGCATACCGGAACCCGACACCCTGCACCCGTCCGTGCACCGTGATGGCCACTGTTCGCATGGGTCCATTCTCGTCGCCGAGCTTCCGGCAGCTCGGGGCGCGTACGCCACGTCGGGGCGGGAGAACCGCGCCCTGAACCCGGCGATGGTGGAACGGACGCGATCGCCGCTCAGTGCGGGAGCACGAGCGACAGCGCGAGCGCGAGCATGACCACGGCGATGATCGCGTCGAGGATGCGCCACGCGCGCGGCGTGTCGAGCCATCGCCCGAGGAAGCGGGCACCGAAGCCCAGGCCCGAGAACCACGCGAGGCTCGCCAGGCACGCACCGATCGCGAACGCCCACCGCCCGTCGCCGTGGGTCGAGGCGACCGAGCCGAGCAGGAACACCGTGTCGAGGTACACGTGCGGATTGAGCCACGTGAGAGCGAGACAGGTCAGCACGGTCGCGACGAGGGTCGTGCGGGCCGGGCGGGTCTGCACGATCGTGGCTCCGGCATCCGGAATCGACGGGGACGCGGCGGTGTCGATGCGCAGCGTCTCGCCGCTCGGACGCACGGCCCGCCGAGCGGCGAGGACGCCGTATCCGACGAGGAATGCGGCACCGGCCCAGCGCACGACGACGATGAGCCAGGGGGCCGCCTGCAGCACGAGCCCGATTCCCGAGACGCCGAGGAGGATGAGGATCGCGTCCGAGACCGCGCAGACGGCGACGACGGCGAACAGGTGCTCACGACGCACGCCCTGGCGCAGGACGAACAGGTTCTGGGCGCCGATGGCGACGATGAGAGAGAAGCCGAGACCAAGGCCGGCGAGCAGGGAAGCGAGCACGCTCCGACGATAGGGGCGCGCGAAACGAAAGCCCAGCTCAGGATTCTGACGTGCCGTTAGCATCTCTTCATGTCGATTCCGCTCGATCTCGCCCGCACCCTGGCCGTCGTCGTCGAGGAGGGGACTCTGGATGCCGCGGCCCGTCGCCTGCACGTCACTCCGTCAGCGGTGAGTCAGCGCCTCCGCGCGCTCGAGGATCAGCTCGGTCGCGTGGTGCTGGTCCGGTCGAAGCCGGTGCGGACGACCGAGGCCGGCGACGCCGTGGTGCGCCTCGCGCGCCAACTCGCGCTGCTCGAGCACGATGCGCTGACCGCGATCGGCACAGACGACGGGGCCGTGGCATCCGTCCCGCTCGCCGTCAACGCCGACTCGCTCGCGACGTGGTTCCTGCCGCCGCTGGCGCGGGTGTCGGCCCGTCGACCGGTCGTGTTCGACCTGCACCGCGACGATCAGGATTTCACGGCGGGGCTCCTCGAGGCGGGCACGGTGATGGCGGCGGTGACGTCGCGCGAGACCCCCGTCGCGGGATGCCGCGTGCGTCCCCTCGGCGTCCTGCGATACGAAGCGGTCGCGACCGTCTCCTTCGCCTCCCGCTGGTTCGCCGACGGCGTCGACACGGCCGCACTGGCGGACGCGCCCGTCGTCGACTTCGACCGTCGCGACGACCTGCAGACGCAGTGGTTGGCGCGTCGGGGAGTGGCGGCGGGGGCGCCTCCTCGCCATCGGGTCCCGGCATCCCAGGACTTCGCCACCGCCGTCGAGTTGGGCCTCGGATGGGGGCTGCTGCCGCGCTTCCAGTCGGCCGCCGGCCTGGCCGAGGGCACGCTGGTGCGCCTCGGGGACGATCCGATCGACGTGCCGCTGTTCTGGCAGCAGTGGAATCTCACGTCCTCCCTCCTCGACGACATCGCGGAGGAGGTCGTCGAGGAAGGACGCCGGGTGCTCGCGAACGGCTGAGTCAGTCGTCGCTGACGTGCAGCACGATCTTGCCGCGGGTGTGTCCGCGCTCGAGCTCGGTATGCGCGGCGGCTGCGTCATCGAGGTCGAAGACCCGGTCGATGAACACGCGCACGGCACCGGAGTCGATCAGGCGACCGATCGTGGCGAGCGCTGCGCCGTCGGGGATCGTCTTGTAATCGGTGGACCGGATGCCACGCGCCGAGGCCGCTTCGCGGAATCCCGGCCAGGCGCCGGTCGGCACCTCGATCAGCAGACCGCCGGGACGCAGCACCTCGAGCGATCGCGTTCCCGTCTCGTCGGCGACGTTGCCGATGAGGTCGATGACGACGTCGACGTCGGCCACGACGTCTTCGAAGCGGGTCGACGTGTAGTCCACGACCTCGGCGGCGCCGAGGTCGCGCAGCCAGTCGAGGTTGTGGGGAGACCCCGTGGCGATGACGTGTGCGCCGAAGTACGCGGCGAACTGGACCGCGAAGTGCCCCACTCCGCCGCTTCCGGCGTGCACGAGGATGCGCTGACCCTGGTGGGCGAGAGCGGTCTCGACCACGAGGCCCCACGCGGTGAGCGCGGCGACCGGGACGCCCGCGGCCTCGACGTACGACAGGGCGGCGGGCTTGCGCGCGAGCGACAGGGTGGGGACCACGGCGTACTCGGCGTAACCGCCGGGCGTGCGGGGGACCGCGGCCATGCCGTACACCTCCGTGCCGACGGGGAAGGGGTGCGCGTCGAACGGGGCCTTCACGACGACTCCGGACACGTCGAGCCCGAGAACGGACGGCCACGCGTCGATCGCGCCCGACATTCCGCGGCCCGCGCGGGTCTTGGCGTCGATGGGGTTGATGCCGGCGGCGACCACCCGGATGAGCACCTCGCTGAGCACGGGTGTCGGGACCGCGATCTCGGCGACCCGCAGCGCGTCGGCGGCGCCGGGAGCATCGAAGACGACCGCCCGCATCGTGTCGGGGACCGCGGGGGCGGGGTCGATGCTCGTCTCGGGACGCGTCGATCGGAATCTCATCGGGCGCTCTCTCTCGCGTACGGGCGGCGGCACCGCCGCGGTTCCCCCAGTCAATCGCGCGATTGTCTCCGCGGTGTTACACCTCGGTCACCGTGTCGCGACGGGCCGTTCAGCGCCTGGCCGGGGCGTTGTGCGGTCTGCCCACGCCGCGGGCGTCTGCTCCTCGGGCCTCCGAGAGCGCGCGGCGGGCGTGAACGCGCCGCTCGAGTGTCCACGACACCCGGGCGATCCGAAAAGACACCGAAAAGACATCCGGGTGTTTCGCACACTCAGCGAAAGCCGGGCCGCTCGCAGCGAACGCGCGGTCGGCCCGAACGGGCGTGCGGCGCTCAGTCGCTCGCGGGGACCTCGCCGACGGCGAGGGCGTGCAGCAGCGTCGAGAGGTGTTGGATGTCGTCGACCGACCAGTCCGCCAACGCCTCGAACAGTCTGCTCTCGTGCGGAGCGCGGGCGTCGGCGAGGCGCTGGTGACCCAACTCCGTGACCGAGATCAGGCGGGAGCGTCCGTCGTTGGGGTCGGGGGCCCGCGTCACCAGACCCAGGTCCTCGAGCTCGCTGATCGCCCGGCTCAGGAACCCCTTGTCCGCGGTCAGTCGCTCGGCCAGGGCGGAGAGGGTGAGCGGTCCGAAGCGACTCACGACCGACAGGGCCTTGAAGGTCGCGGGGAGCATCCCGGGACTCACGCGTTCCGCCGCCTCGGAGACGAAGCGGCGGAACACGGTCATGAGCTCCGAAAACGACGCCTCCAGGGCCTGCACAGCCTCACGGCGCTCGTCGTTCGGTTCGCTCGTCACGTCAGACATCCTCTCCCATCTGAGCCTCGCGGCGTGCGCGGCGGGAGGGAGTGGCATCCTCAGTCGGCACCGCACCGGTCGCGGCCAGCGTCGACATGCCCGCCGGAACCGACACGGTGGCGAAGTCCGCCTCGCTCGCCGCCACGCGCTCGGTGGTCGTCATGCGGGTCAGCGGACGGTTCGGCAGGAAGAGGATCGCGATGAGGCTGACCACGGCGACCGGCACCGCGATCAGGAACGAGTGGGCGATCGACTGGGCGTAGATGTCCTCGACGATGACGCGCACGCTGTCGGGCAGCGTCGACACCTGCGGGATGGTGCCCGACTGCAGGGACTGGGCGACGGATGCGCCGTTCGCGCCGAGGCCCATGATGGCGGCCTTGAGGTCTTCGGCCCGGTCGGTGAACAGGCTCGTGGCCATGCTGGCGAGCGCGGCTCCCATGACCGAGACGCCGATTGTGCCGCCGAGGCTGCGGAAGAACGTCACGCCCGAGCTGGCTGCGCCCATCTGGGTGGGGTTCGCGGTGTTCTGCACAACGAGGACGAGGTTCTGCATCGTCATGCCGACGCCCGCGCCGAGCAGGAACATGTAGATCGAGACGAGGGCGAAGTTCGTGTCGTAGTGGATCGTCGACAGCAGGTACGACCCGGCGATCAGGAGCACCCCGCCGGCGATGAGGAACGGCTTCCAGCGGCCGAAGCGGGAGATGAGCGCGCCCACGACGATCGACGAGACCAGGAGGCCGCCGATCATGGGGATCGTCATGACGCCGGCTTCGGTGGGCGTGGCGCCGCGCGCCATCTGCATGTACTGGCTCAGGAATACCGAGGTGCCGAACATCGCCAGACCCGTCGCGATCGAGGCGATCGTGGCGAGGGTGAAAGTGGCATCCCGGAACAGGGTCAGAGGCACGAGGGGCTCGGACGAACGCAGCTCGACGATCACGAACAGGATCGCTGCGAGCACCGCTCCGCCGACCATCAGCAGGGTCTCGGTGCTGGCCCAGTCGAAGGACTTCCCGGCGTTGGTGACCCAGATGAGGATGAGCGAGACCGCGGTCGACAGCAGCACGATGCCGAGGTAGTCGATCCTGACCTTCCGCTTCGCGCGTGCAGGCAGGTGCAGCGTGCGCTGCTGGATCAGGAGGGCGGCGACGGCGAAGGGGAGCGCGACGAAGAAGTTCCAGCGCCAGCCGAACGCGTCGGTGATGACACCGCCGAGGAGCGGACCGCCGACGGTGGCGACGGCCATGACCGCACCGAACAGGCCCATGTAGCGACCGCGCTCACGGGGGCTGATGATGTCGGCCATGATCACCTGGCTGAGGGCGGCCAGGCCGCCGGCGCCGAGGCCCTGCACCGCGCGGAAGGCGATGAGCATGTCGGTGTTCTGCGAGAATCCTGCCGCGGCGGTGGCGAGCACGAAGATCGCGATGGCGACCTGGATGAGCACCTTGCGGTTGAACAGGTCGGCGAGCTTTCCCCAGATGGGGGTCGAGATCGCGGTGGTGAGCAGGGTCGCGGTGATGACCCAGGTGTAGGCGTTCTGGTCTCCCGACAGGTCGTGCACGATGACGGGCAGCGAGGTCGAGACGACGGTCGAGGCGAGCATCGACACGAACGTGCCGAGCAGCAGCCCGATGAGGGCGGGGAGGACGCGCCGCTGCGCGGGCGCGTCGACGGAGATGGTTGCCATGCGGAACTCCACGAAAAGGGGGACGGATGCCGCGACGACGATGGCGCGATTAGTTGACTGATGTCAACGATACGCCTGATGCTTGACTTGCGTCAACTATTAATCGAGGAGCGCGAGGGCGCGGTACCTCTCCGTGGGTTCCTGTCGTGCCGGGGTGGGCTGGCGTGCCTGCATGGTGCGGCGGTAGAGCTCGTCGATGAGCGAGGTCGCGAGTCCGACGAGTTTGGCGATCTCGCGCTCGTCGCGGTCGACCCACTGGCAGCGTGGCTCGTCGTGCAGGGGCACGAATCCGTCGTGCTGCTCCCACGCCACGAGGGTCCGTTCCGCGCCGAGGACGTGTTGCTGCCACCAGATCTGCCGCATGTACGTGCGGGGGATCGAGCGCCAGGCCTTGTTGGTCGTCTTGATCTCGGCCAGCACGACGCGCCCCTCGCCGTCGACGACGACGCCGTCGGGAGTGGCCAGGTGCCGCTTCTCGACGACCGCGTGGTACAGGGCTGACGAGGGTTGGATGCCGTGCGTCGCGGCCACCCACGCGGCGATCTCGGGCTCGCGCCGACGGCCGTGCGCGGTGAAGGCATTGCCCGAGAAGTTCGAGCCCATGAGCTTGGCATCCGCTGCGCGCGCGATCGCGTTCGGGCTGGTCAGGGTGGCGACGTCGGTCGCGGTGATCCCGCGCGAACGCGCGCGGATCCAGGCGACGCGATCACGCGAATCCGCGACGATCCGGGCGTCGAGGTCGGCGCTGCGGGAGGCGACGAGCTCGGGGGACATGCGTTCGACCCTAACCCCGCTCGACGGCGGATCTCCTGTGACGCTCGGCGCGTCGGCATCCGGGGTCTTGTCATCGAAGTAAGGGTGACCTAAGTTGAGGTCATGACTCCGGATGCCGAGCACCTCCGTCGCCCCGACGGTGGATGCTGGTGCGAGCTCGAGGGGGCCGTGCTCTTGGGCGGCGACGCGAGGAATCTGCCCGAGATGCGGCGGATCGCTGCCGCGCTGTCGCCCGCGGCGCACGTGACGATCGCGATCGAGATGTCGGGGGTGCGGGAGATCGAGCCGTTCGACGCGGGCGACGCGCGGGTGAGCTGGCTCGATCGTTCGGTCGGCGGCCGGATCCGTCCGCGTGGCGAGCGTTTGGCGCAGGCGATCCACGCCTGGTGCGCCGAGTGGGCGTGCGGGGAGTCTCCGGTCTGCACCGTGTGGCTCGGCGCCCGGACGCCCACGCGCATCGTGCGCATGACCCAGGCGCTGCTCCCGGCCCCGCGCGTTTCCTGATCGGGTGGGTGGCCGGTCGCGGCGGTGTCGCGAGATGACCGGCGTTTCACGAGATGACCTGGGTTTCGCCGTCATGGCGGGTCTTCTCGGCGAACGACGGTCATCTCGGCGAGGGACGGGGGTGCGGAAAGGGTTCCTGCACAGGCGGCGGCGGGAGCCGGCTGTCCACGGATCCCGACCGCAGGCGAGCGGGCGTGCATCAGGATGCCAGAGCATCGGGGAATGCGATCGGAGCAGCTGTGGTGGGGCCTCGGTTCCGGGATGTACTCCCGCGAGCTGTTGCTCTCTCGTGGTGTGCCTGCGAGCGTTCTGTCTCTCGCGTCGAAAGCGGGGCCGTGGCTTCGTCTGCAGCCGGGTGTCTACGTCGAGCGTGAGGTACATCTCGCGCGGCTTCCAGCTGAGCGGCACCGGGTCGCCGTCGCTGCTGCCATGTCGGCGACCCGCGGGGGGTCCGCAGTGGTGTCTCACCTGTCTGCGGCGGTCATCCACGGCCTGCCGCAGTATCGCTTCGCTGACCGTCCCGTGGAGGTGACACTCGCAGGCGCGATCGGAGGGTCCAGTCGCGCCGGCCTTCGTCGACATCTCGACGCGCTCCCCGACGACGACGTCGTAACGATCGACGGCATCGCCTGCACGAGCCTGGACCGTACGGTGTTCGACGTCGCGCGCACGGCCCCGCTCGAGATGTCGCTCACGTGCGCTGATGCGGCGCTGAGGCGTGAGGTGGTGTCGTCGCACCGGTTCGATCCCGGAGCTCAAGAGGCGTGGCGCGAGCGCATGCGGGAGCGTGCGCATCGCGCAGCCGGGTCGCGCGGCATCCGACGGGCGCGCGAGGTCATCGAGTTCGCCGACGGTCGCGCAGAGCTTCCCGGCGAAAGCGTCAGTCGGCTGCAGTTGCACCGCATCGGATTCCGAGAGATCGACCTGCAGGTCGCCGTCGCGGGACCTCAGGGTTCGACGTACTTCGTCGACATCGGGCTTCGCGATGTGCGGACCTTCTGGGAGTTCGATGGCGAGGTCAAGTACAGGGATGCCACGATGCGCGGCGGCCGGTCCATCGAGACCGTCTTGCTCGACGAGAAGCGTCGTGAGGACTGGATCCGCGGAACGACACAATGGCGCCTCTGTCGAGGCGGGTTCGGCGACATTCGCACGCCCGAGACACTCGCCGCTCGCCTTGCCTCCTTCGGTGTGCGCCCGCCCCGCTGATCCGCGACCCCGTGTGGGCCGTTCGGAATGCGGCCGCGTACGCCCCGGCGGGAAGCCGAGATGACCGGTGGTACGCGAGATGACCCGGGTTGCGTGGGAAGCGCGTGTCATTTCGGCGAACGCGGGTCACTTGGGCGCGCGGAACGGGGGCGGGCGGACGGGCCAGCGCGGGCGGCACCGGATTGGCGGGGGAGCGCGGCGTCGGGTACAGTAGAGCCCAAGCCAAAGACCGTCGGTCATCGGAGTGCTCGCACACCGATCGAAGCGTTCGCTGAAAAGCGGAGGACCTACGCAGGTAAACGAATCTCTTCCGAGCTCCGTGCGCCTGCGCCGGAGCTCTTCTTTTTTGTCCGGACCCCGGTGTCTTCGGCCGGCGCCCCGCCTCCGCGGAGCGCCTCGTACACACAAGGAGTGGCCATGGCGCAGAAGGATGCATCGGTCGCCGAGCTCACGAAGAACTTCGAGAACTCGACCGCCGTTCTGCTGACCGAGTACCGCGGTCTGACGGTTGCCCAGCTCAAGCAGCTGCGCAACGACATCCGTCAGGACGCGGATTACGCCGTGGTGAAGAACACGCTGACCAAGATCGCCGCTGCCAAGGCGGGGGTCACGGGACTGGATGACGAGCTCAAGGGCCCGTCCGCCATCGCGTTCGTGCACGGTGACCCTGTCGCCGTCGCGAAGGGCCTGCGTGCCTTTGCCAAGGCTAACCCTCAGCTCGTGGTGAAGGGCGGCTACTTCGATGGCGCCGCTCTGACCGCGGATGAGGTCAACAAGCTCGCCGATCTCGAGAGCCGTGAAGTCCTGCTGGCGAAGCTCGCCGGTGCGATGAAGGCGACGATGACCAAGGCGGCATACGTCTTCCAGGCGCTTCCGTCGAAGGCCGTTCGCACGGTCGACGCGCTGCGCGAGAAGCAGGACACCGCGGCCTGACCCGGCCCGGCTGATTAACCCGATCAAGGAGATACAACATGGCTAAGCTCAGCACCGAAGAGCTGCTCGACGCGTTCAAGGAGCTCACCCTCATCGAGCTCTCCGAGTTCGTCAAGGCGTTCGAGGAGACCTTCGACGTCACCGCTGCCGCCCCCGTGGCCGTCGCCGGCCCCGCCGCCGGTGGCGCTGCCCCCGCCGAAGAGGCCGAGGAGAAGGACTCGTTCGACGTCGTCCTCGAGGCCGCCGGTGACAAGAAGATCCAGGTCATCAAGGTCGTCCGCGAGCTCACCTCGCTCGGCCTCGGCGAGGCCAAGGCCGTCGTCGATGGCGCTCCCAAGGCCGTGCTCGAGGGCGCGAACAAGGAGACCGCCGAGAAGGCCAAGGCTGCCCTCGAGGAGGCCGGCGCTTCGGTGACCCTGAAGTAATTTCGCTTCACGGTCGCAGCAACGCGATTCAGAAGGTCCGGATGCCACTGGCATCCGGACCTTCTTCGTTGTCAAGAGAGCGGGGTCCGAGGATGCCAATGGCATCCGGGCCTTCTTCCGTTCCGCCACGTGTTCACACGATGGCAACGAAAGAACCCTGGGAATTCCTGATGAGGTCGTCTACGGTCGAAGAGACCCCCCGTCGATCCCCCCACCCGACGATGTCTGTCGGATTCGCAGGAGACCCATGTCACCCGTGCCTTCTCGGCGACCCTCGGGCCGCACCGCGACTGCGCTGAGCGCTGCCGTCGCCGCCGCCCTTCTCGGTTCCGCCCTCGTCGCCCCCGCCGCCGCCACCGCCGCACCGCTCGCGCCGGCCACGCCCGTTCCCACGGACACCGTCGCGCCGACCTCGACGCCGCCCGCGGAGGCGCCCGCGGAGCCCGCACCCACCGCGCCGGCTCCCACGGAGACTCCGGCAGTCGATGCCCCGGCGAAGACCGTCGAGACCGCCGTTCCGACGCAAGAGGCGGAAGCCGCGGCCGACATCACGCCCATCCGCGATATCCAGGGCGAGGGCGACAGCACTCCGCTCGACGGTCAGACCGTCACCACGCGCGGCATCGTGACCGCCGCGTACCCGACCGGCGGCTACAACGGCTTCTTCCTCCAGACGGCCGGGACCGGTGGTGAGCTGAGTGCCGAGCACACGGCATCCGACGCCGTCTTCGTCTACGGCTCGCGCGCGGTCGCCCAGGTCGCGATCGGCGACTACGTCGAGGTCAGCGGCACGGCGGGGGAGTACAACGGGCTCACCCAGATCGTCTCGGACGCCGACCTCGTCACCGTTCTCACCGAGGACGCGGAGCCGGTCACCCCGGCCGAGGTCGCGTGGCCGCGAACCGACGAGGAGCGCGAGCGCTTCGAAGGAATGCTGCTGGCCCCGCAGGGCGACTTCACCGTCACCAACACCTACATCACCGGCCAGTACGCGGAGATCGGGCTCGCGGCGGGCACGACGCCGCTGCTCACCCCCACCGAGGTCGCTCGACCCGGCACCCCGGAGCTCGATGAGGTCGTCGCCGACAACGCCGCGCGGGGTGTGGTGCTCGACGACGGCGCGTCGCTGAACTTCCAGCGCTCCGCGACGGACGTGCCCCTCCCGTACCTGTCGCTCACCGACCCCGTGCGCGTCGGCGCCCCGGTGACGTTCACGCGTCCGGTCGTGCTCGACTACCGCTTCGACGCGTGGAAGCTCCAGCCGACTCAGCAGCTGACCGTCGAGAACGCCGCCGACGTGCAGCCCGCGACGTTCGCCAACACGCGCACGGAGCGTCCGGCCGACGTCGGAGGGACGGTCCAGCTCGCGAGCTTCAACGTGCTCAATTACTTCACGACCACCGCGGAGGACGTCGGTTGCGACTCGGTCTACACCGACCGCGAGGGCAACCCGATCACGGCGAACCGCTGCCCTGAGCCCGGTCCGCGCGGAGCGGCGAACGACGAAAACCTGCAGCGCCAGCAGGCGAAGATCGTCGCCGCGTTGAACGCGATGGATGCCGAGGTCGTCTCGCTCGAGGAGATCGAGAACTCCGCTGCCCTCGGTAAGCCCCGTGACGAGGCCCTGTCCACCCTCGTCGCCGCGCTGAACGCCGATCTCGGCGAGGACGCGTGGGCCTTCGTGCCGTCGCCGAACGCCCTTCCGGCATCGGAGGACGTCATCCGCACGGCCTTCATCTACAAGAAGGCGGCGGTCAGCCCGGTCGGCGACAGCGTCATCCTCGACGACCCGGCCTTCTCCAACGCGCGCCAGCCGCTCGCCCAGGCGTTCGCGCCCGCCGGTGGCGACGACGCCGCCTTCGTGGCCATCGTGAACCACTTCAAGTCCAAGAGCGACAGCGACCCGGCTGCCGGAGGCGACAACGCAGCCGGTGACCAGGGCGCCTTCAACGGCGACCGCGTGCGCCAGGCGGAGGCTCTCGTCGGCTTCGCCGACGAGCAGGCGGAGGCCCTCGCCTCCGGCGCGGTGTTCCTGCTCGGTGACTTCAATGCCTACACGCAAGAAGACCCGATTCAGGTGCTCCGCGACGCGGGGTACGTCGACCTGGCCGGCGACACCGGGAAGTACACGTACTCGTACGACGGTCAGTCGGGCTCGCTCGATCACGTGCTGGCATCGCCGGCGGCGCGGGAGCTCGTCACCGGCACGGACGTCTGGAACATCAACGCCGGTGAGGCGCTCGCGCTCGAGTACAGCCGCTACAACGCCAACGTGCGCACCCTCTACGACGCCTCTCCCTACCGCTCGAGCGACCACGACCCCGTGGTCGTGGGCATCGACCTGTCGGGGACGACCGAGCTCAACCTGCTGAACATCAACGACTTCCACGGGCGCATCGACGCCAACACGGTCACCTTCGCCGGCACGATCGAGCAGCTGCGCGCCGAGAAGGGCGATGACCGCTCGCTCTTCCTCTCCAACGGCGACAACATCGGCGCCTCGCTGTTCGCCTCGGCGAACGCCCAAGACGCCCCCACGATCGACGTGCTCAACGCGCTCGAGGTCGCGGCATCCGGAGTCGGAAACCACGAGTTCGACAAGGGCATCGACGACCTCACCGGTCGCGTCACCGAGCGCGCGGCATTCCCCTACCTCGGGGCGAACGTCTACCGCGACGGTCAGCCGGTGCTCCCCGGGTACGAGATCGTCGAGGTGAACGGCCTCCGGGTCGGCGTCGTCGGTGCCGTCACCGAGGAGACCGCCTCGCTCGTCAGCCCCGAGGGAATCGAGGGCATCGAGTTCCGCGAGCCGGTCGCCGAGGTGAACCGCGTGGTGGCCGAGATCCGCGACCAGGTCGACGTGCTCGTCGCGGAGTACCACGAGGGCGCCTTGCAGGGAGAGACGTCGGGAGGCACCCTCGACGACGCCCTCGCGCGTGGGGGAGCGTTCGCGCGCATCGTCACGGAGACGGATGCCGATGTCGACGCGATCTTCACCGGTCACACGCACGAGGAGTACGCGTGGGACGCGCCGATTCCGGGGTCCGACGGGACGCGTCCCATCCTGCAGACCGGCAACTACGGCGAGAACATCGGCCAGGTCGTCCTGACGATCGACCGCGAGAGCCGGGATGTCGTCGGCCACGAAGCCCGAAACGTCCCGCGGCTTGCGGCCGAGGAGGTCGAGGGCGACGACGAGCAGACCGCCGAGAACAGCAAGGCTCTGGATGCCGAGCTCATCGCGACCTACCCCCGTGTCGCCGAGGTGGCCGACATCGTCGACCGCGCCCTCGCCGAGGCCGAGCGGGTCGGTTCGCAGCCGGTCGGGTCGGTGTCGGCGGACATCACGACGGCGTTCCTCGGCGGCTCGTACGTCGACGGTGTCTACCAGGGCGGTGAGCGCGACGATCGCTCGAAGCAGTCGGCGCTCGGCAACCTCGTGGCCGACGCCCTGCACGACACGCTCGCCGACCCCGTGCGCGGTGACGCCGACCTCGCGGTGGTGAACCCGGGCGGTCTGCGCGCGGAGCTGCTGCGCGGCGACGACGGCGTGATCACCTTCGCCGAGGCCAATGCCGTGCTGCCGTTCGTGAACAACCTCGGAACCACGAGCCTCACCGGCGACCAGCTGCGTCGTCTGTTGGAGCAGCAGTGGGGCGACGCGGCCGGCCGTGCCGCGACACTCTCGCTGAGCGTGTCCGAGAACGTGCGTTACACCTACGACGCCACGCGCGCGCCCGGCGAGCGCATCACCGGCATCTGGATCGACGGGATGCCGGTCGACCCGGCCGCGTCGTACCGGGTGGGCTCCTTCAGCTTCCTGCTCTCGGGAGGCGACGCCTTCACGGTGTTCGACGAGGGGACGGATTCGCGCGATTCCGGTCTGATCGACCGGGACGGCTGGATCGCGTACCTCGGGTCCCACCCCGACCTCGCTCCCGACTTCACCGCGCGGGGCGTTCAGGTGACGGGTGCGCCGGCAGAGGCGGCCCGCGGGACCGAGGCCTCGTTCACCGTGTCGGGCCTCGACCTCACCTCGCTCGGCAGCCCCGCGGCCACCGAAGCCAGCGTCACCGTCGGCTCGGGTGAGTCGCAGACGGTCCCCGTGAGCGACGGCGTCGCCGAGGTGACGGTTGCCGTTCCGGCGGATGCGCCCGACGCGCTCGACATCACCGTCTCGACCGCCTCCGGCTCCACCGCCACGGTTCCCCTGCGCGTGGTCGGGGGCGCCGAGGTGCCGGCCGCTCCCGGCGGCGGCGACGGCGGCGAGGCGGCGCCCCCGCGCGGCCCCGACGGACTTCCGCGCACCGGTGCGGATACGGCGTGGATGGGCGGCGGAGTCCTCGCGGCCCTCGCCCTGCTCGCGCTCGGCGTGGCCGTGCGGCGGCGCGGGATGCGTCAGGCCGACTGAACCCTGAGAGAGAAGGGGCCCCGGATGCCACGGCATCCGGGGCCCCGTTCTGTCACGCGCTCCGCGGGGGAGCGGTGGAGGCGCGCACGACCAGGCGTGTGACCGCCTCGGTGCGTCGGGCGGGTTCGTCGGTGCCCTCGATCATGGACAGCAGCAGCCGCGTCGCTTCGACCCCCTGGTCGAGGGGATACTGCTCGACCGTGGTGAGCGAGAACATCTCGGCGTAGTCGTGGCCGTCGATGCCGACCACGCTGAGCTCGGTCGGAACCGAGATGCCCATGCGGCGAGCGGCGATGATGACCCCGATCGCGACCTCGTCGCACGCGGCCACGACACCGGTCGGACGCGACCCCGCGTCGGCGAGGAACGACGCAGCGGCCGCATAGGCGTCGGTGATCGTCAGCGTCGAGGGCACGCTGCGGATACGGACGGCGAGCCCGTGATCGTTCATCGCGTTGCGGTAGCCGATCGAGCGTTCGTCGACGTCCTTCGCCGGGGCGTCGGTCGGGGGAGTGCTGCCGACGAAGGCGATGTCGGTGTGCCCCAGTGCGATCAGGTGCTGCGTGATGATCCGAGTGATCGCGACGTTGTCGAGGCCGAGGGTCGGGACTCCGGAGAGCGGGTTGCCGATACTGACGACGGGCTTGCCGATGTTCGCCAGGCGCTCCAGGTCGGCGTCGTCGGGCTCGAGCGCGACGGCGATGATCCCGTCGAATCGCTTCCGGGCGAGGTACGTCGAGTAGAGGCTTTCGCGGTCGTTCGAGCCGGGCTCGGCGACGTAGAGCGTGACGTCGTATCCCCGGGGAATGAGTGTCCGCTCGACGCCCTCGACGATGGCGCCGAAGTACCACCGGTTCACCTTGGGGACGATGAGCGCGATCGTACGCGTGCGGCCGGTCGCCAGGCTCACGGCGCTGGTGGACGGCACGTATCCGAGGGTCGACGCCGCGTCCGAGACGCGACGACGGGTGTCGTCGGAGACGTAGCCGCCGCCGGTCAGCGCACGACTCGCCGTCGATTTCGACACGCCTGCCAGGCGAGCCACATCGGCGATTCCGCTCATCGGTGTGTTCCTCGGTGTCCGGTCGACCTCCGTGTCGACGTCGAAGCAGATTACCTGAGATTCACCCTTTATGGAACCGGTTCCCCCGCGAATCGTCGCCCGAGATCCGCGTGATTTCGCCAGTTACGCGTTCGTGATATTTCGATGTTGCGCAACTTCTGGTTCTCGCCTACGGTGATCTGGAATCGGTTCCTGACAGAATCCGATGCACCATTGAACTCGAAGAGGAGAGACCACATGGGTATGTCACAGCGGTATCGCCTGCTGGCCCCCGTCGGGCTGCTGGCGGTCGGCGCGATCGCACTCGCAGGCTGCGCCGAGGGTGACAGCGGGGGCGGCACGAGCTCGGGGGGCGAGACCACCGTCCGCATCTCCGGCGGTATCACCGGCAGCGAAGCCGACCTGCTGAACCAGTCGTTCGAGAAGTTCACCGCCGACACCGGCATCAAGGTCGTCTACACCGGCGACAAGAGCTTCGAGGGCAACATCGTCACGAAGGTGACGGGTGGAGACGCCCCCGACATCGCGATCGTCCCGCAGCCGGGTCTGCTCAAGACCCTCATCGGCACCGGCGACGTGCAGAAGGCGTCCGACACCGTCTCGTCGAACGTCGACAAGTACTGGGGCGAGGACTGGAAGTCCTACGGCAGCGAAGACGGCACGTTCTACGCGGCTCCCATGCTCGCCAACCTCAAGGGCTACGTCTGGTACTCGCCGGCGAAGTTCAAGGAGTGGGGCGTCGAGGTCCCGAAGACGCTCGACGAGCTCATGACCCTCACGGCCACGATCCAGCAGAAGACCGGCGCCGCCCCCTGGTGCGCGGGCTTCGCGTCCGGCGACGCCTCGGGCTGGCCGGGCACCGACTGGATCGAGGACATGGTCCTGCGCCAGTCCGGACCCGAGGTGTACGACCAGTGGGTCGCCAACGAGGTCAAGTTCACCGACGCGCCGATCAAGGAAGCGTTCGACGCCACCGGCAAGATCCTGCTGAACCCGCAGTACGTCAACGCCGGTTTCGGTGACGTCAAGAGCATCAACTCGGTGGCCTTCGCCGACGTGGCCGCCAAGGTCGCCGACGGCAGCTGCCCGATGACCCACCAGGCGTCGTTCCTGTCGTCGAACTTCCAGACGGTCAAGACCGCCTCGGGCGGCGAGGTGAAGGTCGCTCCCGACGGTGACGTCTACGCCTTCCTGCTCCCCGGCGTGACCGAGGGCAAGCTCGCGGTCGAGGGTGGCGGCGAGTTCGTCACCGCGTTCTCAGACGACGCGAACGTGCAGAAGGTCGTGGAGTTCATGTCGACGCCCGAGTTCGCGGATGCCCGTGTGAAGCTCGGCGGCGTGATCTCGGCGAACAAGGGCGCTGACCCCTCGCTGGCGTCCAGCGAATTCCTCACCGAGGCGATGAAGACGCTGCAGGACCCGAACACCACGCTGCGTTTCGACGCATCCGACCTGATGCCCGCGACCGTCGGTTCGGGATCGTTCTGGAAGGGCATGGTCAGCTGGATCGACGGTACGCCGACCGACCAGGTCCTGAGCGACATCCAGGCCGGCTACAACAACTGACCTCTTGAGGTCCACCCGATGGGTCGTCCGTGCTGCGGGCGGCCCATCGGGGCCATACTTCTCATCTGCCCGGCATGGCCCGGGCACTCATCGGTGAGCACGAAGGCGTGTTCGGGAGGGACGTCATGACCGAGATCACACACGTGGAGAAGACGCCGTCGGCGTCTCCTCCGCCGCGGGGGCGAGCGGCGGCGAAGCCGCGAGACTCCGCGCCACAGCGCCGGACCACGATCCTCGTGGTCATGGTCGGGCTCATCCTCGTGGTGGCGCTCTTCCTCTTCATGGTCACGAGGGCCCCGGCCGAAACGAAGCCCACGACTCTGGGCTTCTCGCTCAACAGCTTCTTCAACTGGCTCGGCGGACTGAACCCGCTCGTGCAGATCCCCCTCGTGCTCCTGGTCTTCGGTGCCGTCGTGGGGCTCCTCCTGCTGCTCATCGAGTACGCGCCGCGCTCCGGAAAGGGCTACTTCTGGCTGCGGCTCGTCGCGTGCTTCGCGATCCCCGTGCTCGCGTTCATGCTCCTGCGTCCGTACCAGAACGCCGTCATCTACGTGCTCGGCATCGCGGTACTCCTCGGCGCGATCCTCTTCTACGCCGACTACCGCTCGCGTCAAGGTGCCGGCTACCTGTTCCAGCTCATCCTGTTCGCCGCCCCCGCCGCCATCCTGCTGCTCCTGGGCCTGGTGTACCCCGCCATCACCACCTTCTTCCAGTCGTTCTTCGACAAGACCGGTGACAACTTCGTCGGACTGGACAACTACGTCTGGACCTTCACGAACCCCGAGGGCTTCTGGTCGGTCATCAACACCCTCATCTGGGTGCTGCTCGCCCCGACCATCGCCACCGCGATCGGCCTGGCCTACGCGGTCTTCATCGACCGGGCGGCGGGCGAGAAGTACCTGAAGGTGCTCATCTTCATGCCGTTCGCGATCTCGTTCGTCGGCGCCGGCATCATCTGGAAGTTCGTCTACGACTTCCGTCAGGGCGACCAGATCGGCATCCTGAACGCCATCGTCACCGCCTTCGGTGGGC
Organism: Microbacterium sp. NPDC086615; assembly: GCF_040686055.1. NCBI lineage: Bacteria > Bacillati > Actinomycetota > Actinomycetes > Micrococcales > Microbacteriaceae > Microbacterium > Microbacterium sp. NPDC086615. The sequence continues at coordinate 21,138 of NZ_JBFBJJ010000023.1, forward strand.
AACCCGTCTCGTGGCTCGCCGCGACGCCCCTGGTCAACACCCTTCTCCTCGTCGTGGTGTTCATCTGGAGCCAGACCGGTCTCGCGATGGTCATCCTCTCGGCCGCCATCAAGGCCGTGCCGCCGGAGCAGATGGAGGCCGCCGAACTCGACGGTGCGAGCGCGTGGGAGCGGTTCATCAACGTCACCGTTCCCGGCATCCGCTCCTCGCTCATCGTGGTCCTGACCACGATCGCCATCGGCGCGCTGAAGATCTACGACATCGTCGCCGTCATGACGGGTGGTCGCAACGACTCGACCGTGCTCGCGTTCGAGATGGTGAACCAGCAGCAGCGGTTCCAGAGTTACGGCCACTCCGCGGCACTGGCGGTCGTGCTGTTCGTCTTCGTGCTGCCGCTGATCATCTTCAACGTGCGCCAGATCCGGAAGCAGAGGGAACTGCGATGACCACCTCGACCGTCGTTCTCGAGCCGACGTCCGACGGGCGGAGCGCTCGTCAGGTCGCCCGCGACACGCGCAAGCACGAGGCCATGGCGCGCAAGCGCCTCACGTCGAAGGGCGCGACGATCGCGGCCGTCGTGATCGCCTTCTTCTGGACCATCCCGACGTTCGGCCTGTTCGTGACGTCGTTCCGGCCCGGATCCGACACCCAGTCGACCGGATGGTGGACGGTGTTCACCGATCCCAGCTTCACGCTGGAGAACTACCGGCTGGCCTTCACCTCGGGTGGCACGGCGCTGACCCTCGCGCAGTCGTTCCTCAACTCCCTGGCGATCACGATCCCGGTCGTGCTGTTCGCTCTCGCGATCGCGTCGCTCATCGCGTACGCGTTCGCGTGGATCGACTTCAAGGGGCGGAACTTCTTCTTCATCTTCATCTTCGCGTTGCAGATCGTGCCGCTGCAGATGGCCCTGGTGCCGCTGCTGAGCCTGTTCTCGCGCGGGCTGACGATCAACGAGGTCACGATTTTCCCGGGCTTCGACCTGCGCGGCGTGGAGCACAGCTTCGCGACCGTGTGGATCGCGCACGTGATCTTCGCGATGCCGCTGGCCATCTTCCTGCTGCACAACTTCATCGCCGAGATCCCGCACGAGGTGATCGAGGCGGCGCGTGTGGACGGTGCCGGACACGGCCAGGTGTTCTTCCGCATCATCCTCCCGCTCGCCGCCCCGGCGCTCGCGTCGTTCGCGGTGCTCGAGTTCATCTGGGTGTGGAACGACCTGCTGGTGGCGACGATCTTCGCGCCATCGTCATCGCTGCCGCTGACGCAGTCGCTGAACTCGCTGTCGGGCACCTGGGGAGACCAGTGGTTCCTGCAGTCGGCCGGTACGTTCATCTCGATCCTCGTGCCGATCATCGTGTTCTTCCTCCTGCAGCGGTTCTTCGTCCGCGGCCTCCTCGCCGGCGCCACGAAGGGCTGAGGTCAGGCACGACCGGAGGGGCGTGGCATCCGTTTTGGGGGATGCCACGCCCCTTCCTGTGTCGGGCGCGCACACGGGGGTTTGTCGGGCGCGCGGTGGCGGGTGCGCGGTACGCGTGCGGGCGCGCGGTGGCGGGGCGGGGGTTGCGCTCGCGCATAAACGCGATTCGCGCGCGGAAACGCGGTGTGCTCGCGTTTCTGTGAGTGGATGGCGTTTATGCGTGGCCGTTGGGTGCCTCACGAGCTTTGGGCTGCTTCGCGGTTGCGGTGCGTCGGGTGGTGGGGCGGGGGTTCCGCTGGCGCATAAACGGGATTCGCGCGCGGAAACGCGGTGTGCTCGCGTTTCTGTGAGTGGATGGCGTTTATGTGTGGCCGTTGGGTGCCTCGCGAGCTTCGGGCTGCCTCGCGGATGCGGTGCGTCGGGTGGTGGGGCGGGGTTGCGCTCGCGCATAAACGCGATTCGCGCGCGGAAACGCGGTGTGCTCGCGTTTCTGTGAGTGGATGGCGTTCATGTGTGGCCGTCGGGGAGCCCGCTCACCTCGGATGCCGGATGCCGGATGCCGGATGCCGGATGCCGGATGCCGGATGCCGGATGCCGGATGCCGGATGCCGTGAGTGGGGCGTCGAAGGGGCGGCGCGGGTGCGACCCCCCCCGCATAAACGCGATTCGCGCGCATAAACACGATGTGCTCGCGTTTCTGTGAGTGGATCGCGTTTATCGATGCCAGCCCGGCCCGGCGCCCACCCCGCCCGGCGCGGAGCGGCTTGGAGCGGTGCCGTCTCGCCCGGCCCGGCCCCCGCCCGGCCCGGCCCAGTGCCCGCGCGACCCGGCCCAGCGCGACCCGGCCCAGCGCGACCCGGCCCAGCGTGACCCGGCCCGGCCCGACCCGGCCCAGCCCGACCCGACCCAGTGCGGCCCGCCCGCGGGCGCGGCGCGCGGCGCGGGTCAGGCGGTGCAGGCGAGGCGGGACTGGATGTCGCGCATCGCGTCGATCTCGGCAGACTGGCCGGTGATGATCGCTTGCGCGACCTCGGCCACGCGCGGCTGGTCGCCCAGCTCGATGACGGCCTCGGCCATGGGGATCGCGCCCTGGTGATGGCGGATCATCAGGGAGAGGAACAGGCAGTCGGCGGGCTGGCCCTCGAGGGTCTGGAGCTGGTCGAGCTCGGCATCCGTCGCCATCCCCATCTGCGCGAGGAGCTCGTCCTGCGTGTACGCGGAGGTGTCTCCGTGGCTGTGCGCGCCGGAGGACTGCATCCACGTCATCAGCGGCTGCGGGGACGACTGCGGCAGCCCCCACTGCACCAACCAGCCGTACATCTCACCGCGCTGGCCCGACTGCGCCGTCGCGATGTCGTACGAGAGCGTGCGCAGTTCGTCGTCGTCGGTCTTGCGGTAGATCTCCATGGCCATCAGCACCGCTTGGGTGTGGTGCACCTGCATGTCGCGCGCGAAGCCGGCGTCGGCGGACGTCGTGGAGGGATACGTGGGCGCGGCCGTCGCGCCGAACGCCGTGAAGCGTCCGATCGCGAAGGCCACGGCCACGATGGCGACGGTCACGACCGCGACCACGATCCACCGGACCGCGGGGCGTGCGCCCGGGGCGTCGTCGGTCATGTCAGGCCTTGCCCGGCCCGTCGATCGCACCCGAGCACGCGGCATTGGGCTCGGGCACGTTCTGGCTCCGCCAGTACTCGGTGAAGAACTCGCCGATGCGCGGGTCGGTGGGGGAGTCGACCTTGAGCTGGTGGTTCCAGCCGCTCACCGCGACGGGGGTGTCGAGGCCGGGGTACGGCGAGAGGATCGCGTAGCTCGACGGCATGACGGCCTTGAGCGCATCGATGCCCGCCGCGTCGACCTGATCGGGGTTGTACGTGATCCAGATCGCCCCGTGTTCCATCGAGTGGACCGCGTTCTCATTGGGCACCGGCTCGGTGTACACCGCGCAGTTCAGCCAGTACGGGTTGTGCGGGCCGCCCGCGGGAGGGTTCTGCTCGTAGGTGACGGCACCCTGCACGTGGTCGGAACGGTTCTCGAAGGTCTGCACGCCCTCGATCACACGGCCCGTGCTGTTGCCCGCCTGGTAGCTCGTCGGGGGCGCGGGGGCGAAGACGAACGAGGCCACGACGACGCCCACGACGGCGAGGCCGGCCGTCGATCCGACGACCCACCAGACGAGCTTGCCGCGCTTACGACGCGCGAGCTCTTTCTGGTACTCGGCGAGCTTCGCCTGCCGCTTCTGCTCGCGCTGCTGCTTGACCGTGAGGTCGATCTGGGACTGCTTCGCCGGGTTTCCGCTGCTGCGTTTTTCAGGGGGAGGCGTCATGTGCGGTGTTCGTCTCTCTTCGGGGCGGGACACGTCGGCTCAGGCCGATTCGTCCAGCCTATGCGGATGAATACGGCGTCGGCCTGGGAGGAACCCGCATACCGGGATGGTGGGATGCACGGACCGCGCGCTAGTATGACGATGTCGAATCGATTCGAGGTTCGATGATCCCCCATCTTTTTTCGGCCCGACTCGTTCGGGCCGTCTGTGTTGCGAAACGAATTGACGCGTGCTCGATACTGCTTCTCTCCCCGTCGTCCCCCCGACCTCCGCGCCCGACCGCTCACCGACCGGTGCCATCCGCACCCTCGGCAAAAACCCCGCCACGGCGCCGATCGTGCTGCATCCGGGCGATGCGATCTCCGCCGCCCGCCGCGTGCTGTACATCATCGTGCTCGGCGCCTTGACGGCGCTCGGCCCGTTCACGATCGACCTCTACCTCCCGGCGTTCCCCGTGCTGGAGGCGGATTTCCAGACCAGCGCAGCCGCCATCCAGCTCACCCTCACCGGAACGATGATCGGCTTCGCGCTCGGCCAGCTGATCGTCGGACCCCTGAGCGACAAGGTCGGTCGACGTCTGCCGCTGCTGTCGGTCACGGCGCTGCACGTCGCGGCGAGCGTCTTCGCGGCGCTCGCCCCCACGCTCGAGACCCTGTCGGTCGCGCGGGTGCTGATGGGAGCCGGAGCCGCCGCGGGAGGCGTCGTGGCCGCGGCGATCATCCGCGATCTCTTCGGCGGACGCCGCCTCGTGGTCATGCTGTCGCGCATGGCGATGGTCTCGGGTGTCGCCCCTGTGCTCGCCCCCCTCGCCGGGTCGGCGCTGCTGCTGGTCATGAACTGGCGGGGCATCTTCGTGGTGCTCGCCGTGTACGGAGCGATCATGCTCGTCTCGGCGGTGTTGTTCGTCCCCGAGACCCTGCCGCCCGCGCGCCGCAGCGGCCCCGGCACCACGACGGTCTGGCAGCGCTACGCGAGCGTGTTCCGTGACCGCGTCTTCATCGGCGTGCTCATCATCGGCGCGATGGCCTTCAGTGGGCTGTTCTCGTACCTCTCGGCATCCTCGTTCCTGTTCCAGGTCACCTATGGCTTCAACGCCCAGCAGTACGGCGTGCTGTTCGCGGTGAACTCGGTCGGCGTCGTGGTCGGTGTGCAGATCGCCTCGCGCCTGGCTGCGCGCTTCGGCCCGCAGTGGGTGCTCGCGGTGTCGACGATCGTGCTCGTGCTCGCGGGTGGGACGATCGTGCTCACCGACCAGTTGGGCCTCGGGCTGTGGGGCACCGTCATCCCGCTGTTCTTCTTCATGACGGCGTGCGGCTTCACGTTCCCGTGCGCGCAGGTGCTCGCCCTCGATCGCCACGGCAAGGCGGCGGGCACGGCGCAGTCGATCATCGGTGCGGCGAACTTCGGTGTCGCGGGCATCATCTCGCCGGTCGTCGGGCTGCTGTCCGCCGGCGCGGGGATCACCGCCACGACCATGGCATCCGTCATGGTGGGCTGTGCGGTCATCGGCGTGCTCGCGCTCTGGCTGCTCGTGCGTCCCCGCACGGTCGAGCGCCTCGCGCCCTGAGAGTGGGGGCGAAGGCGCCCTGACCAAGGCGAGGTGCGCCGCGAGAACGGGCCCAGAACACTAGCAGAGCGCGCGTCCGGCCCCGCGGCGATCCGAGAGACGGCATCATGAACCAATGGATGCCGAATCCGCCGACGTGTCCGCCCCCGTCCTCCGTTCCGAGCGCATCCGGGGGATCTTCGGGCTGACGCTCGTGGCGCTGGCGTGCGGACTCGGTGCCTGGGTCTTCTTCCGCGGGCCGACGCCGTTCGCGATCGACGTGTGGTGGAACCACCTGTTCGTCGCCGCACCGTCACCGCCGCTGCTGGCGTTCGCGCTCGCGATGGATGCCGTCGGCGGGCACTGGGTGGCGGTGTTCGTCGTTCCGCTGGGCGGGGCACTGGCGCTGTTCCTCGCGGGACGACGCTGGGGAGCGTTATACTTCCTCGCCGCCTCCGTGGGCAGTGCCCTGATCGTGCAGCTTCTCAAACACACGTTCGGCCGCGCGCGACCGGAGGACATCCTCGTGCTGTCCGATCACGGGTCCTTCCCCTCGGGCCACACGGCCAACGCGGCCACCGTGGCCGTGGTCGCCGTCGTGATCTTCCCCGCCCTGTGGGTGCGGATTGCGGGGGTCGCGTGGGTCATCGCGATGGCCTTCAGCCGCACCTACCTGCACGCGCACTGGCTCTCGGACACTCTCGGCGGTGCCCTCGTGGGCGCGGGTATGGCGCTCATCCTCGCCGCGCTCTTCGCTCACCTGCGTCTTCGCGACGACGACCGGCTGGCCGTCCGACGGACCTCGCGACGACAGGATGCCACGATCTCGGGCGCGCCGTAGGCTGGCCGCCATGAGCGACAACGGAGCGTCGTCCGCCGGTCCCTCCGACGATCCCGAGGTCGCGCGCCTGCGCGCGGCGGCCGAGGCCGCGGAAGCGGAGCTGCGCCTGGCGCGGGCGCGGGCCGATCTCGCCGAGGCGGAAGCCGCTGCGGCGCGGGCGCGCGCGGCGGCGGGCGGGGGAGGTGGGACTTCCCCTTCAGCGGAGGGAACGGACGGGCCGCCGGTGGTCGGCGGTCAGGTCGCGGACGCACCGGCCCCGGGATCCCGTGCCCCGGAGACTCCGACCGCGCCGGCCCCTACGACGCAAGCTCCCGCCGCCGAAGCGCCCGCCCCGGAGTCCCCTACGCCGCAGGCCCCCGCACCCCAGGCCCCGGCCCCCCTCACCGACGCCCAGGTCGCCGCGATCGCCGCCGGGTACGCCTCGGACGCCGCTGCTCTCGACCTCGGCGTGCTCGTCAACGGCGGGCCGGTGGCATCCGTCCCCGTCCGGATCCCGCTCGCGATGACCAACCGCCACGGACTCGTCGCGGGCGCCACGGGAACGGGCAAGACGCGTACGCTGCAGCTGCTCGCCGAGCAGCTCTCGGCCCACGGTGTGCCGGTGTTCGCCGCCGACATCAAGGGCGACCTGTCGGGGATCGCCGCTCCGGGTGCTCCCAGCGACAAGCTCACCGCGCGCGCCGCGGCCCTCGGGCAGGACTGGTCGCCGCGGTCGTACCCCACCGAGTTCTTCGCGCTGGGCGACGACGCCGCCTCGGGGATTCCCGTGCGGGCGTCGGTGTCGGGTTTCGGGCCGCTGCTGCTCAGCCGCGTGCTCGGCCTCAACGCGACGCAGGAGTCGAGCCTCGGACTCGTGTTCCACTACGCCGACGAGAAGGGTCTGGCGCTCGTCGACCTGCCCGACCTTCGCGCGGTGCTCACCTTCCTCACCAGCGACGAGGGGAAAGACGAGCTCAAGGGCATCGGCGGTCTGTCCGCCGCGACGGCCGGGGTGATCCTGCGCGAGCTCGTCGCTTTCGCCGCGGCGGGAGCCGACACGTTCTTCGGCGAGCCCGAGCTCGACGTCTCGGTCTTCCTGCGGACCGCACCCGACGGGGCCGGGATCGTGAGCCTGCTCGAGGTGCCGAACGTCGCGTCGCGACCCGAGCTGTACTCGACGTTCCTGATGTATCTGCTCGCCGAGCTGTACGAGGTGCTCCCCGAGGTCGGCGACCTCGACAAGCCGAAGCTCGTGTTCTTCTTCGACGAGGCGCACCTGCTGTTCCGCGACGCCTCGAAGGCGTTCCTCGCGGCGATCACCCAGACGGTGAGACTCATCCGGTCCAAGGGCGTCGGCGTGTTCTTCGTCACGCAGACCCCCAAGGACGTACCCGCCGACGTGCTGGCGCAGCTCGGCTCTCGCGTGCAGCACGCGTTGCGCGCGTTCACCCCCGACGACGTGAAGGCCCTCCGGGCGTCGGTGCGGACCTACCCTGACTCGGGCTACGACCTCGAGCGCGTCCTGCAGGAACTCGGTACCGGCGAGGCCGTCATCACGGTGATGAGCGAGCGCGGTGCGCCGACCCCGGTCGCGTGGACCCGTCTGTTCGCCCCGCGCGCCTCGATGTCGCCCATCCCCGCCGAGACCATGGCGGCCGCGGTCACGGCATCCCCCCTCTTCGCCACCTACGGCACCCTGATCGATCCGGAGTCGGCCCGCGAGATCCTCGGGGCTCGGATGCAGGCCGCTGCCGACGCCCGCGCCGCAGCGGAGAAGGCGAAGAAGGACGCCGCCGACGCCGCCGAGTACGCGAAGCAGAAAGCCGCGATCGACAGGGCGAACGCCGAGGCGCAGAAGAAGGCGCAGCGCGAGTACGAGCGGATCCTCAAGAGCACCGCGGCGCCACGTCGGCGCTCGAGTGCGCCCACCTCACCGCTCGACGACGTGCTGGGGCGAGGGGCGACGAAGAGCATCGTGACCGATGTGATCCGCGGTCTCTTCGGTACGAGCCGGCGGCGCTGAGAGACGGCGCGCGCCTCGGGACGCACGGCGGGAGGATCGTGGATGCCAGGGGTCCGGCATCCGCGATCCTTCGCGTCACGACCGACGCACGGAGAGCGGCATCGTCGAGGTGTCGATGAGGGGATCGGAATCCTGCCGCTCCACGAGGGCAGCGGCCTCGGCGGGCGTCTCGACCGTGGGAACCGACCCCAGCAGCGGGCGCTTCGCCGTCTCGCGCATCGCGAGGAGGGCGACGAGGCCCAGCGCCGCGAAGAGCATGATGTAGAACGCCGGCATGAGGGTGTTGCCGGTCGCGGCGATGAGGGCCTGGCTGATGAGCGGTGTCGTGCCGCCGAAGAGCGAGACGGCGACGTTGTAGGCCACCGCCATGGCCCCGAAACGCGAGGCCGTCGGGAAGAGCGCCGGAAGGGCGGATGCCGAGATCGCGACGTAGAACGCCACCGGGACGGCCGCCATGCACAGGGCGACCATCACGGCCCACATCTCGCCGATCTGCATGATGAGGAACGCCGGCACGAGCAGGACGAGCGCCGAGCCCGCGGCGATCGCGTACACGGGCTTGCGTCCGATGCGGTCGCTCAGGCGTCCGATGAAGGGGAGGGCCGCGGACATCACCACGAGAACGGGAACCGTCGCGACGGCGGCCGTGAGGTTCGACACCCCGACCTCCTCTTCGAGGTAGACGGGCATGTAGCTCGTCAACGCATAGCCCGCCGTGTTCGTGGCGGCCACCAGCGCGATGCCGATCAGCAGCGCACGCCAGTGGTGCCGAACGATCCCGCCGAGACCCTGGCGAGCCAGCGGATCGTCGGCGTCGCGCTCGTCGACCGCGCTCGTCTGCTCGAAGGACGGGGTCTCGGGGATGCGCAGGCGGAACCAGATCGCGACGATTCCGAGGGGGATCGCGAGCAGGAACGGGATGCGCCAGCCGTACTCGACCATGGCGTCGGGACCCGAGATCGAGGTCGTGATCGCCGTGACAACCGCCACCGCCGACGCTCCGGCGGCGAAACCGATGTACGACCCCACGTCGAGGAACGACGACCAGAACCCGCGGGTGCGGTCGGGCGAGAACTCCGAGACGTAGGTCGTCGCACCGGCGTACTCGCCGCCGGTCGAGAAGCCCTGCACCATCTTGAGCACGTAGAGCGGCACGATCGCCCACAGGCCGATCGCCGCGGAGGTCGGGAGCAGGCCGATCAGGGCGGTGGCCGCGGCCATCATCGCCATCGTGAGGAAGAGCACCTTCTGCCGACCGATGCGGTCGCCGAGCGGGCCGAGGACGAAGCCGCCGAACGGTCGCACGAGGAAAGAGATCGCGAAGCCCAGGAGCGTGACCAGGAGGCCCCACGGGTCGGGGAGGTCGGAAGTGAAGACCACCGACAGCGTGACCGCCAGATAGCCGTAGATGCCGAAGTCGAACCACTCCATGAAGTTGCCGACGACGGTGCCGCCGATGGCGGTGCGGACGCGTTTCTTGTCGACGACGATGACGTCGTCGACGTCGAGCCGGGGAGTGGGGGATGCCGAGGGGCGATTCTCGTTCATCCTTCTAGCGTTACCCCGATCGGTGCCCGGATGCCAGCCGAGGCGCCTCGTGCCGACTCAGTGCTATCCGGGTGCTAGCGGAAGGTCAGCACCTCGTCGCCCCACGCGCGACGGAGGTCGGCGTCGAGGTCGTCGACGACCTGGTCGTGCCGATCGATGACGAGCGTGGCGCGGGAATCCCTCGTGAAACGGGGCCAATCGGCGGCTCCGGATGCCGCGGGCTCCCCGCCGTGGGCGAAAGCGCTCCATCGCTCCTGCATCCTTCGGGACAGCTCTTCACCCGTGCGCCGTCCGCCGAGGCGGAAGGTCATGTCCTTCGATCCACCGTCGAGGTTCCCCCACACGTAGACCACCTCGCTGCCGTGCGTCGCCCCGAGTCGGAGGAGGCGGAGGAACGGCGTGCTGTAGTCGAAGCGGTAGAGGTGCACCGGCGCGACAGCGCTGTGCCCCTCGGCGAGCCACAGGGTGGGCAGGCGGAATCCGATGTCGCCCGCGATCCCGAGGCCTAGCGCCCGGTGACGCAGACGCTCGTACGCCGCGAGCACCTGCGCGCGATCGGGCAGGGCGACCTCGGGACTCTCGGCGGCGATGTCGGCGAACATCCGCTCGAGCCGCTCGCCGGTGACCGGGATGAGGGGCGACTTCATGTAGGCGAACAGAGAGGCTTCGTCTTTGTTCGTGCCGATGAGGAGAGGTACCGGGAGAGCACGACCTTCGCTGAGCACCGTGATGGGCGCCTCCGGCACCAGGTCGCCGTCGATGTCCGGCGAGAAGGCGAGGGTTCCGGGGTCTTCCTCGGGAACGTCCGCGAAGAGCCGCTGTCCGGCCTCGGCCAGCGTGGCGGCATCGTGCGCGCGCAGCGAAGCGGCGGCATCCGGGGCGTCCGGGCCGATCCCGAGGAAGGAGAGGAACCGTGCCGCGACGCGCCCGGCGCGCTCGCGCCCGTAGACGCTCGACGCGGGTGAGGACTCGGCGATCGCGCGGTGGAGGAGTCCGGATGCCGAGGGCGTGGCGAGGAGGGTCGTCACCAGGCCCGCACCCGCCGACTCCCCGAAGACCGTCACCCGCTCGGGGTCGCCTCCGAAGGCCGCGATGTTGCGCTGCACCCACGCCAGGGCGAGGAGGACGTCCCGTAGCCCCAGATTGCCGTCGAACCCGGCATCGGGGAGCGCGGCGTCGAGGTCGAGGAAGCCGAACGCGCCGAGTCGGTAGTTGAGGGTGATCACCACCACGTCGCCCGCGGTGGCCAGCCGGGCACCGTCGTACGTGCGCTGACTTGCCGCGCCGAACACGTACGCCCCGCCGTGCAGCCACACCATGACCGGACGCGGGGCCGGGGTGTCGGCATCCGGAGTCCAGACGTTGAGGAAGAGGCAGTCCTCGTCCTGCGCGATGCCGTCGCCGAGAGGGAGCGGGCTGGGCGGCTGCGGGCAGGCGGGGCCGAAGGAGACGGCGTCGATCGTGCCGGCGAGATCGGCGGCAGGGAGCGGTGCGCGCCAGCGGAGATCGCCGACGGGCGCCTGCGCGTAGCGGATGCCGAGCCATCGCCGCGCGCCGTTCTCGATACGGCCGCGGAAGGATCCGGCCGGGGCTTCGGCCACGGGGCCGGTCGCGGAGGTGGGCACGCGCTCACCCTAGCGCCGCCGTCAAGCCCCCGGGGATGTCACAGGCCCGGCGTACCGTGTCGGGCATGAGCGAGCTCACCACCCCGACCGGACGTGAACCGGCCCTCATCGCCCAGCCCCGGCCCGACGGATCCGCGCCCCGCGCTCTCGTGCTCGGAGCGACCGGGTACCTGGGTGGACGGCTCGTGCCGCGCCTGCTGTCGGCTGGGTACAGGGTGCGCGTCCTCGCACGCGATCCCGCCCGTGCCGCGGCGTTCCCGTGGGGCGGCGACGTCGAGGTCGTTCAGGGCGATGCGACGGATGCCGAGGCGGTGCACGAAGCGGTGGACGCCGTCGACATCGTCTACTACCTCATCCATTCGATGGGTGGAGGCAAGGATTTCGAGGCCACCGACCGGCGGGCCGCTCAGACGGTCGCCGACGCCGCAGCGGCGGCATCCGTGAGTCGCATCGTCTATCTCGGGGGTCTGCATCCGGTCGATGCACCGCTGTCGGCGCACCTGCGCTCGCGCGTCGAGGTCGGGGAGATCCTGCTGGCCAGCGGTGTGCCGACTCTCGTGCTGCAGGCCGGGGTCGTGATCGGTTCGGGGTCGGCGTCGTTCGAGATGGTGCGCCACCTCACCGACGTGCTGCCGTACATGCCCGCTCCGAAGTGGGTGCGCAACCACATCCAGCCGATCGCGGTGCGCGACGTGCTGCACTACCTGCTGGGGGCGGCGCGGGTCGCGCCGAACGTCAATCGCGCGGTCGACATCGGCGGCCCCGACGTTCTGCGGTACGGGCAGATGATGAACGGCTACGCGCTCGAAGCGGGTCTGCACCAGCGGCCGATCGCGTCGCTGCCGGTGCTGACGCCGCGGCTCGCCTCGCACTGGGTCAACCTCGTCACGCCGATCCCCAAGGCGATCGCGCGCCCACTCGTGGAGTCGCTGCAGAACGACTGCGTCGTGAAGGACCGCGCGGTCGACGATCTCATCCCCCGCCCCGAGGGCGGGCTCATGCCGTATCGAGCCGCCGTGAAGCTCGCCCTGCGCCGCGTGAACGACGACACGATCGAGACGAGCTGGCAGGATGCCGAGGTCTCCGGCGTCCCGAGCGACCCGCTGCCGAGCGACCCCGACTGGGCGGGACGGCTCGTGTACACCGACATCCGCACGATGCACACGACCGCGAACGCCGCCCAGCTCTGGTCGGTCATCGAGGGGATCGGCGGCGAGAACGGCTGGTACTCCTCGCCGCTGCTGTGGGCGATCCGCGGGTGGATGGATCGTCTCGTGGGTGGTGTGGGACTCGCCCGCGGGCGGCGGAGCCGATCGGTCGTGACGGTCGGCGACGCGCTCGACTTCTGGCGGGTCGAGGCCATCGAGCCCGGGCGCCTGCTGCGGCTGCGGGCCGAGATGAAGGTTCCCGGGGGCGCCTGGCTCGAGCTGCGCGCGACGCCCGAGGGCGACGAGGCGCGCTTCGACCAGCGGGCGCTGTTCTTTCCCACCGGGCTGGCCGGCCGCCTGTACTGGCTCGCGGTCCTGCCCTTCCATGGCCTCATCTTCAGCGGGATGGCCCGGCGCATCACCGCCGCGGCCGAGCACGTGCAGCGCGAGGATCCCGAGCCGAAGGCCGAGGCAGGGCGGATCGCGCCCGAGGTGCCCGAGGTCGAGACGGTCGGCGGGTGACGGGGTCGCGGCGACGCGAGGTGGATTCGCGGGACGGCGCCGCGCTCGCGGCCGCGTGGCCGTCGGTCGGTGACGCGCACAGGCCCTGGCGGCGGGCCTGGGTGCGAGGTGGCACCCCGGGAGCGGCGGAACGCCGTCCCTCCGCGACGCCTAGGCTGATCCCGTGCCGCATGTCGCCCGGGTGATCACCGTTTCCGACCGCTCCGCCGCAGGTCTTCGCGAGGATCGCGGTGGGCCGCTCGCGGTCTCGCTGCTGCGCGACGCGGGCTTCGAGTGCGCGGAAGCGGTCGTCGTGCCCGATGGTGCCGACAGCGTCGAGGCCGCCCTTCGCTCCGCCGTCGAGGCCGGACCCGGGTTGATCGTCACCACCGGTGGCACCGGGATCGCTCCGCGTGACCGCACGCCCGAGGGGACGGCCCGAGTGCTCGATCGCGAACTCCCGGGCATCGCGGAAGAACTGCGGCGCCGCGGCCTCGCCGACACCCCGCTCGCGGTGATCTCGCGCGGCCTCGCCGGGATCGCCGACCCCGGCACCCTCGTGGTGAACCTTCCCGGATCCACGCGGGCCGTGGCATCCGGAATCGCCGTGCTCGTCGAGCTCGCCCCGCACGTCCTCGACCAGCTCGCCGGAGGAGACCACTGATGAGCGCCGTCCGCATCGCCCGCCTGTCCGAGGAGCCGCTCGATCTCGACGCGCACCTGCGCGCGGTGGAAGACGACGCGTCGGGCGCCGTCACGACCTTCGTCGGTCGCGTGCGCAACACGGATCCGGATGCCGACGACGCCGTCGTCGCGCTGGAGTACAGCGCGCATCCCGACGCGCCCGCCGCTCTCCACCGCATCGCGGAGGCGGCCGCCGCGGGTACCGACGCGATCGTCGCCGTGAGTCACCGCGTCGGCCGGCTCGACGTGGGCGAGGCCGCGGTCATCATCGCCGTGGCATCCGGTCACCGCGCCGAGGCGTTCGAGGTGTGCCGCACCGTGATCGAGACGATCAAGACCGACCTACCGGTGTGGAAGCGGCAGGTCGAGGCCGACGGCACGACGGCGTGGAAGGGCCTGGGCGGCTAGACCGGTCGCGCTGCGGTCAGCGCGCGTGGTTCGGCGGGGAGTGGTGCCCCGGCGGGCGGGGGAGTGGCGCGCGCGGATTGCGGCGCGCAGCCGGCATAAACGCCATCCGCGCACATAAACGCGTGCAGAGCGTGTTTCTGTGCGCGAACAGCGTTTATGGGGAGCGAACGACGCGGAGCGGCCCGATCAGCCGCCCGCGAACGGCGGGAGCACATCGACGTGCGTGACGCCGTCCAGGGGCGCGTCGTCGTCGTGACGCGTGCCGTCGACGAGCACGGCGCAGCGGTCCAGGATGCCGACGAGGGCAGGGTGGTCGGCGACGACCGCCGTCCGCAGCGCCGACAGGGAGGACTCGGTGCGGTCCTCGGCATCCGTTCCCGCGGCCTCCGCGGCAGCGGCGAAGTACCGGACCCGGACGCTCACGCGCCGGCTCCCTCGTCGGGGGCGGAGCCGGCGGGCTCGCCCGGCCGCACCCAGTCGCCCGACTTCCCGCCGGTCTTCGACACGATGCGGACGTTCTCGATGAACGTGCTCTTGTCCATGCCCTTCACCATGTCGACGATCGCGAGGGCGGCGACCGAGACGCTGGTCAGGGCTTCCATCTCGACGCCGGTGCGGTCGGCGGTGCCGACGGTGGCCTCGATCTCAACGCCGTCGTCGGTGATCTCGAGATCGACCGACGCACGGTGCACGCCGATCACGTGCGCGAGGGGGAGGAGCGCCGGCGTCGACTTCGCTGCCTGGATGCCGGAGATGCGCGCCACGGCCAGCACGTCGCCCTTCGGGGCGGTGCCGTCGCGCAGCGCCGCGACCACCTCGGGCGCGCAGCGCACGAAGCCGCGGGCGGTCGCGGTGCGGACCGTGGGCTGCTTGAGGGTGACATCGACCATGCGGGCGTGGCCCGCGGCATCCAGGTGCGTGAAGGTCATGGAATCAGCATGACATCGAGCGCGTCGCCCACCGACACGGCGGACACCTCGGCGGGCACGATCGCGAACGCTTCGGCTCGCGCGAGAGAAGCGGCGAGGTGCGAGCCCGACCCGCCGGCCGTGGCCGGTCGGACGGTTCCCGCGACGAGATCGACCGCGGCCGGGAGGTACTGGCGGCGTCCGGGCGGTGTCGTCCAGGCCTCGGATGCCGTGAGCCGGGCGATGCGCCGATCGAGCACCGCGCGTCCCTGCAGGGCCAGGAGGGCGGGCCGCACGAACACCTCGAACGACACCGCGACGCTCACGGGGTTGCCGGGGAGGCCGAAGACGAGACGCCCGTCGGCGAGAGCGCCGAAGGCCTGGGGCTTGCCGGGCTGCATCGCCACCTTCTCGAAGGCGATGCGGTCGGACAGGGCGAGGCGCACGGGCTCATAGGCCCCCGCGCTCACGCCGCCGGTGAAGACCACCACATCGGCGCGCGAGACGCGCGCGAGGACGGTCTCGATTCCCGCCGGATCGTCGCCGACTCGGTCGACGAGCTCGATGTCGGCGTCGGCGGCCGCGACGAGCGCGGCGAGCAGTGTCGCGTTCGAGTCGGGGGTCTGCCCGCGCGTGGGCGTGTCGCCCGGGGCGACGAGCTCGCTTCCGGTGGAGACGACAGCGACACGGGGGCGGCGGCGGACGGCGACCTCGGCGACCCCGGCCGCGGCGGCTGCCGCGAGAGCAAAGGGGCCGAGGTGTTCTCCCGCCGAGAGGACGACGTCGCCGGCGCGGGTGTCGCCGCCGCGCCGACGGATGAAGGCGCCCGCGGCGGCGGGGGCGCGGAGGACCTCGATCGTGTCGAGCGAGTCGGCGAGGCCCCCGGCGGTGTCTTCGAACGGGACGATCGCGTCGGCGTCGGCGGGAACAGCGGCGCCCGTCATGATGCGCGCCGCCTGGCCCGGCGCGAGGGAGGGGTCGTCGGCGGTGCCGGCCGGCAGGTCGGCGATCACTCGCAGGGACACCGGGTGCTCGGCATCCGCCCCCTCGACGTCGGCGAAGCGGACCGCGAAGCCGTCCATCGAGGAGTTGTCGAAGCCGGGGAGGTCGTGCGCCGCGAGCACGGGCTCGGCGAGGGTGCGGCCGGAGGCCTCGGACAGCGACACGGTCTCGGCGGGGAGAAGCGAGGCGGCGGCGAGCACCCGGGAGCGGTGCTCTTCGACGGTGAGGAGTTCGGTCACGCTCGGGCCTTTCGAGTCGGGGCGGCGTGTGCCGCCGCCTGTCGTGCATGTCTTCCCGTCCCCGGATAGCGCTGAGGTGCGCTGTTTGTCCGGCGCGAGTGTGCCACCGCGTGCATTTCGTGCACCTCAGCGTGGGTTGTCACGGTCGCCTCGCGGGGCTCAGGGGGATGACGTCGTGGCGGGCGCGCAGCGCGTCGATGACGACCACGCGCCCGAGCAACGGTTCGCCGGCGCCGGTGACGAGCTTGACGGCCTCGGTCGCGAGCAGACCGCCGACCTGCACGCACAGGGAGCCGAGCACGCCGACCTGCGCGCACGTCGGCGGTTCGCCCGCCGATCCGGGCGGAAAGAGGTCGCCGAGCACGACCGGTGCGTGTCCCTCGGGCGGGGCCGACCAGAAGACGGTCACCTGGGCGGCCCACTCCTGGACGGCTCCCCAGACGAGAGGGATGCCGAGGGCCTCGGCCGCGGCGGCGACCGCTTCGCGCGTGTCGAAGGTGTCGCTGCCGTCGATGACGAGGTGGGCGCCGTCGAGCAGTTCGCGGGCATTGTCGGAGGTCAGGCGTACCGTGCGCTCATGGACGACGGTGAGGGGCGAGAGATCGCGAACGGCGCGGGCGGCGGATGCCGTCTTGGCGGTGCCGATGTCGTCGACGCGGTGAGCGAGCTGACGCTGCAGGTTGGTGCGTTCGACCGTGTCGTCGTCGATGATCACGAGCTCACCGACGCCCGCCGCGGCGAGCGAGAGCAGCACGGGGGAGCCGAGTCCTCCGGCGCCCACCACGGCGATACGCGCGGCCGCGATCCGCCGTTGCCCCTCCTCACCGATACCGGCGAGCACGGCGTGACGCGCCGTGCGGATGAGTTCTTCGGGGGCGAGGGATGCCACCGGCTCGACGAGCGGCCTCATCCGCCGATCGCGCTCATCGTGCGCTCGGGCTGGACGAAGTCGGCACGCGCGAGCCCCACGCGATCGGAGCCGTGGGCGCGGGGCTTGAGCCACATGGCATCCCGCCAGATCTGCGCGAGACCCTCGTCGTCGGCGCCGTCGCGGAGGGCCGTGAGCAGGTCGGTCTCTTCGTGCGAGAACAGGCACGACCGGATGCGGCCGTCGGCGGTGACGCGCGTGCGTGAGCAGGCCGCGCAGAACGGTTCGGTGACCGACGAGATGATGCCGACGTGCCCGGCGAGGGCGGTCTCGCCGAGGCGGCGCACCTCCCAGCGCTCAGCGGGCGCGGCGCCCCGGCCCCGGGGGTCGGCGGTGAGGGTGAAGGCCCCCTCGATCGCGGCGCGGATGTCGCGGGCCGGGATGACGTTGGTCGCGCTCCATGACCGGTCGCCGTCGAGGGGCATGTCCTCGATGAAGCGCATCTCGAAGCCGTTCGACACGGCCCAGTCGACCAGGGGGACGACCTCGGTGTCGTTGATGCCCCGGAGGAGCACAGCGTTGATCTTGATGGGGCCGAGGTCCGCGGCGCGCGCGGCCTGGAGACCTGCGAGCACCTTGTCGAGGTGCGGGCGGCGCGTGAGCTCGGCGAAGGTCCCGGGGTGGAGGGTGTCGAGCGAGACGTTCACGCGGTTGAGGCCGGCATCCTTCAGGGTCTGGGCGCGGCGGTCGAGGCCGACAGCGTTCGTCGTCAGCGAGATCGGCAGATCGGGATTGTCGGCGCGGATGCCGGCGATGATGTGCTCGAGGTCCTTGCGCACGAGGGGCTCGCCGCCGGTGATCCGCAGTTCTTCCGCGCCCAGGGAGTGCACAGCGACGCGGACGATGCGCCGGATCTCGTCGGCGCTCATCAGCTGCGACTGCGGGAGCCACGGCATCCCGTCGGCCGGCATGCAGTACGTGCAGCGGAGGTTGCACTTGTCGATCACCGAGACGCGCAGGTCGGTGGCGACCCGGCCGAAGCGGTCGAGGAGACCGCCGCTCCGCGGAGCGCCGGCGACAGGTTCGTGCGCGGGGCGCTCAGGATTCGCCGGCGCGGGGCCGGTTCCGCCGGTCGTGCGGACCGCGCCGAGCCCGCTCACCGCGCCGTTCGCGGTCACGGTCGCGCCGAGGGGGACGACGACCGGACCACGCGTCGCGCTCGCGTGCTCGGCATCCATGGGTCGAGCCTAGGTCAGCGGAGAGGAGGCGGGGGCGTGAGCAGGGGATCCGGAGTGGGCGGCGGGATGGCTGCCGCGGCGCTGCGTTTTGAGATGGGAGGAGATTCGGGGAGGGGAGGACGGAGCCGCGGGCGGGGTCAACGGGTCAGTGCAACACCCTGATTGAGGGGTGTGGCGGTGTTCAGCGTTTTGCGGAGTGTGAAGCGGGAGTTCTGGCGAGGTATC
>NZ_JBFBJJ010000024.1:0-38092 GCF_040686055.1 Microbacterium sp. NPDC086615
GATACCTCGCCAGAACTCCCGCTTCACACTCCGCAAAACGCTGAACACCGCCACACCCCTCAATCAGGGTGTTGCACTGACCCGTTGACCCCGCCGCAGCAGACACCCTGTCCTCGTCGCTCAGCCTGTCCTCGTGACGGCCGCACGAACGACGACGGCGCCGCCCCCGCGGGGACGACGCCGTCGTGACAGAACGCCTCAGGCTCCGATGCCGCGGATGGGCGGGTGGTGGAACGTGTCGCCGAAGGCGCGTTCCGAGGCCCCCTCGCGGTCGAGGTAGGGCGAGGCCCCGCCGTCGATGAAGGGCCAGCCCGCGCCGAGGATGAGGCACAGGTCGATGTCCTGCACCTCGGGGACTACGCCCTCGTCGAGCATGATCTTGATCTCCTGCGCGAGGCCGTCCTGCACGCGGGCGAGGATCGTCTCGGGCGCGACGGGCGTCTTGCCGGTGACGAGAACCTTCTGTGCGGCCTTGGTCCAGCCGGTGACGCGGCCGCCCTTGTCCTTCTCGACGACCTCCGGGAGCGCCGCAAGCTCGTGGAAGTTCTCGGACGCGAAGAACCGCTCCGGGAAGGCGCCGGCCATGGTGTCCTGTACGTGGGCCGCGACTTTCCAGCCGACCAGGTCAATGAGCTGGAATGGTCCCATCGGCAGCCCGAGCGGCGCGAACGCCTTCTCCACCACCGTGATCGGGGTGCCCTCGTACACCGCCCGCGCGGCCTCACCCATGACCTTGGCCAGCAGCCGGTTCACGACGAACCCGGGCGCGTCGGCGGTGAGCACGGCGTTCTTGCCGAGCCCCTTCGCGACGACGAACGCCGTCGACAGGGCGGCGTCGGAGGTGGCATCCGTCTTCACGACCTCGATGAGCGGCATGACCGCGACGGGGTTGAAGAAGTGGAAGCCGACGAGCCGCTCCGGGTTCTGCAGCACCGAGCCGATCTCGGCGACCGAGAGCGACGAGGTGTTGGTGGCGAGGATCGCGTCTTCCGCGACGATCTTCTCGATGGCCGAGAACACCTCTTGCTTGACCCCGACCTCTTCGAACACGGCCTCGATCACGAAGTCGCAGTCCGCGAACTCCGAGCGGTCGGTCGTGCCGTGCACGAGGGCGCGCAGCTGGTTGGCGGTGTCGCCGTCGAGCCGGCCCTTCGCCTCGAGCTTGCCGATCTCCTCCCGGATGGATGCCACGCCCTTGTCGACGCGACCCTGGTCGAGGTCGGTGATGACGACGGGCACCCGCAGCTTCCGCACGAACAGCAGAGCGAACTGCGACGCCATGAGTCCCGCGCCGATGACACCGACCTTCGTGACCTTCTTCGCCAAGGCCTTGTCGGGAGCCCCGACCGGACGCTTCGCGCGCTTCTGCACGAGGTCGAAGGCATACATGGATGCCGCGAACTGATCGCCCGTGATGAGGTCGGCAAGCGCCTCGTCCTCGCGGGCGAACCCCTCGGCCTTCGTGCCGCTCTTGGCCTTGTCGAGCAGGTCGAGCGCGACGTAGGGAGAGCGGGGCACGGTGCCGATCTTGGACTCGAGCATGCCGCGCGCCATCTTGATCGCGATCGGCCACTTGGTCAGGCGCTCGAGCTTGCCGGGCTCGTTCTTGCGCTCGACGCGGACGCGACCGGTGAGCACGCCGTCCGCCCACCGCAGCGAGTCCTCCAGGTAGGAGGCCGCCGGGAAGATGGCATCCATGATCCCCAGGTCGAACGCCTGCTGGGGCTTGAGCATGCGGTTCTGCTTGAGCGGGTTCGAGATGACGACCTCGAGCGCGTTCTCGATGCCGATGAGGTTCGGCAGCAGATAGGCGCCTCCCCAGCCGGGGATGATCCCGAGGAACACCTCGGGCAGCGCGATCGCCGCGGCCGACGCGTCGACCGTGCGGTACGTCGAGTTCAGCGCGATCTCGAGACCGCCGCCCAACGCGAGCCCGTTGACGAACGCGAACGACGGGACGCCGAGGTCGGACAGCGAGCCGATGACCTGGTGCCCGCGCTGCGCGATGAGACGGGCGACGTCCTTCGACGGCAGCTTGGCGACGTCGGACAGGTCGGCACCGGCGGCGAGGATGTACTGCTTGCCGGTGATCGCCACGGCGTGGATCTCGCCCGCCGCCGCACGATGCTTCAGGGTCGCGAGGGTTTCGCCGAGATCGGCGAGCGTCGCCGGCCCCAGCGTGTTCGGACGCGTGTGGTCGCGGCCGTTGTCGAGCGTGATGAGAGCGAGGACGTTGCCCGAGGGCAGCCGCACATCACGGACGGGGGAGTGGGTCACCACCTCGTCACCGGTGAGAGCGTCGAGAGGGCTGAAGTCGATCGAGGTGTAGTCGGTCACTTGCGCTTCTTCTTTCCGTCGAAGAACGGGTTCTCCCAGATGACGGAGCCGCCCTGGCCGAGGCCCACGCACATGGCGGTGAGGCCGTAGCGCACGTCGGGACGCTCGGCGAACTGCGCGGCGAGCTGGATCATGAGACGGACTCCGGATGCCGCGAGCGGGTGGCCGACGGCGATCGCACCGCCCCAGGGGTTAACGCGCGGGTCGTCGTCGGCGATGCCGAAGTGATCGAGCAGCGAGATCACCTGGATGGCGAACGCCTCGTTCAGCTCGAACAGGCCGATGTCGTCGATCGTGAGCCCGGCCTTCTTGAGGGCCTTCTCGGTCGAGGGGATGGGGCCGATGCCCATGATCTCGGGCTCGACGCCGGCGAACGCGAACGACACCATCCGCATCTTCGGGGTGAGACCGAACTCCTTCACGGCGTCAGCACCCGCGAGCAGGCTGATCGTGGCGCCGTCGGTGAGGGGCGACGAGGTGCCGGCGGTGACGCGGCCGTGCGGGCGGAACGGCGTCTTCAGCGTCGCGAGACCCTCGACAGTGGTCTCGGGGCGGCGACCCTCGTCCTCGGTCGCGAGACCCCAGGCGCCGTCGGCATCCTTCACCGCCACCGGCACGAGGTCGGGCTGGATCTTCCCGGCCTCGTAGGCGGCCTGCACCTTGTGCTGGCTCGCTGCACCGTAGCGGTCGGCGCGCTCCTTGGTGAGGTGCGGGAACCGGTCGTGGATGCGCTCCGCCGTCACGCCCATGTTGAGCGCGCCCGGGTCGACGAGCTTCTCGGCCACGAAGCGCGGGTTGGGGTCGACGTTTCCCCCGATGGGGTGACGACCCATGTGCTCGACGCCGCCCGCGAGAGCGAGGTCGTACATGCCGACGCCGATCGAGGCACCCATCGTGGTGACGCTGGTCATGGCGCCGGCGCACATGCGCTCGACCGCGAGACCCGGCACCGTCATCGGGAGCCCCGCGAGGATCGCCGCGGTGCGACCGAGGGTCAAACCCTGGTCACCGGTCTGCGACGTCGCGGCGATCGCCACGTCGTCGATGCGGTCCTTCGGCACGTCGCCGTTGCGCTCCATCAACCCGATGATCGCTTTGACGACCAGGTCGTCCGCGCGGGTGTTCCAGTACATGCCCTTCTCGCCGGCGCGCCCGAAGGGGGTGCGCATTCCGTCGACGAAGAAGACGTCCGTCATCTCGGCCACTCTGCCTCCAAAGTTTGGGATGACCCCAGCCTAGGAAGGCGGATTCCCCGCGAGGAATCGGTTGTCCGAACCTACGAATCCGCGCCAGACCCGTCGTCGTCGACTTTGAGGGAAGCTACAAAGCTATCCGCGATCACCTGTGCGGTCTGGTCAATCTGCCAGGGTCGCGCACCGAGTTCGGCGAGAGCCGCCCCGATGGTCTCGACGGTCACCTCGGCGGGCGGAGCCCAGGCCACCCGACGAAGCGTCTCGGGGGTGAGGAGGTTCTCGGTCGGCATCCGCAACTCTTCGGCGCGCGCCTCGACGGCGGGTCGCGCCGCCTTCAGACGACGATCGGCCTCGGGGTTGCGATCGACCCACGCGCGGGGCGGCGGAAGCGTGTCGCTGGGGACACGGTCCGGCGGCAACTCGGTGTCTTCGCGGCCCGCCACGATGGCGTTCCACCACCGATCGAGCTGAGTACGGCTGGCCCGCCCGTTGAACTCCTTGACGCCGGCGAGCGCCTGCTTGCTCGCGGGATCCGCGAGCACGGCGGCCACAAGTGCGCGGTCGGGCACGAGTCGGCCGGGGGCGACGTCCTGCTCGCGGGCGTACTCCTCGCGGGCCCACCAGAGCGCACGGGCCACCGCGAGAGCTCGGCGACCGCGCACCGTGTGGAGCCCGCTCATACGCCGCCACGGGTCTTCGCGCGGCGGCTTGGGCAGGCGGTCGAGGACGGCCTGGAACTCCTGCCGCGCGAACTCGGTCTTCTGCTGCTCGTCGAGCTCGGCCACCAGCACGTCCCGGACGTCGATGAGGTGCTCGACGTCGAGGGCGGCATACTCGAGCCAGGATGCCGGGAGTGGACGGGTCGACCAGTCCGCCGCCGAGTGGGCCTTGGCCAACGTGATGCCCAGCGTCTGCTCGACGACAGCGCCGAGACCGACGCGCTCGTGTCCGAGCAGTCGCGCGCCCAGCTCGGTGTCGAAGATGCGCGGGGGCTCGAGACCACGCTCGCGCAGCGACGGCAGGTCCTGACTGGCCGCGTGGAACACCCACTCGATGTCTGCGATCGCGGCCTGCAGCGGCGAGAAGTCCTCGATCGTCGACGGGTCGAAGAGGAAGACGCCCGCCTCCCGACGGAACACCTGGATGAGGTACGCGCGCTGCGAGTAGCGGAATCCCGATGCACGCTCGACGTCGACCGCGACCGGACCGGTACCCGCAGCGAGGCGATCGGATGCCGACGCCAGTCCGGCGGCATCCTCGATGACGTTGTACTCAACCACGGGTGGGCCTCCGGGCTCCGAAGACGGCGACGCCCTCCGACCCCGGGGGGAGGCCGGCCAGCATGCACACGAGTTCCGCCCACGCGTCGAGATGGGGGCGGATGGGACCACGCGGCGACCATGACGCGCGAAGTTCGATCTGCGACCCCTCGCCCTGGGACGCGAGGGCCCCGAAACCGGTCGAGAGGGTCTTGGTGGCGGTGCCCGATTCGGAGTGCCGTTCGGCGCCGCGCGAGTCGAGAGCATCGATGAGCCACGACCACGCCACTTGGGCGAGGAGGGGATCGATGCCGATCTCGGGCTCCAGCGGCGCCTGCGCGAAGCACACCACGCGCCACGCGCCGCCCCACGCATCGGGTTCGTCCGGATCGTGCAGCAGGATGAAACGCCCCGTGCCGAAAGGCGAGTCGGTCGAGTGTTCCTCCGGACGGACATCGCCCGCCAACGCCAGGGAGTGGGGCGCCAGGCCGGCAGGGGAGGGGATCTCGCGCACGACGAAATCGTCACGGAACGTGGCGGCGCGCACCTCCTCCATCGCCCGGGCGAAAGGGGTCGACGCCTCGGGTGAGCCCAGGTCAGTCACGGCCACAGACTAGAGTGAGGCCTCGATGAACGCTCCCAGGCGCGCCGCGCGGCCCGGCCCCTCGCGACGAACCGTATCGATCGCACGCGTGGGGATCGCGACTCTCGCGATGGCCTTCGGGGCGAGCCTCACCGCATTGAGTGCCGTCTCGCTCCGCATGGCTCGTACCGTCATCACACCCGCGGGTCGAGTTCCCAACACGCGGATCGTCTCGCTCGACACCGCCGCGCAGACGGTCACGCTCGACCGCACCGATGACACCGCCCTACCGGGACGGTACGGGCTCTTCACCGTTGGAACCACCGACTATCTGCGGCTGGGGTCGGTGGTCGCCGACGACGGCGCAACCGTCACCCGGAAACTCCTCACCCAGGTCGCCGCCGACGACAGCATCGCCGCCGAGGCGGCTTTCAGCGGCTGGTACTACGACGAACCCGATCAGCTCCGACTGCCGTACCGGTCGGTGCAGATCGAGACCCCCGTCGGGGCCTGCCCCGCGTGGGAGTTCCCCGCCGACGAGGAGTCCGGCGGGGAGGAGTCCAGCGACGAGGGGTCCGGTGTCTGGGTCATCCAGGTCCACGGTCGAGGGACGACGCGCGCCGAGACGCTTCGCGCCATCCCGGTCTTCCACGCCCTCGGTATCACGGCTCTCGCGGTGTCGTACCGCAACGACGGGGAGGCGCCGCAGAGCGCGAGCGGCACCTACGCGCTCGGCGCGACCGAGTGGCGCGACGTCGATGCCGCGATCGAGTACGCCGCGGCGCACGGGGCGCGACGCGTCATCCTCATGGGGTGGTCGATGGGCGGCGCGATGTGCCTCCAGACCGAAGCCTTCTCGACGCATCGAGACCTGATCGCGGGACTCGTCCTGGAATCACCCGTCGTCGACTGGCGCACGGTTCTGCGCTATCAGAGCCGTCTCCTCAAGCTGCCCCGCCCGGTCCTCGGTCTGACGGAGCGCATCCTCGACTCCGCTTGGGGTGCCCGCCTGGTCCGCGGCGAGGCCATCCCCCTCGACCGTCTCGACCGTGTCGCCCACGCGGACGACCTGCGGCATCCGGTCCTGATCCTCCACAGCGACGATGACGGCTTCGTGCCCAGCGACGCTTCGCACGCCCTCGCGGAGGCTCGCCCCGACCTCGTCACGATGGAGACGTTCGAGGTGGCGCGCCACACGAAGCTGTGGAACTACGACGAGACGCGCTTCACCCGCGTGATCCAGGACTGGGTACGGCGGCAGGGACTCGCGTCCGAAGAGTGACGGATGCCGCCGTGCTCAGGCACAGCGTTCAGGCACCCCGCTTGGCGGCGACCTGACGCTTCGCGCGCATGAGCATGCCCGTCATGCCCGCGATCCGCAGCGGGCTGACCGCTCGGGTGAGGCCGATGCTCTGCGGGAAGTCGTCGGGAACGGCGAGGACCTCGTCGGCCGACAGCCCGGTCAGTCCCTGCGCCAGGATGCTCGCGAAACCGCGCGTCGTCGGGGCCTCGGCGGGTGCCGTGGCGTGCATCGCGACGCGATCAGCGTCGTCGACCGTGACGATGATGTACACCGGCGACTGGCACTCTGCCACCCGCTCCTGCAGCTCGGGGTGATCGGCGTACTCGGCCGGCACCGCGGGGAGCTCCTGCGAGAACTCCAGCAGGAGCTGCAGCCGGTCGGGCTCGTCGAGCTCGAGGAACTCGTCGCGGATCTCGGCCAGGCGGGCGGGGAGGGTGTTCTCGGACATCTCCGTCATCCTCCCACGCCCGCGAACGCCGGGCTCAGCGCGAGGGCACCTCGCCGGGCTCCGATCCCGAGACGATCGGCACACGCACGGCGCTGCCCCACTCGGTCCACGAGCCGTCGTAGTTGCGGACGTCCTCGAAGCCGAGGAGGTGCTTCAGCACGAACCAGGTGTGACTCGAGCGCTCGCCGATGCGGCAGTACGCCACGATCTTGTCGCCGTCCTTCAGGCCCGCGCCGTCGCGGTAGATGGCATCCAGCTCTTCGCGCGACTTGAAGCCGCCGTCTTCGGCGACGGCCTTGGCCCACGGCACGCTCTGGGCGCTCGGGATGTGACCCGCGCGGAGAGCCCCCTCTTCGGGGTACGCCGGAGCGGAGGTGCGCTCGCCCGAGTACTCCTCGGGGGAGCGCACATCGATGAGCGGGTTGCCGAGGTGCGCGAGCACGTCGTCCTTGTAAGCGCGGATCAATGCGTCGTCGCGCTCGACGATCGGGTACTCGACCGGCTCGCGGGTGGTCGGCTCGGTCGTGAGAGGGCGCCCCTCGGCGATCCACTTGTCGCGGCCGCCGTCGAGGAGGCGAACGTCTTCGTGCCCGAAGAGCGAGAACACCCACAGCGCGTACGCGGCCCACCAGTTGTTCTTGTCGCCGTAGATGACAACCGTGTCGTCGCGCGCGATGCCCTTCTTGCTCAGCAGCTTCGCGAAGCCCTCGCCGTCGAGGTAGTCGCGCACGACGGGATCATTGAGCTCGGTGTGCCAGTCGACCTTGACCGCACCGGGGATGTGCCCGGTCTCGTAGAGGAGCACGTCCTCATCGGACTCGACGACGACCAGACCCGGTTGCCCGAGCCGCTGCTCGAGCCACTCGCCGGTCACGAGACGGCCGGGCTCGGCGTAGTCGGCGAACTTGGGGGAGCTGGTGTCGAACTCGACGGTCACGGGAGATCTCCTCGGTCGGGGCAGGGGGTGCGGCGGCATAGGGTGGACACCGCACCATCGACCCTAGATCCGCGGCATGGGGCACGCACCCATCCCGTAAGACTCGGACACAGGACGGCCATGACCTCCACTCCCGCCACGACCGGCCTCATCCACCTGACGGAGCGCGAGCCCGCCGTCACCGGTGCCGAGATGGTGAACGCCCTCGTCCCGCCGCCGCAGTTCGACGGCGCGACCTTCGAGTCGTATCGGGCCGACGATGCCTACCCCTCGCAGCAGGAGGCCAAAGAACTCCTTCAGGCGTTCGCCGGAAAGCAGTCGAGCCCGGCGAAGAAGGGCGGGTTCTTCCGTCGCGCCGAGAAGGTCGCGCCGGTCAAGCCCGGGGTCTACCTCGACGGCGGCTTCGGCGTCGGCAAGACGCACCTGCTCGCGTCGATCTACCACGCGATGCCGGCCCGCCGGAAGTACTTCGGATCGTTCATCGAATACACCGCACTCGTCGGCGTGCTCGGCTACGCCAAGGCCGTGGAACTGTTCCGCGGGAGCGATCTTCTCTGCATCGACGAGTTCGAGCTCGACGACCCGGGCGACACGATGGTCATGACGCGACTGCTCGGGGAGCTCGTGGCATCCGGAACCCGTCTGGCGGCGACGTCGAACACCCCGCCCAACGCCCTCGGCGAGGGACGCTTCGTGGCGCAGGACTTCCTGCGCGAGATCCAGTCGATGGCGGACAGCTTCCGGACCATCCGCATCGACGGGACCGACTTCCGTCAGCGTGCGATCGACGGCGAGGCGAAGGTGCTCGGCGACGACGAGTACCGTCAGGCGATGGATGCCGCGGCCTCAGCCGGAGTGGCATCCGATGATGCGTTCTCCGACCTCGTCGGTCACCTGGCCCGCGTGCACCCCTCGCGTTTCATCCGACTGATCGACGGGGTCGACACGATCGGGCTGCGCGACGTGCAGGTTCTGCACGACCAGTCGGCCGCCCTCCGTCTGGTCGCGTTCATCGACCGCGCGTACGACGCGCAGATCCCGATCCGGGCAACCGGCGTCCCGCTGAACACGGTCTTCAGCGACGAGATGCTCGCGGGCGGGTACCGCAAGAAGTACTTGCGCGCCACGTCGCGGCTCGTCGCCCTTACACACTCGTGATCCAGCGTCCTCATCTGCGCCTCTCGGCCGCGCGAAACGCGATGTTTACGTGAGGCCGATCTCCGTAACGTCCCCGTAACACCTCTCGAACGGAGATGGAAACCGGGGCTGGGAACACTGGGGGGACCCGACGCTACACCTGCGTCCCTGCAGAGAGGTTTCCTCCGAGATGGATCAAGGCAACACCGCATTCATCCTGCTAGCAGCCGCCCTCGTGCTGCTCATGACGCCAGGACTCGCATTCTTCTACGGCGGTCTCGTCAAGGCCAAGAGCGTTATCAGCATGATGATGATGAGCTTCGGCGCGATGGGCCTGATCGGCGTGCTGTGGGTGCTCTACGGCTACGCGATCGCCTTCCCGGCGACCGACGCCGGCGTCACCCAGCTTCCCTGGATGATCGACTGGAACGAGTTCGGTCTCGCCAGCGTCCTCGAGACGCCTGAGGGCGCCGCGTACCCGCCGCTGGCCTTCGTCGCCTTCCAGGCCACCTTCGCCATCATCACCGTCGCCCTGGTTTCGGGCGCCATCGCCGATCGCGCCAAGTTCGGCGCCTGGATGATCTTCGCCTTCGTGTGGTCGACGGTCGTCTACTTCCCCGTCGCCAGCTGGGTTTTCAACTTCGGTCTCGCCGAGGACGGCTCGTTCTCCTACGGCGGCTGGATCACCCACGGTATGCAGGACGTGTTCGGCGTCGGTGCGATCGACTTCGCCGGTGGTACCGCGGTCCACATCAACGCCGGTGCCGCCGCCCTCGCCCTCGCTCTGGTCCTCGGCAAGCGCGTCGGCTTCCAGAAGGGCGCCCACGTCCCCCACAACCCGCCGTTCGTGCTCCTGGGCGCCGGTCTGCTGTGGTTCGGCTGGTTCGGCTTCAACGCGGGCTCCGAGCTCGCCGCTGACGGCACCGCCGCCCTGGCCTTCGTCAACACGATCGCCGCTCCCGCAGCAGCCCTGCTCAGCTGGCTGATCGTCGAGAAGATCAAGGACGGCAAGCCCACCTCCGTGGGTGCCGCGTCGGGCGCCGTCGCCGGTCTCGTCGCGATCACCCCGGCGTGCGCCGCACTGACGCCGATCTGGGCCATCGTGCTGGGTCTCGTCGCCGGTGCCGTCTGCGCCCTCGCGATCGAGCTGAAGTTCAAGCTCGGCTTCGACGACTCGCTCGACGTGGTCGGCATCCACCTCGTCGGCGGTCTGCTCGGAACGCTGTACCTCGGCATCTTCGCCAACACCACCGGCCTCATCTACAGCGGCTCGCTGAACCAGCTGCTGGTGCAGGCGATCGCCGCCCTCGCAGTCCTGGTGTACTCGTTCGTTCTCGCCTTCGTCATCGGCTTCGCGATCGAGAAGACGATCGGCTTCCGCGTCAAGAACGAGGACGAGATCGCCGGTATCGACACCGTGGTTCACGGTGAAGAGGGCTACGTCCTGACCGACGCTCGCGCCTGAGCATCCTCACCCCGGACGGGGCGTCACCGATTCGTCGGTGGCGCCCCGTCTCTCGTTTTCGCCCCGCGCTGCCGTGCGCTGCGCTCCGTCGGATTCGAGTCCGCGGATGCCTAGGGTGGGGGAATGGGAACCACCTCTCGTCTCGTGTCGGCTTTCCTCGGGATGTTCCGCTCGACGGCACCGGCCAGGCCGGCCTCTGCGCCCGCACGAGCCGTCACGGCGCCAGCCGACGCCCAGACGCTCGAAATCGAGCCGCCGCGCCGCCTCACGATCTCGTACGCTCCGCAGCGCGACAATGCGCCGGACGGGGGAGAGATCGTCTGGACGTGGGTGCCGTACGAAGAGCGCGACGGGCAAGGCAAGGATCGTCCCGTCCTCGTCATCGGACGGGCGGATGCCACCCGCTCGTACGCCGTACGGCTGACCAGCAAGCCGCACGACGGCGATCGGCAGTACCTGTCCCTCGGCACGGGGGAGTGGGACCCGCAGCGGCGTCCCTCGTGGGTCGACATCGAGCAGCTGTACCTCGTGCACGATGCCGGCATGCGTCGAGAAGCCGCAGCCCTGGATCGGGGGCGCTTCGACACGGTCGCGGCCGCGCTGACAGCCCGCTACGGGTGGAAGCGCGGCTGACCACGGCTGTCAGGATGGGTGAATGAGCACCATTTCACCCATCGTCGTCGACACCGCCGCCGCGGCTCGGATGTGGCAGCAGTACGCCGACGCCCATCCCGACGCCGTCGCCGCCTGCCCCGAGTACACCGTCGAGCACTTCGGTGACTCCGAGAGACTGGCCGACGAGTTGCTCGCGCACGTTCTCGAGGGGGAGAAGCGTGCGACCTCGTCGCTCGTGGCGGAGTACATCGCCGAGGGACAACCCCTCCCGCGCATCGGATCGCACTGGATCGCCTGCGACGGCCGAGGCGCGCCCCGAGCCATCCTGCGGACGACCGAGATGCGTCTGGGCGTCTTCGAGAGCGCGGACGCGCGATTCGCGTTCGACGAGGGCGAGGACGACCGGTCCCTCGAGAGCTGGCGGGAGGAGCATCGTCGATACTGGACGCGTATCTCCGCAGCGCTCGGGCGGGAGTGGTCGGAGAAGGACGACGAGATCGTGTTCGAGCGCTTCACGGTGGCGTGGCCGCCGGAGCACAGGGACGGCGGGCACTGATCGACCGCGTCGTCGCGGAGCGCGCGGAGGCCCTGGGCGAACCGCGAGAACGCCGATGGAGAGGAGCGGGGTCGGTGGGTGGGAGTCGTCATCGCCGCGGTTCACGCTCGCGCGGGTTTTCCGGCACTCGGTTGCGGAGGGGCCTTCTGACGGGCCTGATCCTCGGACTCACCGTGTTCCTGGGACTCTGGTTGACGGTCACGCCGGAGGATCTCGCCGCACGATGGACTCAGCTCGCTTTGGGCGCTACGGCGGTGGTCGGTGTGATGGCCGGTTCGCGCCTGCCGTTCCTCGGAGTGGTCGTGACGGCTGCCGCGACAGCATGCGGATGGACCCTCCACGTCACTGCCGATCCGTTCATGTTGACGGGATTCGCGGTGTTCCGACTGGCGGAGAAGCGCGGAGGACGCAGGTTCCCGTGGTGGATGTTCGCCGGCGTCGTCCTCGTGGTGCTCACCTCGGCGTTCCTCGGTACGGAGGGCGTCGAGGATCGTTTCCGCGGGATGGTGTTGAGCGCTGTCGTGTTGTGCGTCGCGTGGGTGCTCGGCGTGCGGACACGAGAGGTCAGGGAGGAAGCGACGGCTCGGTCGCGCGCCGAGGAGCGTCTTCGCGTGGCGCGCGACGTACACGATGTGCTGTCTCACTCCCTCGGAACGATCGGGGTGCAAGCGGGAGTCGCCGCCCATGTGGGCACTCTCGGCACCGAGCAACTGCGTGAGGTGCTGCGGGGGATCGAGGGTGATGCGAGAGCCTCTCTGTTTCAGTTGAAAGGCCTCCTGCATCGGGAGCGAACCGGCACCGAGGCGGAGAATGTCGCGTCGAGTCCCCTGTCGACAGCGCTCGCACGTCTTGCGATGTCCGCTGAGCGGGCCGGTATCTCCGTCCGTATCGACTCCGACGAAACGATCGATGGGCTTCCGTCCGATGTACGTACGACGGTGCTCAGAGTTGTCCAAGAAGCGATGACGAACGTCATCCGGCACGCGGCGGCGTCCCTCGCCATCGTGAGGCTTCACGTGTCCTCGGAGTCGGTGACGGTGGGGATTCAGGATGATGGGCAAGGCGCTCCGCGCACGTTCCAGCCCGGTCACGGTTTGGCGGGTATGCGCGAGAGAATCGAGCTCCTGGGTGGGACGGTGGACTTCGCCTCCTCGACGTCGGGCTTCACGGTGTCGGCGACCATTCCGCTGGTGAGAACTCCGAGCAGACCGCAAGGACGAATGTGATCAGGGTGCTCATCGCGGACGATGAACCGTCGATCCGCTC
This sequence comes from Microbacterium sp. NPDC086615, assembly GCF_040686055.1. NCBI lineage: Bacteria > Bacillati > Actinomycetota > Actinomycetes > Micrococcales > Microbacteriaceae > Microbacterium > Microbacterium sp. NPDC086615. The sequence goes on from NZ_JBFBJJ010000024.1 coordinate 13,100, forward strand.
ATCGCTTCGAATGCTGGTCGACAGCGAGGCCGGCATGGAGGTGGTTGGCGAGGCTACAGACGGCACGGACGCGGTCGAGCGTGCGGCAAGTCTGCATCCGGATGTCGTCTTGATGGACGTGCAGATGCCGCGGATGAGCGGGCTGGAAGCGACCCGCGTCCTCACCGGGAAGCCCGACGGGCCGCGGGTGATCGTGCTGACGATGTTCGATCTCGATGAGTACGTGTACGAGGCACTCCGGGCCGGAGCCTCTGGGTTCCTGCTGAAGAACAGTCCGCCCGGCGAGGTGCTGCACGCAGTACGCGTGACACACGAGGGCAATGCGCTGCTCGCCCCGGAGGTGACGAAGCGGTTGATCAGACGTTTCGCCCCCGTGCGCGAGGACCACCGACTCGGCCACCTCACGGCGCGGGAGCGCGAAACGCTGGCTCTCATCGGGCAGGGCAGATCGAACGCCGAGATCGCGGATGACCTGTTCGTCACCGTGACGACCGTGCGCACCTACGTGAGCCGGATTCTGACGAAACTCCAGGCCCGAGACCGGGCGGGGCTCGTCGTCATCGCTTACGAGAACGGCATTGTGACCCCGGCATCCACGTGATCCGGCGACCCGAAGCCCGCGATTGTCAACTCTCGCAGACTGACGCCGGCACGCCGGCCCAGTTGGCTGGGAGGCATGATCGAAGTCAGTCACCTGGTCAAGCGTCACGGCTCACGCACCGTGGTCGACGATGTCAGTTTCACCGCTCTTCCGGGGCGGGTCACCGGCTGTCTCGGACCCAACGGCGCGGGGAAGAGCTCGACGCTGCGGGTCTTGCTCGGATTGGATCGTGCGACCAGCGGCACCGCGCTGATCGATGGTCGGCCGTATCGATCGCTGGAACGTCCGTTGTGGACGGTGGGAGCGATGCTCGACGGCCCCGGCGCGAACACGGGCCGCACCGCGAAGGCGCACCTGACCTGGGTGGCGCAGTCGAACGCCATCCCCACCCGACGAGTGGACGAGGTACTGGAACTCACCGGACTGCGGGACGCCGCGAAAATGCGAATCCGCGAATTCTCGCTCGGCATGGGGCGACGCCTCGGCATCGCCACAGCCCTCCTCGGCGACCCTGACGTGCTCGTGCTGGACGAGCCCACAAACGGACTCGATCCCGACGGCATCCGTTGGACAAGGCGCTTTCTGCGCCTCCTCGCCGACGATGGCAAGGCTGTGTTGGTGTCGAGTCACCTGATGAGCGAGATGCAGGACACCGCCGACGATGTCGTGATCATCGCTCGCGGCCGCGTTCTCGCAACGGGCAGCACAGCAGAGGTCATCGGCACGCACCGCACCCTGGAAGACGCGTTCTTCGAGCTCACGGACAAGCACACCGACTACCGGGCCGGAGACGTGGACGGGGCGACGGCATGAACGGTCTCCTACCCCTCGTGCGTTCCGAAGCCACCAAACTTCGCACCGGCCGCGCAACGTGGATTCTCGGGGCCGCAGCCGTCCTCGGCAGCTGGCCGATGGCCTGGGCCAACGCGGCGACCGCCGTCGGGGTGGCGTCCGATGACCCACGCCTCTTCTCTTCCGAACCGATCCCTCTCGCGTTCCAGGGGTTCGAGATGGCCGGGTTCGGGTATGTCCTCGTCGTCGTCCTCTCCGCGCTGTGGGCCGGAAGCGAGTACGGCGGCAATCAACAGATTCGCACGACGCTGCTGGCCACCCCACAGCGGTTGCGCGTGTTCGCAACGAAGACGCTGCTGCTCGCGATCACGGTCGCGGCGATCGCCTTCTCGACCATGTGGGGCACTCTGGTGATCACGCACCTCGTGGGAGAGACCGGTGTCGATCCGTGGACGTTGAACCCGGCGATCTGGGCGAACCTCGGCGGCGTCACCGTCGCATGGACGCTCACCGCGCTGACGGCCTTCGCCGTCGGCGTGCTCGCCCGCACTGTCATCCTGCCGCTCATCCTCGTCGTCCCGCTCGTCATCGGGGTCGGTGACTTCCTCACCGTGTTCTGGGCCGGCGCGAAGTATCTCCCCGTTGCCGCGGGTGCCGCTCTTTCCTCGAACCCCGCGACCGGCACATACCTCGACCCGCCCTTGGGCGGCATCGTCCAAGCCGGATGGGCAACGGTGCTGCTCACCGCAGCAGCGGTCTCGTTCGTGCGCCGAGACCTGTGAGGCACAGGTGATCCACACGCTCCGCGCCGAATGGACCAAGGCGCTCACTCTTCGAAGCATTCAAGGCACGATCGCTGCCGCGCTCCTCGTCCCCCCTGTCCTCGCGTTCGCCTCTGCGCTCGCCTTCGACGGCGAAGCGCCAACAACGGCGTCGTTCCCCATCGAGTCTCACGGGTTCGAGACCGCCGGGTTCGGACAGCCGCTGATCATTCTGCTCGCAGCTCTCGTGGCCGGAACCGAGTACATCGACGCACAGCTCGCCACCACTCTGACGGCCACACCCCGGCGGGGGCGTGTGCTCGCGGCGAAGTTCATCGTGACCGCGGCAGCGGCGGTGGCTGTCGGCATCGTCGCCACGAGCGCTGCCGTGCTCCTCGAACACGCGGCACTCGGTGAACACGGTCTTTCCGTCAGTGAGTTCACGGCGGGCATGGGGTGGAACCTGGTCGGCGTTGCCGTGAACTATGCGCTGATCGGGCTCATCGCCGCAGCCGTCACCGTCCTGGCCCGCACGTTCATCGTGACGCTCGTCGTACTCGTGCCTCTGGTTCTCGGGCTGACGATCTCTTGGCTGGGCCCCGTTCCGGCGTTGAGATTTCTGCCCGATCTCGCCGGACTGCAGCTCCTCACCGGCTACCCGGGAGTCGGACTCCTCGACCCGATACCCGGGGCAGTCGTCATGGCAGCCTGGGCAGCGTTGCTCTGCATCGCGTCGTGGCTCGTCTTCCGTAGGCGCGACACCACGGGCTGAGACCCGCGCCAGCAGCCCACCACCCGGGCGGGGCCGAGTGCACACGCACGAGGTCGATCTCGCCGACGAAGAAGGCCCGAAATCTCCGCGTTCCGCGTGATTCCGGGCCTCCAGTGGTGGGCGATACCAGACTCGAACTGATGACCTCTTCCGTGTGAAGGAAGCGCGCTACCAACTGCGCCAATCGCCCGCATCCCGAACGGGACTCATCGATCGTACCGGATGCCACGACGTGCTCCGAACCACGCCGTCGAGACACACCCGGGGCGCGCCTGGTTTTGCACCCGTGCCCAGATCGGGTAATGTCTTACGAGTGCTCGGGGCAAGCCCCGAAAACGAAATGCGGATGTAGCGCAGTGGTAGCGCATCACCTTGCCAAGGTGAGGGTCGCGAGTTCGAATCTCGTCATCCGCTCGAGTGAAGGGATCTTCGTCAGGGAAACCGACGAGAGATCACGACACGTGGGTCGAACCACACACGGTGGCGTGGCCGAGCGGCTAGGCACCGGCCTGCAAAGCCGTTTACACGGGTTCGAATCCCGTCGCCACCTCGCTTCATAACTGAACAGCCTGTATAGGCGCGATTGGCGCAGCGGTAGCGCGCTTCCCTGACACGGAAGAGGTCACTGGTTCGATCCCAGTATCGCGCACCGAATGAAACCCCCGGTTCCGCCGGGGGTTTTCTCGTTCCCGCTGCTGTCGCTCGCGCGACAGCGGCGATGTCGGCGGGTCATGGCATCCTGTCTTCTATGGAGGAGCTTCAGGATTCGCCCCCGCGTCGATCGCGTGAGCAGCTCGAAGAGTGGGTGCAGGAGTTCAAAAATCAGGGCCACATCGTGGCGGGGGCCCTTCGAGTCGCCCAGCAAGAAGACGCCGACGGTCAAGACACCGGGCTCGTCGTGATGAGCCTGCGCAATGCGAAGGCGTCGATCTACATGCAGCCGCGCGGCTACGACGACCCCGTGTGGGAAGCGACGCTCACGGGGCGCCCCGAAGATCTCACGCTCTCGATCCACGACATTGCTTCGCTCGCGGCCGAGCTCGTGATCGCCGGCAACCTCTGTTCGTTCCTCCAGTGGAAGTCGCTCGAGTGGGACCGCCAGAGCGGAACGCACGGCTGATCCGTATCGAGCCCGTGCGCCGCAAGTCCCCCACGCCGGCCCGCCACGGCGGCTAGCGTGTTCGCATGACCGTTCCCGACACGCACTGGCGTGAGATCGCCGCGTCGCCGTTCGTCTCGCTCGGAACCTTCCGTCGCAACGGCGCCGAGGTCGCCGTCCCCGTCTGGATCGCTCGTGACGGTGACGAACTCGTCGTCACGAGCGAACGCAACACCGGCAAGGTCAAGCGCCTCCGCAACGACCCGCGCGTCACCGTGCGCCCGTGCAGCCGCATGGGATCGGTCGAACCGGATGCCATCACCGTCGCGGCGCACGGACGAGTCGCCGGCCCCGCGACCGATGACCCGCGCGCGGACTCGGCACTGCGTCGGAAGTACGGTCTGCAGTACCGCGCGATCCTCGGATTCGAGGCGCTGGTGCGCAAGATCCAGCGACGTCCGGGCGACCGGGTGATCCTCCGCATCAGTCGCGGAGACTGACGCTCCGTCGGGACGTCGCGGGCCGCCACACGCCGCAGGGTGTACCCGAACCGCAGTCTCGCGCAAGGGGGTTTGCTGTTCTCGCCGAGTCGCGAAAGGTTGCTGGAAAGCGGCTGGCACCCCCGGCATCCGCGTCCCCCTTCTTCTCGCCGGAAGATGCGCGGTGCGACGAGGTGCCGGCGACGAGGTTGTGCATGGGCAAGTTCATCTACGACGGCACCACGAAGATGGAGTTCGAGGACCGGCTCCTGGCGCACCTGCAGGCGGTCATCATGGCCAAGGTCCGACGGGGAGAGAGCTTCCCGTTCACCTGGAAGGACGACATCAGCACCGGAGGCGGGCGCACGACCGTGTACATCCACCCGAACGTCTCGCTGGTGTTCAAGTACCACGGCAGTCGCACCCCGCAGTTGAGCGCACCGTGGCTGCACGCTCTGACGTACAACGCCAACTCGGGTCGTGGACTCTACGTCATCCCGGAGCCCGAGGAGTTCACACCGCGAGAGAGCATGCAGCGGGAGGAGATGGTCTTCCGCGAGGTACCGAACGAACCGATGGCCTCGGATGCGCACTCCTGACCGGGAATATCGACTCCCGCGGCGCGGGTTGTCGCTCTCATGAGCGACTGGACCGAGGCCAAGCCCTTCTTCGAGACGACCGCCGTCGCGCACCTCGCGACACTCATGCGCGACGGTTCCCCGCACTCGACCCCGCTCTGGGTGGGCGTGGACGGCGAGCGGCTGATGTTCTTCACCGAGATCGACGCCCTGAAGGACCGGAACCTGCGCCGCGATCCGCGCGTGGCGATCTCGGTGACCGGCGCCGACAACCCGTACTCGATGGCGTTCGTCCGCGGGGAGGCCGTCGAGCGATTGGAGGGTGACGAGGCTCTGCCGTACGTCGACCGCATCTCGCATCTGTACGAGGGACGCCCCTACGGAATGCGGGAGGGCCTCGCCGTGTGGTTCATCGAACCGCGTAAGGCGTGGTCTCGCACCTACGAGGACTGAGCCTCACAGCGCGAGAGGGAGCACCCCCAGCACGAGGATGAGCGGGGCGATCACCGCGCCGAACACGATGAAGCGCCCCCACTTCACCTCGACGCCGGCCGCGACCAGACGATCGTGCCAGAGGAGGGTCGCGAGAGACGCCCACGGCGTCATGATCGGCCCCGCATTCACACCGATGAGCAGCGCTGCAAGGCGCGCGGGGGAGCCCGCGACCGATTCGAGCGCAAGGTAGGCGGGAAGGTTGTTGATCCCGTTCGCTGCCAGAGCGCCCACGCCGGCGACCTGCCAGAGCGAGACGAGGTCGTCGCCCGTCCCGGCCAGCACCGAGGTGACTCGACCAATGCCGAGGGCTTCCAGTGCACCCACGGCGAGGAACAGGCCGCCGGCGAACACCAGCAGCGACCACGGTACGAGACGAATCCCTAGCCCCGCCGGCGCGCGCCACGCGAACGCCGCCAGGAGGACGACCGCGGCGCCGACCGCCGGCATCCACGGTTCCAGGCCGACCACCAGCAGCGGAAGCAGGGCGACCGTCACCACGGCCGAGACGCGCAGGAGGATCGGATCGGAGACAGTGGGGGAGACGGCATCCGGGTAGGTCTTCGGGAGACGGCGGAGGAACACCAGCGTCAGCACCGAGACCGAGACGGCGATCGCGATCAGCGCCGACGGCCCGAGCAGAGCGAGGAAGGCGACCGGGTCGTGTCCACCCCCGAGGGCTTCGGATGCCAACAGGTTGGTGAGGTTCGACACCGGGAGCACGAGCGAGGCGGTGTTCGCGAGCACGACGGTCACGAAGGCGAAGGGGAGCGGGTCGAGCTTGCGCGCCACGGCCATCGAGACCACGACCGGCGTCAGCAGCACCGCTGTCGTGTCGAGCGAGAGGAACGCCGTGGCGACCGTCGCGAGCGCCACGACGAGCACCCACAGCCACACCGTGCGACCGCGCGCGACACGGGCCAGGCGGGCGGCCACGACGTCGAAGAGTCCGGCTTTGGATGCCAGCTCCGCCACGATCGTGACGGCGACGACGAACAGCAGGATCGGCCAGACGCGGTCGGCGACGGCGAGGGCGTCATCCGCGGGGAAGACGCCGGTGAGCAGCGCGATGATCCCGAGGATCCAGAGCACGCCGCCGATGATGGCCAAAGTCACCGCTCCACTATGAGGCACGCCGGGTGCCATCGAGGTCACGCCCGCCCGGTAGCCTGGAACAGACCCTTTCAGGAGATGTGCTGTGACTGATTTTCCCGCCGATGGCTTCGCCCTCTTCCCCGACCGATCGGTTGTCGCCCTGCGCGTCAACGGCGAGCTGAAAGACCTCGCCACGACCGTCACGGCCGACGACGAGGTGGAGCCCGTCACGATCGACAGCGCCGACGGTCTGTCGATCCTGCGGCACTCGACGGCGCACGTGCTCGCGCAGGCGGTGCAGCGCGTCAAGCCGCAGGCGAACCTGGGGATCGGCCCGCCCGTCACCGATGGCTTCTACTACGACTTCCAGGTCGACGAGCCCTTCACCCCGGAAGACCTCAAGGTCATCAAGAAGGAGATGGAGCGGATCGTCCGCGAGAACCAGCGGTTCGTCCGCCGCGTGGTCACCGACGACGAGGCCCGTGCGGAGCTCGTCGACGAGCCGTTCAAGCTCGAGCTCATCGGACTCAAGGGCGGCTCCGCCGAGGCCGCGGAGGGCGCGAACGTCGAGGTCGGCGCCGGCGAGCTGACGATCTACGACAACGTCACCCGCGACGGCGAGACCGCGTGGAAAGACCTCTGCCGCGGACCCCATGTGCCCGGCACGCGCCTCATCGGCAACGGGTGGGACCTCACCCGCATCGCCGGCGCCTACTGGCGCGGCAGCGAGAAGAACCCGCAGCTGCAGCGCATCTACGGCACCGCGTGGCCCACGAAGGACGAGCTGCGTGCGTATCAGCACCGCCTCGAGGAGGCCGCGAAGCGCGACCACCGCAAGCTCGGCAAGGAGCTCGACCTCTTCTCGTTCCCCGACGAGATCGGTCCGGGACTCTCGGTGTTCCACCCCAAGGGCGGCATCATCCGCTACGAGATCGAACGCTACATGCGCGAGCGCCTGCTCGCCAGCGGGTACGAGGTCGTCAACACCCCGCACATCACCAAGGGCGACCTGTTCATGACGAGCGGGCACCTGCAGTGGTACGCCGACGGCATGTACCCGCCGATGGTGCTCGACGAGGTGGTGGATGCTGACGGGCACGTGTCGCGCGAGGGCCAGGAGTACTACCTGAAGCCCATGAACTGCCCCTTCCACAACCTGATCTTCCGCTCGCGCGGACGCAGCTACCGCGAGCTGCCCCTGCGCCTGAGCGAGTTCGGGTCGGTGTACCGCTACGAGAAGAGCGGCACGCTGTCGGGCCTCACCCGTGTGCGCGGCATGACCCAGGACGACACGCACATCTACGTGACCGCCGAACAGGTGAAGGGCGAGCTCACCCACAGCCTCGACTTCGTGCTGCAGACCTTGCGCGACTACGGCCTGAACGACTTCTACCTCGAGCTGTCGACCAAGGAGGAGGGCAACCCGAAGTTCATCGGCGACGACTCCCTCTGGGTCGAGGCCACCGAGACGTTGCGCGAAGTCGCCGAGGCGTCGGGCCTCGAGCTCGTGCCCGACCCGGGCGGGGCGGCGTTCTACGGCCCGAAGATCTCGGTGCAGGCGCGCGACGCCATCGGCCGCACCTGGCAGATGTCGACGATCCAGCTCGACTTCAACCAGCCCGAACGATTCGAGCTCGAGTACACCGGTCCCGACGGCGAGAAGCACCGTCCCGTCATGATCCACCGCGCCCTCTTCGGCTCGGTCGAGCGCTTCTTCGCGATCCTGCTCGAGCACTACGCCGGCGCATTCCCCGTGTGGCTCGCACCCGTGCAGGTCGTGGCCGTTCCGGTGGCCGCCGAGTACGGCGACTACCTGCAGAGCATCGTCGCCGACCTCAAGACCAAGGGCGTGCGCGCCGAGGCCGATCACAGCGACGACCGCATGCAGAAGAAGATCCGCACGCACACCACGCAGAAGGTGCCGCTCATGCTGATCGCCGGCGAGCAGGACCGCTCGAACGGCACGGTCTCGTTCCGGTTCCGTGATGGGACGCAGCTCAATGGCATCCCGGTCGACGAGGCCGTCGCGCGCATCACCGGCGCCATCGCGGCTCGCACGCTCGTGAACACCGCGGAGGATCTCGCGTGACGAGCGATCCGGATGCCGTGGCGGCGGGCTCGTCGCCCTCGTCCGGCGCCACGCCCGCCAGGGAGCAGCCTGCCGTCACCGCATCCGGACCCGCGACCACCGACGCCGAGCTGGTCGACGCCGCGACGCTTCCGGGAGTGCCGGACGAGTTCCAGCGACTGTGGACCCCGCACCGCATGGCGTACATCTCGGCTGGTCGCGAGCCGATGGAGCAGAACTGCCCCTTCTGCGCGGCGCCCGGCAAGTCCGACGAGGACGGCCTGATCGTCGCGCGCGGGAAGACCGCCTACGTACTGCTCAACCTCTTCCCGTACAACTCGGGTCACCTGCTGGTGTGCCCGTACCGTCACATCGCCACGTACGACCAGGCGACCGACGAAGAGGTGGCCGAGATCGGCGCGCTGACTCAGCGCGGGATGCGCGTTCTGCGCGCGGTGTCGCGGTGCGACGGCTTCAACCTCGGCATGAACCAGGGCGCGATCGCGGGGGCCGGTGTCGACGCGCACCTGCACCAGCACATCGTGCCCCGGTGGGCCTCGGACGCGAACTTCTTCCCGATCATCGCCAAGACGAAAGCCCTGCCGCAGCTCCTCGGCGACGTGCGCCGCACGGTCGCGGACGCCTGGGCCGACTGAGCGCACCCTGGCACTGCCGCACACGCCCGCGGGCACCTGCTGACGTCGTTTGCCGCTGATGCGCGCTTACCGGCGCTCACCTCGTCCATCTGCGTCAAACGAAACGACGCCCGCCCGCCTGTTTGCCTCGGATGGTCACGAGCGTCGCGCAGCACCGACGATCTTCGGCAAACGAATCCCGGCGGCCAACGCGGAACCTCAGCGCACCTGGCGGACCGAGAACTGCAGGCGCGGGTGGGCGTAGGCCTCCTGCGACTCGATGAGACGCAGTTCGCGCGAACCCGACTCGTACGTGTTCGTCAGCAGATCGAAGACGCTGGATGCCGTGCGGGCCAGCGCGTCGGCCGCGTCGCCGCCGCTGCGACGGTAGTGCGCCGTGAACAGCGCTGCGGTCACGTCGCCGGACCCGTTGGCCTTCATCGGGATGAGCGGCGTCTGCACGATCCAGGCGCCATTGTCGTCGACGACCATCATCTCGATCGTGTCGGCCTCGCGGTCCGGACGCTCGACGCTCGTCACGAGGATCGTTCGCGGCCCGCGAGCGCGCAGCGCATCAGCCGAGGCGAGGGTCGAGTCGATGCTCCCCGGTTCGGTGCCGGTGAGGAAACCGAGCTCGAACTGGTTCGGGGTGAGGATGTCCGCGACGGGGACGACGCGCTCACGCAGGAGCTCGGGGATCGCGGGGGCCACGAAGCATCCCGACTTGGCGTTGCCCATGACCGGGTCGCAGGCGTAGACGGCATCCGGATTCGCCTTCTTCACCCGCGCGACGGTGTCGATGATCACGTCGGCGATGCCCTCGCCACCCTGGTACCCCGAGAGGACGACGTCGATCTCGGGGAAGACGCCGCGCTCCTCGATGCCCGTGATCACCGCGGCGACGTCGTCGGGGGAGATCAGCGGACCGCGCCATGCCCCGTACCCGGTGTGGTTCGAGAAGTTGACCGTGTAGACGGGGAGAACCTCGACGCCGATGCGCTGGAGGGGGAACACCGCGGCGGAGTTGCCGACATGCCCGTACGCGACGGCGGACTGGATCGAGAGAACCTTCATGCCTCGATCCTTCCACCTCGAGCGGGCGGTCGACGCGTTCCCGCAGCGGCGGCGATGTCATCGGCCAGTGTCCGGGCCGCGGTGTCGTCGAGGTCGTGCACCGTCAGCCGCAGGAACGACCCGGACGGACCGGAGGAGAGGAAGAACGGATCCCCCTCACGAACGAGCCAGCCTCGGCGCATGAGGTCGTCGCGCACCGTGGCCGCGGGAACGGGGAGGGGCACCCAGAGGTTGAGTCCGTCGCCCGGGGCGACCGGCAGTCCACGTTCGGTCAGCGCGGCGGCGAACGCCGCGTTGCGGTCGGCGTAGTGGACTGCGGCGCGCTCGATGTCGGCGCGGACGCCGTCGTCGGTGACGAGCGCGTGCGTCATGCGCTGGAGGATGTGGCTCACCCATGTCGTCCCGGGCGTGAGCCGCACGGCGAGTCCGTCGGCGGTGTCGGGATCGGATGCCGTCACCGCGAGGCACGTGTCCGGCCCCAGGAACTTCGACATCGAGCGGATGCGCGCCCACCGGCGCTGCCCCGACCCGATGACGGAGTGGAGCGGGGCGCGGGAGAGGAGCGAAAAATGATCGTCCTCGATCACGAGGACGTACGGGTGCGCGGCCAGCACGTCGCGGAGGGCCGCCGCGCGCTCGGCGCTGAGACTCGCGCCGGTCGGGTTGTGGGCGCGAGGCGTCACGATCACGGCTCTCACGCCGGCGTCGAGCGCGGCGCGGAGTCCCTCGACGGTCATACCGTCGGCATCCACCTCCACCGGGATCGCGCGATATCCTCCCGTCCGCACCGTGTGCAGCGCGGAGAGGAAGCACGGGTCTTCGAGCGCCACCGCATCGTCTCGCTGCAGCGCCTGCGCGAGGAGCCGCTCGATCGCATCGCTCGCGCCGCTGGTGACCGTGATGCGCAGATCGTCATGGGGGAGCTGGTCCGCCATCCAGTCACGCGCCCAGGCCTCGAGCCCCGGGTCGATGACAGGCTCGCCGTACAGCACGGGGCGGGTCGAGCGGACGAGGGCGTTCGTGGGATCGGGGATGAGCGCCGGGTCGGGGTTGCCTGTCCCGACGTCGCGCAGCACCGTGTCCGGCGCGTAACCCTCCTGTGCGACGGTCGTGCGGTCGGCTACGCGCGTGCCCCCGCGCCCGCGCGCTTCGACGAGGCCCGCCTGCGAGAGCTGCCGATAAGCCGCGACGACGGTGTTGCGGTTGACGCCGAGGTCGGCCGCGACGGTCCGGACAGACGGCAGGAGCGTTCCCGGCGCGAGTTCTCCGCGTTCGATGCGCTCACGCAGATCCGTGGCGATCTCGGATGCCGACCGGCCGGTGATGTCGATGGTCATGTGCCCCCTCGGTCATGAACCACCCTATGGCCTGAGACATGCTACGTTTTGGCCTAAGCCAAAAGAAGCGCGACTCGACGCGCCGCACATCGCGCCCCGAGCGCGGAACGGAGTGGATATGACCGACACCGGAACCTCACGCGTCAAGCGCGGCCTCGCCGAGATGCTCAAGGGCGGCGTCATCATGGACGTCGTCACCGCCGAGCAGGCCCGCATCGCCGAAGACGCCGGCGCCGTCGCGGTCATGGCGCTCGAGCGCGTGCCCGCCGACATCCGCGCGCAGGGCGGTGTGGCACGCATGAGCGACCCCGACCTGATCGACGACATCATCGCGTCGGTGTCGATCCCGGTCATGGCGAAGGCCCGCATCGGCCACTTCGTCGAGGCGCAGATCCTGCAGGAACTCGGTGTCGACTACATCGACGAGTCCGAGGTGCTCTCGCCCGCCGACTACGTGAACCACATCGACAAGTGGAACTTCACCGTGCCGTTCGTCTGCGGAGCGACGGGCCTCGGCGAGGCGCTGCGCCGCATCACCGAGGGCGCCGCCATGATCCGGTCGAAGGGCGAGGCCGGCACCGGCGACGTCTCCGAGGCGACCAAGCACATCCGCACGATCACGGGCGAGATCAACGCGCTCCGCGCCAAGACGAAGGACGAGCTGTACGTCGCAGCCAAGGAGCTGCAGGCCCCGTACGAGCTCGTCGCCGAGATCGCCGAGACCGGGAAGCTGCCCGTCGTCCTGTTCACCGCCGGGGGAGTGGCCACCCCCGCCGACGCGGCCATGATGATGCAGCTCGGCGCCGACGGCGTGTTCGTGGGCTCGGGCATCTTCAAGTCGGGCAATCCCGCCGAGCGCGCCGCCGCGATCGTCAAGGCGACCACCTTCCACGACGACCCCAAGATCGTGGCCGAGGCCTCGCGCGGACTCGGCGAGGCGATGGTCGGCATCAACGTCGCCGACCTCCCCGCTCCGCACCGCCTGGCCGAGCGTGGCTGGTAACAGCCCCCGCGTCGGCGTCCTCGCCCTGCAGGGCGATGTGCGCGAGCACCTCGCCGTGCTGACGGCCCTCGGTGCCGACGCGCGACCCGTGCGTCGACCCGAGGAGCTCGCCGCCGTGGAGGGCCTCGTCCTCCCCGGCGGCGAGTCGAGCGTGATCGACAAGCTCGCGCGCGCCTTCGGCCTCTTCGACCCGATCCGCGCGGCGATCGAGGACGGGATGCCGATGTACGGCACGTGCGCCGGACTCATCCTGCTCGCCGACCGCATCGACGGTGCGATCACGGGCCAGCAGACGTTCGGCGGCCTGGACGTCCGGGTACAGCGCAACGCCTTCGGCTCCCAGACGCAGTCGTTCGAGACCGACCTCGCGGTGCCCGCCCTGGGCGACCCGCCGGTTCATGCCGTGTTCATCCGGGCCCCCGCGGTCGTCGAGTGGGGTCCGGATGCCGAGCCCCTGGCATCCCTTCCCGATGGACGGGTCGTGGCGGTCGAGCAGGGGCGACTGCTGGGCACGGCGTTCCATCCCGAATCCACCGGCGAGACGCGCTTCCACGAGCGCTTCCTCAAGCACGTCCGCGGGCGACGCGGCGCGGCCGCACCCGCGTTCTAGACTGGAACCTATGTCCGGACACTCCAAATGGGCCACGACCAAGCACAAGAAGGCGGTCGTCGATGCCCGCCGCGCCAAGTCGTGGGCCAAGCTCATCAAGAACATCGAGGTCGCGGCCAAGCTCGGCGGCGCCGACCTGCAGGGCAACCCGACCCTCTTCGACGCCGTCCTGAAGGCCAAGAAGACCTCGGTCCCCAAAGACAACATCGACCGCGCGATCAAGCGCGGTGCGGGAATCGGCGGCGAGGCCGTCGAGTACACCTCGATCATGTACGAGGGCTACGGCCCCAACGGCGTCGCGTTCCTCATCGAGTGTCTGACCGACAACAAGAACCGCGCGGCAGCCGAGGTGCGCACGGCGCTCAGCCGCAACGGCGGCACGCTGGCCGACCCGGGCAGCGTCGCGTACAACTTCAGCCGCAAGGGCGTCATCGTCGTGCCGAGCGAGGGCACGACCGAAGACGACGTCATGCTCGCGACCCTCGAGGCCGGTGCCGAGGAGATCGAGCCGCACGGTGACGGCTTCGGCATCATCACCGAGGCGAGCGACCTCGTGACGGTGCGTTCCGCTCTGCAGGAAGCCGGCATCGAGTACGACTCGGCCGACGTCGAGTTCGTCCCGTCGCTGAAGATCGAGGTCGACGCCGACACCGCCCGCAAGGTGTTCCGCCTGATCGACGCGCTCGAAGACAGCGACGACGTGCAGAACGTCTACACGAACTTCGACCTCACCCCCGAGGTGCAGGCCGAACTCGAGAACGACGAGTAAGGGCGCGCCCTGACCTCGAGCACGGCCCCTGCGCTTAGCGTGGGGGCCGTGTCTCGTTCCCTCCGCGTCCTCGGTATCGATCCCGGCCTGACCCGCTGCGGGATCGGCGTCGTGGACGTGTCGCCGAACCGGACGGCCTCACTCGTGCACGTCGGGGTCGTGAGGTCGTCGACGACGGATCCGATCGAAAAGCGTCTCGCGACGATCGCCGCCGGCATCCGCGAGATCCTCTCCGCGCACGACCCGCACGTGGTCGCCGTCGAGCGCGTCTTCGCGCAGAACAACCGCCACTCGGTGATGGGCACCGCCCAGGCCAGCGGTATCGCCCTCCTGCTCGCAGCGGAGCACGGCATCCCGGCCGCCACCCACACGCCGAGCGAGGTCAAGGCGGCGATCACCGGTTACGGCTCGGCCGACAAGCTGCAGGTGCAGACGATGGTCGCGCGCGTCCTCCGCCTCGACGCGCTGCCGCAGCCCGCGGACGCGGCGGACGCCCTCGCGATCGCTCTCTGCCATGCGTGGCGCGGGGGACCGATCGCCGCGACGGGGGAGACGACGCTCACGCCGGCCCAGCGGGCATGGCGGGATGCCGAGAAGCGGCGTTCTCCACAGCCTCGTGTCGCTCGAACACATGTACGAAGCGATGCGTAAGCTGAAGGCATGATCTCTTCGCTCCACGGCACGGCGGCCCACGTCGCCGACGACTCCCTCGTCATCGTGGTGGGCGGCGTGGGCTTCTCGGTGGCCGTCACCTCGCAGTACGCGCGCACCGTGCATGTCGGAGACGACGTCCATGTGCACACGAACCTGATCGTGCGCGAAGACGCCCTCTCGCTGTACGGCTTCGAGAGCCGGGAAGAGCTCACGGTCTTCACGCAGCTCATCAGCGTCACCGGCGTCGGCCCGAAGTCGGCCCTCGGCGTGCTGTCGTCGCTGACGGTTCCGCAGATCGCGCAGGCAGTTGCCGACGACGACGATGCCCCCTTCCGACGCGTCTCGGGCATCGGACCGAAGACCGCGAAGCTGATCGTGGTCCAGCTCGCCGGCAAGCTCGCCGTCGTCCCCGCGGCCGCCCCCGCAGCCGTCGCCGCGCACGGGCAGGTGCCCCTGCAGGTCACTCAGGCCCTCGTGGGTCTCGGCTGGACCGAGCGCACGGCCGCCGAGGCCGTGGCATCCGTCGCCGAGGGCGCCTCCGAGAGCGACCGCTCGTCGGTGCAGGCGCTCCTGCGCCTCACGCTCGCGCTCCTCGGACCCGCGCGCAAGGAGACCGTGGGTGGCTGACGTCCGCGATGCCGGAACCCCCGACGACGAGACAGAGCTCGCGATCGAGGGGGCGCTGCGCCCGACCTCACTCGCCGAGTTCGTCGGGCAGCAGAAGGTGCGCGGGCAGCTCCAGCTGTTGCTCGACGCGGCGCGCATCCAGCAACGCTCGCCCGACCACATCCTGCTCTCGGGCCCGCCGGGGCTCGGGAAGACCACGCTGGCGATGATCGTCGCGCACGAGAGCGGTCGACCCCTTCGCCTCTCGAGCGGTCCGGCGATCCAGCACGCGGGGGATCTCGCCGCGTTGCTCTCATCGCTCACCCCGGGCGAGGTGCTGTTCATCGACGAGATCCACCGCATGGCGCGGTCGGCTGAAGAGATGCTCTACCTCGCGATGGAGGACTTCCGCATCGACATCATGGTCGGCAAGGGGGCCGGGGCCACGAGCATCCCCCTCGATCTCTCGCCGTTCACCCTCGTCGGGGCGACGACTCGCGCGGGACTCCTGCCCAATCCGCTGCGCGACCGCTTCGGCTTCACGGCGCACCTCGAGTACTACGAGCCCGAGGAGCTGGAGCAGGTCGTCTCGCGATCGGCATCCATGCTCGACGTCGGGCTCCCCGGCACGGCGCGATCCGAGATCGCCCGACGCTCGCGAGGGACGCCGCGCATCGCGAACCGCCTGCTGCGGCGCGTGCGCGACTATCTCGTCGTCCACGGGCCCTCGGCCGGCACGGACGACGGAGATGCCGACGTGCGCACCGTCGGCGCCGCTCTCGATCTCTACGACGTGGATGCCATCGGTCTCGACCGCCTCGACCGCGCTGTTCTCGATGCGCTCGTCCGTCGCTTCCGCGGCGGTCCCGTCGGCCTCAGCACCCTCGCCGTCGCGGTGGGCGAAGAGCCCGAGACCATCGAATCGGTGGTGGAGCCCTACCTCGTTCGGATCGGTTTCATGGGTCGCACGCCGCGCGGTCGCGTCGCCACCCCCGAGGCCTACGACCACCTCGGCGCTCCCCACCCCGACGGCCTGCTCCGGTTCAGCCAGGGGTGATGACCTATACTCGGCGGGGGATTCCCCGACCCCCGCTTGACTTACGCTAGGCAGTGCCGCACGGCGCGCCTGACTCGAAAGGTGCACCGCCTCCATGGACTCCAGTCTTCTTCTCGTCGTCGTCTTCGCCGGTCTGATCGTTTTCATGTTCGTGAGCTCCCGGCGTCGCGTGAAGAAGCAGAAGCTCGAGCTCGAAGAGAAGGCACGACAAACGGTCCCCGGAGCCGAGGTTCTGCTCCAGGGCGGGCTGTACGGCACCATCGTCGAGTACGACGGCGAAGACCTCGACAAGCCGGCGCAGGTCGAGATCGCTCCCGGTGTCGTCATCAAGGTTCACAGCCAGGCCGTCCTCCGCATCGTCGACCCGGCGTCGGGCACGGTCACCGAAGACGAGTTCATCGAGGCGGAAGAGACCGAGGCCGAGTACGTCGCGGGCGTCGCCGACGGCGACATCACCTCGATCAGCGACGACCACCGCGCCGCACGTCAGGCTGCCGAGGCCGACGCCGACCGCACCGACAAGGACCGTCCGCAGGCCTGACACCTCGACCGTTCGTTTTCCGTTCCGCCGCATAGAAAGCCGACTCCGTGGCGTCCTCTCCTCCCGTCCGCCATGCCTGGCGCGTTCTGACCGGTCTCCTCGCCATCACGGCGGTGCTGTTCGGCCTCAACGCCCTGGGCGTGTACGCCTTCAAGGCGAGCTCCTGGACCCCTGACCTCGCCCTCGACCTGCAGGGCGGAACGCAGATCATCCTGCAGGCGCAGACCACGGATGGCGCCGCCCCGGACTCCGAGCAGCTTCAGCAGGCGGTGTCGATCATCCGCCAGCGCGTCGATGCCTCGGGTGTCGGGGAGACCGACATCGCCACCGAGGGAAGCGACAAGATCGTCGTGCAGATCCCCGGCGAGGCGGACGAGGCGACGCGTCAGCGGATCCAGAGCTCCGCGCAGCTGCAACTGCGCCCCGTGCTGTTCACCGGCTCGCCCGCCACGACGTTCGTCGGCGACGACGGCAACACGACGCCGTATCCGACACCGGACCCGAACCTGCCCGCGACGCCGACCGCGTCCCCGACGGACGGCAGCGACCCGGCGTACATCACCCCGGCGCTGCAGGCGCAGTTCCTCGCGTACGACTGCGCGAACCCGCCGAGCAACCCCGCCGAGGCCCCCGCGGATCAGCCGATGATCACGTGCGGCCTGCAGGACGGCACGAAGTACATCCTCGGTCCCGTCGAGATCGACGGAGACGACATCGCGGATGCCACGAACGGTCAGGAGCAGAACACCGGCCGCTGGGCCGTGAACCTCGTCTTCAACGACCAGGGCACCGAGAAGTTCGGCAAGATCAGCCAGCGCCTGTACGGCAAGCAGCCCCCGTTCAACCAGTTCGCGTTCGTCCTCGACGGATCCGTGCTGTCGGCCCCGTCGATGAACGGCATCATCCTCGACGGCCGCCCCAGCATCACGGGCAGCTTCACGCAGGAGTCCTCGAAGGCACTGGCCGATCAGCTGAAGTACGGTGCGCTGCCGCTGAGCTTCAACGTCGTGAGCTCCGACACCGTCTCGGCGACGCTCGGATCCCAACAGCTGCAGGTCGGCTTCATCGCGGGTCTGATCGGTCTCGCGCTCGTCGCTCTCTATTCGCTGATCGTGTACCGCGCACTGGGCACGGTGATCATCGCGTCGCTCGGCGTGATGGCCGTGCTCACCTATGTGATGCTCTGCATCCTGGCATGGCGCATGGGCTTCCGCCTGTCGCTCGCCGGTGTGGCGGGCCTCATCATCACGATCGGCTTCACCGCGGACTCGTTCATCGTCTACTTCGAGCGAATACGAGACGAGCTGCGCGACGGCAAGTCGATCACGGCCGCGGTCGAGGACGGGTGGTCCCGCGCCAAGCGCACGATCTACATCTCGAAGTCGATCAACATCCTCGCCGCCGTCGTGCTCTACATCCTCGCGGATGCCACGGTGAAGGGCTTCGCCTTCACCCTCGGGCTCACGACCGCGATCGACATCGTGATCTTCATCCTCTTCACCCACCCGGTGATGCAGTTGCTCGCCCGCACACGGTTCTTCGGCTCGGGTCACCCGCTGTCCGGCATGGATCCCGAAGCCCTCGGTGCCGTGTATCGCGGTCGCGCGCAGTTCCGGGCACCCATCGCCGACAGCGGCCGCACCAAGCGCTCGCGCGGCGAGGCGCAGCGCCGCCAGACGATCGCGGAACGCAAGCAGGCCGAGCTCGCCGCCGCCCGCGGCGATAGCCGCTCCACGAAGGAGGGAGACGACTGATGCGCTCCATGACGCAGCTCGGTAACGACCTCTACTCGGGGAAGACCTCCTTCCCCTTCGTCCAGCGTCGCCGGATCTGGTTCCTCATCGCCGCGCTCCTCGTGATCGGTGCGGCGCTCGTGCCCCTGGTGCGGCCCATCCAGTTCTCGATCGAGTTCACCGGTGGCTCGCAGTTCACGGTGTCGAATCCGTCGACGTTCGACCAGTCGCTCGCGACGCAGGCCGTGACCTCGGTCGTCCCGGGAGCGACGACCCGCGTCACCGTGATCAGCGACTCAGCCGTCCGCGTGCAGACCGATCAGATGAGCAACGACGAGACGCAGGCCGTGTCGGCCGCTCTCGCCAACGCGTACAAGGTGCCGACCTCGGAGGTCACCAACTCCTTCATCGGAGCGACCTGGGGTGCGGACGTCACGAGACAGTCGTTGTGGGGTCTCGCGATCTTCCTCGCCCTGACGTTCCTCATCCTGGCGCTGTACTTCCGCACGTGGAAGATGTCGGTCGCGGCCATCATCGGCCTCGTCGACGTGCTCGTCATCACGATCGGGATCTACGCGCTCTTCGGATTCGAGATCTCGCCGGCGGCCGTCATCGGATTCCTCACGATCCTGTCGTACGCCCTGTACGACACGACGGTCGTGTTCGACAAGGTCAGGGAGAACACGAGGGAAGACGGCGAGATCTCCGGGCGCACCTTCGCGGAGTCCGTCAACCTCGCCGCCAACCAGACCCTCATCCGATCGATCAACACCACGGTCGTCGCCGTCCTGCCGATCGGCGCGATCCTCTTCATCGGTGTGCCGCTGGGTGCCCGCACGTTGAGCGACATCTCCCTGTCGATCTTCGTGGGAACCCTCGTCGCCGCGTACTCGACGCTTTTCGTCGCCGTTCCGCTCTACGCCCTCCTGCGCGAGCGCGAGCCGGTGATCGCCCAGCGCGACGCTCGCGTGCGGTCCGCGCGCGAGAAGGCGGGTGTCCCCGCCTGACGGCGGGGGCCCGCTCCGCCGGGCGTAGGATTGATCGACTGACGTCACGACGGGGAGGGCACCGATGACCGAGACCACGGCCTCCGCTCCGCCGCCGTCCTCGCTTCGACGGCTCGTGCCGCGCATCTTCTCGCGCGCCGCGCGTCGCGACGACGTCGACAAGCTCCTGCGCACGGTCCGCACGCACCACCCCAAGGGCGATCTCGGAATTATCGAACGCGCTTATGCGGTCGCCGACAAGGCGCACGACGGGCAGAAGCGCCAGAGCGGCGAGCCCTACATCACGCACCCTCTGGCCGTGGCGCAGATCCTCGCCGAACTCGGCCTCGGACCGAAGGCGATCGCGGCCGCGCTGCTCCACGACACCGTGGAAGACACCGGATATCCGCTCGACGAGTTGGCAGCCGACTTCGGCGACGAGGTCGCCATGCTCGTCGACGGCGTCACCAAGCTCGACAAGGTCAAGTACGGCGACAGCGCCCAGGCCGAGACCGTCCGCAAGATGATCGTCGCGATGTCGAAAGACATCCGCGTGCTCCTCATCAAGCTGGCCGACCGCCTCCACAACGCGCGTACATGGGGCTTCGTCCCGCCGCACAAGGCCGCGAAGAAGGCCACCGAGACCCTCGAGATCTACGCGCCGCTCGCGCACCGTCTCGGCATCCAGGCCATCAAGAGCGAACTCGAAGACCTCTCGTTCGCCGTGATGCACCCGAAGCTCTACGCCGAGATCGAGAGCCTGGTGAAGCAGCGCACGCCGCAGCGCGAGCAGTACGTGCAGAACGTGATCGACGCGGTCGACGCCGATCTCCGCGAGCTCCGCGTGCGCGGTCGCGTCATGGGCCGACCGAAGCAGCTGTACTCCGTTTATCAGAAGATGGTCGTGCGGGGTCGCGAGTTCGACGACATCTACGACCTCATCGGCATCCGGATCCTCGTCGGCACGGTGCGCGACTGCTACGCGGTGCTGGGCGCGATCCACGCACGGTGGACCCCGCTTCCGGGGCGGTTCAAGGACTACATCGCGACACCGAAGTTCAACCTCTATCAGTCGCTGCACACGACGGTGATCGGCCCCGGCGGACGCACGGTCGAGATCCAGATCCGCACGCACGAGATGCACCAGCAGGCCGAGTTCGGCGTCGCTGCGCACTGGAAGTACAAAGAGCGCATGGCGGGTGGAAAGGCGGATGCCAAGGCCGTCGACGCCGACATGGCGTGGATCGCGCACATCTCCGACTGGCAGGCGGAAACCGCCGACCCGGGGGAGTTCCTCGACTCGCTGCGCTTCGAGATCGGCGCAAAAGAGGTCTACGTCTTCACTCCGAAGGGCCGGGTCATCGGGCTGCCCGCGGGGGCCACGCCGGTCGACTTCGCGTACGCGGTGCACACGGAGATCGGGCACCGCACGATGGGTGCGAAGGTCAACGGTCGTCTGGTGCCGCTCGAGACGGCCCTCCAGAGCGGCGATGTCGTCGAGGTCTTCACGTCGAAGAACCCCGACGCGGGTCCGAGTCAGGACTGGCTCGGGTTCGTCAAGAGCACCCGCGCGCGCAACAAGATCCGCGGGTGGTTCACGAAGGAGCGTCGTGAAGAGGCGATCGAGCAGGGGAAGGACTCCATCGCCCGCGCGATGCGCCGGCAGAACCTGCCATTGCAGCGTCTGATGAGCCAGGACTCGTTCACCGAGGTCGCGCGACAGTTCCACTACGAGGACGTCTCAGCGCTCTACGCGGCGGTCGGAGAAGGCCACGTCTCGACGCAGTCGGTGATCGAGAAGGTCACCGCACTGGTCAGCGAGGAAGACACCTCGACCGGACCGATCGACCTGCCACAGGTCGGTCGCCGTCGCGCTCCGCGCAACAGCGATTCGGGCGTTCTCGTCCGCGGTGCCCCCGACATCCTCGTCAAGCTCGCGAAGTGCTGCACGCCGGTGCCCGGTGACGACATCGTCGGCTTCGTCACGCGCGGGAGCGGCGTCTCCGTGCACCGCGGCGATTGCACGAACGTGAAGTCGCTGAAGGAAGATCCCGACCGGCTCATCGATGTCGAGTGGGCGCCGACCACGAAGAGTCTGTTCCTCGTCCAGATCCAGGTCGAAGCCCTCGATCGCTCCGGACTGCTCAGCGATGTCACCCGCGTCCTCAGCGAGCACCACGTCAACATCCTGTCGGCGACCGTGTCGACCTCGAACGATCGTCTCGCGCTGAGCAAGTTCGTCTTCGAGATGGGCGACACCGTCCACCTCGATCGGGTGCTGAACGCCGTGCGACGCATCGACGCCGTCTACGACGTCTACCGCGTCACCTCGTCGTGACGCTCAGCGCTCCCTAGCGTTGCCCGCGTCGTGGGCACGGCGTGGTGGGGCTTGGCGTACTGAGGCACAGCGTCGTGGCGGGGAGCGTCGTTAAGCGCAGCGTCGTTGAGCGCAGCGTCGTTGAGCGCAGCGTCGTTGAGCGCAGCGTCGTGGCGGGGAGCGTCGTGGGGCACCGCGCCATCGAGGACATCGAGAGCGCGACGACCGTAGGGGACCCGGGGCCGGGCGAGGATCCACTGTCTCGCCTGCTCCGCGAGAACGGGGTCGGAGCAGGCCCACCGCGCCGCCGCGTCGTGGTGTCCCAGGCGCGCGAGATCGGCGAGCGTCCGGGTCGGTGTCGACACGGCCACCCCCGCGATGTCGACGACGTCCGCCGGGTCGAGCAGGACGTCGTGGTAGACCACTCGGCCGCTACCCGCCAAGCGCGCGCGTCGACCGCTCGAGCGCTGCAGGTGGTGCGGGGACGGCTCGACCAGCGCGCCACCGTGCACCCACGCCGCACTCAGGCGCACCGCCGCGAGCCGCTCGCCGGCAAGCGGGCCCAGGCTGCGCGCTCGCATCCACGTCGTCTCGGCCGCGTCCGCCGGCATGTACCCCTCGCCGATGGCGACCAGGACGCCGTCGAGGCACGCCGCCGTGAGTTCGGCGAGCGAGAGGCGCTCGCCCGGGAAGAACAGAAAAGGCGACACCATCACGTCAGTCTGACGCGAGGGTGTCGCCCGTTCCCACCGAAGCGGGAATCTGTGGAGAAGTGATCAGCCGCCGAGGGCGCGCAGCCAGCCACGGCGCGCTTCGAGCGCCTCGGACGCCTGTGCGGCCGCGCGCTTGTCGCCCCGTGCCTCCGCCTCGGCCAGCTCGGACTCGAGCTTCGCGATGGCATCCGTGATCTGACGCGTCATGTCGTTCGCACGCGCCTTCTGCTCGGGATCGTTGCGCTTCCAGTCCGCGTCCTCGCGCGTACGCACGCTCTGCTCGATCTTGCGCAGCTCGTCGTCGAGACCGCGCTCGACGTCGCGGGGGAACACGCGGCCGATCTCGTCCCACTGTCGCTGGATGGCGGTGAGGCGCTGACGGGCCGTCGCGAGGTTCTTCTCGTCGACGATGGGCGCCGCCTGCTCGAGGAGTGCGCGCTTCTGTTCGATCTTCTCGCGAGAGGCTTCGACGTCGGCGGCCTCGCGTTCCCCGCGGGCGCTGTAGAGCGCGTCGCCCGCGGCCTTGAAGCGTGCCCAGAGCGCGTCGTCGACCTTGCGACCAGCGCGCCCGGAGGCCTTCCACTGGTCGAGAAGGTCGCGGTAGGCCCCGATGCCGTCCTCGCCGCGCGGGGCGAGAGCCTCGGCGCGCTCCACGAGACGCGTCTTGGCGTCGCGGGCGGCCTTGTGGGTCTCATCGAGTGCCGAGAAGAACTCGCGACGGTGACGGTCGAATGTCGCGCGAGCGTCACGGAACCGGCGCCAGAGCTGCTGTGCGGTGGACTTCGGCAGGCGGGGACCGTTCTGCTGGTGCGCCTGCCACCGGTCGAAGAGCGCCGACATCTCGGCGGTGCTCTGCTTCCACTGCACGGTCTGCGGGTCGCGGGCGGCGAGAGCCTCGGCCTCCTCGACGATGACGGTGCGCTCGCGCACCGCCTCCGCGACGGCCTCCTTGGCCGCAGCGGCCTCGCTCTCGCTCGCCTCCGCGAGCTCGGCGGTCAGGGCGTCGATCCGCGAGATGAGAGCCGCGAGGTCGCCGACGGCGGCAGCGCCGTCGAGCTTCGCACGGACGCTCAACGCGGTGGTGCGCAGGTCGGACGCCGAGGCGCCGCCGCGGCGGTGACGGACCTCGAGCAGGGTCACCTCGCTCGCGAGGTCGGCGAACTTGCGCTCGAAGTAGGCGAGCGCCTCGGCCGGGGTGCCATCGGGGTACTGGCCCACGACGCGCCAACCGTCGGCCTCGCGCACCGAGACCGTGCCTTCGTCGTCGACGCGGCCCCACGGCTCGCTCGGCGCCGCAACACGAGCTCCCGGACGCGGGCCGGGGCGCGGTGACGGCGCGGGAGTCGGTGACGGGGCCACCGGAGCAGCGACAGGAGCCTCAGCGGCATCCGCTTCGGTCGTCTCGGCGACGTCGTCGCCGTCGAGGCCGTCCGCGGGCACCGCGATCTCGGGGGCGGAAGCAGCGGTCTCTTCGGCGGGATCAGTGGCCGCCGCGGACTCGTCGGGCGAGACGATCGTCTCGTCTGCGGGTACCAGTTCGTCGGCTGCGTCGCTCGAGTCGTGCGAGCCGGCGGTGTCGGGGGAGGAAGCGGAAGTCACGGAAATAGCACCTCATCGCGGCGAAGCCGCCTGGGGGAGAAGGACGATCCCGAGCCTAGTACGCCCGACCGGGAGATGAAGGGGTCAGGGTGTCGGCGACCCCGTCGGCTCGAGGTCGGGGACAGGGGCATCGGACGGGGTCGGCACGGACGGGGTGTCGGTCGCGCTCGGCGCCGGGGTCGGTGCTCCCGGGCCCGCGACGAAGTACACGGTTTGGACGCCGACGGCGCCCGCGATCACGAGGAGTCCGACGACGATCCCGACGATGTTGTCACGTCGGCGCCGCTGGCCCTGTCGCCGATGCAGTTCCTGCCGCGCCTGGTACACGCGAGCCCGCTCGCGCTGCTCGCGGCTCTGCCGGTCTTTCCCGCCCGTCGCCACATCGACCTCCTCCGGCCGCCGCGCGACCGCCCCCGATCCTACGCAGGGCCGGCGGAGGCCGACAAAAGAGCGACGCCGGTGATGCTCCTATGGGTTGTCAAGTGGTGAGGAGCCATTGGCGGTAGGTGTGGGTGAAGTCGTCGTCGCGGCGTTTGCCGCGTTCGATGGTGGAGATTTTCATGGGCCATACGCCGAAGTGGTGTGCGGCGGTTTCGATGCTGATGCCGCGGGCTTGTCGGAG
>NZ_JBFBJJ010000025.1:0-35535 GCF_040686055.1 Microbacterium sp. NPDC086615
CTCGAACAACTCTCCCTCGTCTACCCCGAACGCATCCACCGCTACCTCTAACCCCCGAGACACCACCCACTTACACACACAACTTGACAGGCTCCCGGTCGACGCGTTCTGTCTCGACCCCGTCGAGCAAAACGCGCGCGACACCCGACGTAGGGCTCCTGCGCGCTATCCAATCGATCGCGGAACCCGTGAACTGGATCTCCGCCCAACCAGGCGTCGTGCGAAATCGGCTGTAGTCGAAGCGGTCTTCGCTGTTCGTGAGACCGTCCCACGGCGTCGGCCCATACGTGATTCGAGGATCGTCGACCTTCACGACACCGGCAGGCACGTCATCCTCCGCAGCCGCGGCCACACCAACCGGCATCCCGGCACCAGCGATCAGCGCGAATGTCGCCCCCAAGACGACCCAAGCTCGCATCTTCATTTAGCCCCCATTGCTACGCCAACCTCTCGCGCAGCTTATTGCCCAGCGACCCGCGGTGCGGGCGCCGGTTGTGACGGCTCGATGTCGAGCGAACCGAAGAGGACCGCATGAGTAATTTCCGCGGCGGACGTGTTGCAGAACGAGACACTCGAGCTCGTGCGGAGCAAGCTATAGATTTAGCGCACATAAGTTACCGAGCAAGCTAAGAGAACAAGGTACCTGATCTGCCGCGAAGGAGGATCGAGTCCCGTTGCCGGGTCGCTGCGCTGGGCTGTGGAGGTATCCCGCTGGTGGCAACACCGTGGCAACAGATGACGTGATTCAGCGCGATCCGAGGTCACTCACAGTGATTGAGACGCCCCGTAATCACGAGCTTTCGCGAGGTCGTCGCGCCAGGATGCGAGCCGTCCTGGGCTTCCGGTACCAAAGGTCGCAGGTTCGATTCCTGTCGGGGGCACCAGCCGAGAGGAGCGATCGCGGGGAATCGCGGTCCCTTGTCTTTTAGCCCGTGAAACAAACGGACGGCGTTTCGCGTCGTCGAGTGCGACTGCGGCGCGGTCCGGACGGCCGATATCCGCACAAGCAGTCGTGCGCGGTCTCGAACTGGCAACTAGCTCCTGACGGGCGGAAGCGCTGACCTCATCGCGAGACGGTCTCGATTCGCTCGAGCCTCGCTGGCGGTTGATCATGGGCGGGCGGTTTCGAACCTATTCGCGGAGTCTTGGCTCCGGCTTAGGTCGGCCGTGCGACGCGGGTACGGATGCTGGCGATCACCTGGCGGTAGTCGAACGAGACATTCAGTGGTGGCCTCGCCTCCCATCCGTCCGCGAATGGGTGCAGGATTCGTCCGACATCGCGTCGCGCCCCATGCGCTGGCGCTTCATCGAGCTGCCACCCGCCGATGTCCGCGAGCGGGTGCGACTCGACGATCCGAAACAGGTTGTGCAAGTCGATCCCGTCCTTCATCGCGCGGCGGTTTCTCCAGGCATACGCCTTGAGCATGATCGCGCCCTCGACGGAAGGGACGTTGGTCGCAAAGAGCAACTCCTCATCGTTGCTGAGCATGACTGACACTTCGAGCGAAAGCGGCCGCGCCAGAGCAACGCCGAGACCCGGCATGCTGTCGAACCTCCGGCCGCCGAGCGTCTCCTCACGCAGCCGGGTTTCCAGGTTCGGCACGAGCAGGTCCACCGTGAGGGTGGTGTCGCCCGAGCCCGGCCGTTCGTATCGATTGCTATTGGTGGGCGAGTAGCCGAGCGCGATCAGCCGATCGTGCGCGGTGCTCGTGCTGGCCAACGCACGCGGGATACCTCCATCTGCGTCTCCTGTGCGGCGCGTGACCGAGCCGGGGCTCGGGAAGTGAGCGCACAGCATCGACACCATCTGGCCGCCGATGATGCCAGACTCGTCTTCGCCGTCAAGGACCTGCGACAGGTCGGCGAGAGCCCGAAACGCAGCGTCGTCCGCCGCGGTGCGCGAGACGAGATGCGTGTCAGGCATCGGTGTGCTTCGCGTACCAGCGCACGACGTACTCGCGGAGCTTGTCGACGGCTTCGTCCTGGTCGCCCGTTGTGGCCGTACGCAACACGTCATACGCCGCGATCGCCGGGTCGACGACGCCTTCCTTCCCCCACGCTGCGGCGGTCGACCACAGAGTTGGATCACTCGGGATCGTGACGAGCATCGTGTAGTCCGACTCGTCTGCCAGGACGTAGCCCTCGGAAGCGAGGTCGATCGGCTCCTTCGCGTAGCCGACGACGCGCTCGGAAACTCGCCATGGTGCGATCGCGTCCGCTGCGAAGTCTCCGGAGAGCAGTGTGCCGCGGGCGGCAATTTGTTTCGCCTGCTCGTCCACAGGTCGATCGCTCCACCAGTAGAAGGACTGACCGCCGGGGCCAGGGTAGGTGGCCACGAGCTTGTCGAACAGCTTCGCCGCGTCCTCCTCGTCGGGCAGCTGGCGCAGGGCATTGGAGACAGAGCCCTGCGTCGTGCCGGCGAGCTCGGCAAGCCGGATCTGGTCGTTGCGCGGCGCGCCAGCGAGAAGAGCCCGCCACACTGCGTAGCGGGCATAGGCACGCGGCCCCCTCTTGACCGGCTGCGCCGAGGGCGTCTCCACAAGCACGTGGATCTCGCCGTCGTGAACAACTCGATCGTCGAGGACGAGCGTCATGTCTCGGACCGTTCGCGCCCACTCGATTGCATCCCTCGTCGCGCGCGGTGCGACGACGACGAGGTGTGTGTGATCCGAGAGTGACTCATGCGCCGAGTACGTCTTTTGAAGCCAGGCCCGCTCCGGAAGTCGCCTGGTGGTCTTGAACTCGAAGTGGGTGAGCTCACCGTCGATGAGGATGCCGAGATCGGACATCTCCACGCGCGCACCGCTGCTGCGAAGCTGCTTGACAACCCGACCGGCGTCCACATTAACCCCCGTATTAAAGAAAACGCGCTTCGCGTATATTCTAATATCACGATCGACAACACGCGTCAGGTTGCTGAGGTCGACCTGGCTGACGTGCTCGTACTCGTCAACATCCTCATGAACGTGAACATCGTCGTCTTCACGAAGAGCGTCGTCGTCCGCACCATCACGAGCACGTGCTCATGAACTTCTTGAGCGTCATCGTCGCGATGACGCTCGCGTACAGCGCGGCATCGTACGCGCGGGGACTCAGCCGGTGGCCTCCTTCGTTAGCGTTGCACCGCTTTCACGTGCGCGCAGGCCTGGTGCCCTTACGGCCGATCGGACCGGGCAAGAACCCGCTGGTCACATCTCACTGAGCATCCGGAAGCAGCTGGAACGGCGACACGTCTCGAGCATCACCAACGCACCCCCCCATTTGGGAGGCAGAAGCCCGACCTGATTCCGTCGCGTGACCTCTCCTACTGATTGACCTCGTAGCCGAGTGCCACCGCAATGACAAGCGCCGCGAATCCAAGGAGCAGAACCACACCCGCCACGACCTCAAGTCGCGGCAGCGCGGCGAACAACCACAGGAGCCAGCGCGGTGGTTCGCGGTCTCGTCCTCGCTCGTCCACCAGCCCAGCATGGCGTATCGGCACCGCAATGATTGCAGCCGGCACTGCTCGATCTTGGGCACCAGGCGTCGTCCTGTGACCATCACAACTCGCGGCGAGATCGGGCGGCACGGGCCCTGATATCGACTCCGGCGGAATTGCGGCGGCTCGCTGAGCAGCGCCGCTCGCTGACACCAGAAGCGCATTGTATCGTGATGCGATACACGATACGCTCGGTCCGTGATCGTGAGCTTCAGACACAAGGGGCTTCAAGCGCTCTACGAGTCGGGCTCTAAGAAGGGTGTGCAGCCCGCGCATGTGCCGAAGTTGACCCGCATCCTCGGTCTCCTCGACGTCGCGCAATCGCCGGCCGACCTCGCGATTCCTGGGTACCGTGCCCACGAGTTGAAGGGCGATCTCGCCGGACACTGGTCGCTTTGGGTGAACGGGAACTGGCGTGTCACACTCCGATTCATCGGGCAGGACGTCGAGCTCGTCGACTACCAGGACTATCACTGAAGGAGGACCGGAGGATGATGATGATGATGAAGCACCCGCCGCACCCCGGAGAGATCATCGGGGAGGACGTACTCGGCGAACTCGGCCTCACCGTCGCAGAGGCGGCTGCGCGCCTCGGTGTCGCCCGTGTCACCCTCAGTCGTGTCATCCATGGACATTCCGGGGTGAGCCCGAACCTTGCGATCCGCCTCGAGCGTGCGGGCGTCGGAACCGCGCGCGCCTGGATGGCCATGCAGACCACCTACGACCTGGCCCGCGAGCTCGACGGCAAGACCCACGACGTCCAGCCCCTCGTAGTCGCATAACGTCGCCCAGACGAGAGTCGATTCACCCGCCCGCAGACCCGTTCTCACCAACCCGATCGACTCAGGTCCGATACTCGATGAGTCCTTCGGCGCGAAGCTCGTCGAGGGTCGTCCGCACGGCGCTGCGCGCGTCTCCGTCGGCCGGGTTGCCGTGCGCGCGCACCGCGGCGGCCACCAGGTCGTCCAGCGTCACACCGCTCGCCAGCCGCCAGAGCGTGGGCCCGATGCCGTCGAGGACGTGGACGGAACTCCCGCCCTCTCCGCTGCGTCGCAGCACGGCGAGCCGGCCGTCGGCGAGGGTGATGGCATCCAGAGCCGGTGTCCGCGCGTACCCCTGGGCGGCAGACGCCGGGACGATCGCCGTGCGCTCGAGCGTCGAGATCGCGTCACGCGGGGGTGACGCGAGAAGGTCGCGGATCAGCGGCAGAGCGTCCTCCGCCTCACGGTAGCGGAGGCGGAGGGGCCCACCGACGCTCTCGATGTGGCCCAGCAGCGTCGCCAACGGTGCATCGAGCTCGGAGAGGTAGCTGCATTGCGGGGCGATCGCGGCGATGGCATCCGTCATGTCCAGCGGCTCGAGTCCGGCGACGGGGGCATCCTCGTCACGGTCGAGGACGACGATCGCGTGCAGGCGCAGTGGTGTCGACGGCAGGTCGCGGAGGCCGAGACTCCCCGGCGGGAGCTGGTGTTTGGCTCCGGCGCCGACGATGACCGAGAGAGGCTTCCGGTACGGCAGCACGGTTCCGTCGGCGGTCACGCCGACGCTCTCGTCGGTGACGTAGGCGAACTCTCGCGCGAGGCGCGACATGAGCGTGGTCTTGCCCATGCCCGAACGGCCGGAGAAGAGCACGACCCTCCCGCGCTCGTCGGCGACGGCGCCGGCGTGGACCATCCAGAGCTCGCCCCGGCGTGCCGAGAGGGCGGCGAGCGTCACTCGTGTCGTGAGATCGGCGGCGGCCGCGTCGAGGGGCAGGTCCGCGCGGCACCGTACGACGGACGCGGGCGCCGCGCCTCTGCTCGAGCGAGCGCCCGACCACCCTCCAGCGAGCAGATCGCGGTCGGTCGGCGAGAAGCTCGAGACGTCGATCCGGACGGTGACCCCGAGCGCGTCGACGTCGAACGTGGTCAGGGGGCTCGGCACGGGCGTCAGTCTGTCCGCACCGCCGAGGCGTCCGAATCGCGGCGCGACGAATCGCGCGAGGGTGAAAATGCGCGAGTGGGCGTTGTCAAGACCTTCCCGCGATTCGGTCGGGCCTTGGGATGCTGGGGATACTCTTGAAAGGAGCCTGCCATGAGCATCGGAGCCGGCATCGCGCTGTTCGTCATCGGCGCCATCCTCGCCTTCGCGGTGAACCTCCCGAACGACTTCGTGAACCTCAGCATGATCGGCTACATCATGATGGGGGCGGGCGTCGTCGTCTTCCTCATCGGGATCGTGCTCCTCGTTCGTCGTCGGCAGACCGACACGGTGACCCGCACCGAAGGAGTCGGGGGAGCGCAGGTCACGCGCTCGACGACGCGCTCCTCGAACGACGACCTCGTGTGAGACCCTCGGGGTCCCCGCCCCGAGAGAGCCAAGATGACCGAATCGATTCCCACCGCGCCGTACGACGCGTCCGCCGAGAACCTCTTCGACGGCCGCTATCGCCTGGGGCGCGTCCTCGGACAGGGTGGTTACGCGCGCGTCTATGAAGCGGTCGACACGTCCCTCGGCCGGACCGTCGCCCTCAAGGTGATCGACGGTGAGGGAGCAGACCCCTCGGATGCCGCGCGCGTGCGCTCCGAGATCCGCCTGCTCGCCTCGCTGTCGCACCCCTCGCTCGTGACGCTCTACGACGCGCGCCTGGCGACGACTCCCGCGTACCTGTCGATGGAGCTCATCGCGGGTCCCACCCTCACCGATCTCATCGCCCGCGGACGGATGTCGGCCGAAGACGTCGCTCGCACCGGCGTCGAGATCGGGGAGGCGTTCGCGGTGATCCACGCGCGCGGGATCGTGCACCGCGACGTCAAACCCTCGAACATCCTCATCCGTCCCGCCGCCCACCCCGGGGAGAAACCGCGAGCCACGCTCGCCGACTTCGGCATCGCGTCGCTCGTGGGAGCCACGCGCCTGACCCGGGCGGAGACGGTCGTCGGGACGGCTGCCTACCTGAGCCCCGAACAGGCACGCGGGATGCCGGCTGCTCCGGCGAGCGACGTCTACTCCCTCGGGCTCGTTCTGCTGGAAGCCCTGACCGGCGCGCGCCCCTTCGCGGGACGGACGCCGCACGAAGCGCTCGCCGCCCGTCTCGTCGCGGCGCCGGAGATCCCCGCGCGAATCCCCGACGCGTGGCGCGACGTCCTCGAACGGATGACGGCGGGGGATCCCGCCGAGCGCCCGGATGCCGCCGCCCTCATCGTCGCCCTCCGCTCCCTGTCCGAGGTGCCGGTGCCCAGCGCCGCGCGGACAGCGGTTTCCGGGGCGACGGGCGAGTCGCCCACCCGTGTCCTGCCGGAGGAGCCCCCGCCCACCCGTGTCTTCGACAAGCCGCGGCGGCGGATCTCGCGCCGCGCCGCGATCGTGGCATCCGTCATCGCCGTCCTCCTCGTCGGCGGTGGCACGGCCGCCGCCGTCGCGCTGAACGGTTCGCCCGCGAGCGCCACGCCCGACCTGCCCGCGCTGCCCGCTCCGCTCGACCAGCATCTCAGCGACCTCTGGACGGAGGTCGGGCCGTGAGGCGTCGTGTGCTCCCCGTGGTCGGGGTCCTGGTCGCGATCACCGTCGCGCTCGCCGGATGCACGCCGCCGGCCACCGAGCCGACCGCGTGGCAGAGCACCGTTCGCACCGTCGCCGATCAGGCCTCGGCCGGCGACTACGCATCCGCCCTCGCCACTCTCGACGCGCTCGAGGCGGAGGTGACGGCCCGTCGTGATGCCGGCGAGCTGTCTGCCGAGGAGGCAGCCGCGATCCTCGACAGGATCGCGACCGTCCGCGCCGATCTGACGTCCTTGGCGCCGACGCCTACGCCCGAGCCCACGCCCGAGCCCACGACGGAACCGACGCCCGAGGAGCAGCCGAGCATCTCGGACGACGGGTCGTCGGACGACCAGGCGCCCGCGAATCCGGGTGATCAAGGCCCGGGCGACAACGGCAAGGGCAAGGGCCCGGGCAAGGACGATCAGGGCCCGGGAAACGGGAGAGGCCCCGGCAAGAAGGACGGCTGACGACGTCTTCCCGCGCCGCGGACCGAACCACCCCCGCGGCGTGCGAGGATTGCTCGGTGCCGCGCCGGGTGACCGCTGAACTCGACCTCGATCTGGGGGCGTCCGTCGACCTCATCTTCCAGATCACCGCCGCGCAGGGCGTGCCCCTCGCGAGCGAGAACCTGACCTTCTCGCAGGGCGACCGCCTCTATACCCCCACCGAGATCGTCGACCAGTCCGGCAGCCGTCTGCACAGGCTCACCGCCGAGCAGGGGCCGCTCTCGGTGCGGTACGACGCGGTCGTGCAGGGGCCGTCGCAGACTCCGCGCACGAGCGACCTCGAGACGATCACCTACCTCCGCCCCAGTCGCTACTGCCAGTCCGACGAGGTGTTCGCGCAGGCGCGGCGGCAGTTCCGCGGACTCGCCGGGGCAGACCTCCTCGCCGCGGTCTCGAACTTCGTCGCGACGACGGTGACCTACACACCGGGGCTCAGCCTCGGTACCGACAGCGCGGTGACCACGCTCATGACCGGTCAGGGAGTGTGTCGCGACTACGCGCACGTCGTGATCGCCCTGCTGCGCGCGATGGACATGCCCGCGCGCTACGCGGCGTGCTTCGCCCCCGGCCTCGAGCCGATGGACTTCCACGCGGTCGCCGAGGCGTACCTCGACGGTGCGTGGTACGTCGTCGACGCGACCCGCCTCGCCGACCGCCGCTCGCTCGTCCGGATCGCAACGGGGCGTGACGCCGCCGACTGCGCCTTCCTCAGCTACCACGGCGGATACGTCGGTCTCGAGCGCATGCACGTCGATGCGGTCCTCGAGAACGAGGTCCCGGATGTCACGGCCCCCGACGACCACGAAGCCCTGGTGCAGATCGCCTGAGGCAGGCCGCCCGATCGTGGCTCATCTGCAGGATCGGCGCGGCCGCGGCCGTCCCACCGGCCCCACGGAGCGACATCAGCCCCACGGGTCATGCAGATGGACCGGCATGCGGGACCGACCACGCCGCCTAGAATTGGGGGGCTATGGATCCCGCTGCCCTCTCCGCTGCCCTGCTCGCCGTCATCGTCCCGCTCGCGGAGGCGCGACGAGAGGGGTCCTCGGCCGGGCTCAGCGCCGCCGACCTGCCCCTCGAGCGCCCGAAGAACCGCGACCACGGCGATTGGGCCTCCAACGCCGCGATGAAGCTCGCGAAGGTGGTCGGCGCGAACCCGCGTGAGTTCGCGGCCGAGATCGCCGAGGGCCTCGCATCCGTCGACGGTGTCGCGAGCGTCGAGGTCGCGGGCCCCGGGTTCATCAACATTCGACTCGATGCGGCTGCCGCCGGCGCCCTCGCGAAGACGATCGTCGAGCAGGGCGCGGCGTTCGGAACGAACGACAGTCGCGCCGACGAGATCATCAACCTCGAGTTCGTCAGCGCCAACCCCACGGGGCCGATCCACCTCGGCGGAACGCGGTGGGCCGCGCTCGGCGATGCCCTCGCGCGCATCCTCTCGTCGCAGGGTGCGAGAGTCACCCGCGAGTACTACTTCAACGACCACGGTGCGCAGATCGACCGCTTCGCCCGCAGCCTCGTCGCCGCTCACCAGGGCGACCCGACCCCGGATGACGGCTACGGCGGTGCCTACATCGGCGACATCGCGAAGCGCGTCGCCGAGGCGTACGACGGCGACATCGACGCTCTCGACGCGGAGGCCAAGCAAGAGGCGTTCCGCGAGCTCGGCGTCAACTTCATGTTCGACGAGATCAAGCAGTCGCTGCACGAGTTCGGCGTCGACTTCGACGTCTACTTCCACGAGAACGATCTGCACAACTCCGGTGCGGTCGAGCGCGCCGTCGCGCGCCTGCGCGAGCTCGGGCACATCTTCGAGGCCGACGGCGCCACCTGGCTGCGCTCGACCGAGTTTGGCGACGATAAAGACCGCGTCATCATCAAGTCTGATGGGCAGCCCGCCTACATCTCGGGCGACCTCGCCTACTACCTCGACAAGCGCGAGCGCGGCTTCAACCGCTGCATCATCATGCTCGGCGCCGACCACCACGGCTACGTGCAGCGGCTGATGGCGATGTGCGCCGCCTTCGGCGACGTGCCGAACGTGAACCTGCAGGTGCTCATCGGCCAGATGGTCAACCTCGTGCGCGACGGCCAGCCGATGCGCATGTCCAAGCGCGCCGGAACGGTCGTTACCCTCGAAGACCTCGTCGAGATCGTCGGAGTGGATGCCGCCCGCTACGCCCTCACGCGGAGCTCTGCCGATTCGAACCTCGACATCGACCTCGACGTGCTGCAGAAGCGCACGAACGACAACCCCGTGTTCTACGTGCAGTACGCGCACGCCCGCACGCACAACGTGGCGCGCAACGCCGCGGCATCCGGAGTCGACCGCTCCGAGTTCGCGCCCGAGCTCCTCGACCACGAGTCGGAGTCGGCCCTGCTCGGCGCCCTGCAGGAGTACCCGCGCGTCGTCGCCCACGCCGCGGATGTCCGCGAGCCGCACCGCATCGCCCGCTACCTCGAAGAGGTCGCCGGCCTCTACCACCGCTGGTACGACAACTGCCGCGTGATCCCGCTCGGCGACGCGCCGGTCGAGCCCGTGCACCGCACGCGCCTCTGGCTGAACGACGCGACCGGCCAGGTCCTGCGCAACGGACTGACCCTGCTCGGCGTCTCGGCTCCGGAGCGGATGTAACGGATGACGGATGCCACGGCTCGCACGCCGCGCAAGAACGGCCGGTGGATCGCGATTCTCATCGTGGTCGTCGTCGTGGTGGCGGGTGCCGCGGTGGCGGCCGAGTTCATCGCCCGGTCCGTCGTCTCGAACACCGTCCGTTCGCTCGTCGTGGAGAAGATCGGTCTCCCCGACGACCAGGACGTCGACGTGGAGCTGGGTGGGGTCATCCTGCCGCAGCTTCTCACCGGCCGCCTCGACGATGTGACGATCACCTCGGACGACGTCACCCTGGGCCCCATCACCGGTGACGTGCGCGCCGAGATGAAGGGCGTCCCGGTGTCGGGCGGCGGCGCCGCCGACGGGGGGACCGCGTCGATCCGCCTCGACGAGCAGCAGCTGCGCACGCTCCTCGCGCAGATCCCCGACTTCCCCTCCGGAACGGTCGCGATGGCCGCCCCCGATCTGACGTTCACGAACGAGCTGTCGGTGTTCGGAGTGGGCATCCCGGTCGGAGTGTCCGTGACGCCGGGTGCGTCGAACGGCGACCTCACGCTCACCCCGACGGGTTTCCAGCTCGGCGGGAACAGCATCGACGCCGACACGCTCCGGGCGCAGTTCGGGGGAGTGGCCGATGTGGTGCTTCGCTCGCAGAGCCTCTGCTTCGCTGACCGCCTCCCCGCGGCGCTCACCCTGACCTCGGCGACCGTCCAGGGTCAGAACCTCGTCGCGTCGTTCGACATCGACGGTGAGGTGCTGAACGATCCGGCACTCCAGCGCGACGGCTCCTGCGGATAGGGCGCGGGAAGGGAGCGGCATACGCCGTGCCCTAGACTGCTAGGGCTGCCCGCCGCGTGACTCTCCGCGGGGGCGGCAGCCGTGATCCGCGGCCGTCGCGTCGCCGCAAAACCCGATTGGTTCCTCTGTGTCCGCCTCGCACTCCGCGCTCGTGCCCGAGTGGCTCACCGCCCCGGCCGAAGCGAATGAGCTCGTCGCCCCCGTCTGGCCGGCGTCCGCGCGTCGCGTCGACGACGGCTCCGTCGAGATCGGGGGCGTCTCCGTCTTCGACCTCCGTGACCGTTTCGGCACCCCGCTGTACGTCCTCGACGAGGATGAGGTGCGCGAGCATGCCCGCCGTGCCCGCGCCGCATTCGACTCCGCGGCAGCGCGTCATGGCATCCGGGCCCGTGTCTACTACGCCGGCAAGGCGTTCCTGTCGACCGAGGTCGTGCGGTGGGTCGTGGAGGAGGGGCTCGCCGTCGACGTCTGCACGCGTGGTGAGCTCGAGGTCGCTCTCGCCGGGGGAGCGGACCCGGCGCGGCTCGGCTTCCACGGCAACAACAAGAGCGTCAGCGAGCTGGAGCGCGCCGTCGAGGTCGGCATCGGCTCGGTCGTCGTCGACAGCCCCATCGAGATCGAGCGCCTCGCCGCGATCGCCGAGCGTCGCGGCGCCGTGCAATCCGTCCTCGTGCGCGTGCGCACGGGAGTGCACGCCGAGACCCACGCCTTCCTCGCCACCGCGCACGAAGACCAGAAGTTCGGCTTCTCGCTCGCGGGCGCGGCCGACGCCGTCGCGCGTATCCGCGAGCTGACCAGTCTGCGCTTCGTGGGCCTCCACGCCCACATCGGCTCGCAGATCTTCGACTCGTCCGGATTCCGCGAGTCGGCCGCACGTCTGGTCGACCTTCACGCCGACCTGCTGGCCGGGGGAGAGATCCCCCTCCTCAACGTCGGCGGCGGCTTCGGCATCTCGTACACCTCGGTCGACGACCCGAAGCCCATCGAAGAGATCGCCGACGGCATCCTGGATGCCATCGCCGACGAGTGCGCCGTGCGCGGCATCCCGATGCCCGACGTCGCCACCGAGCCCGGGCGTGTCATCGTCGGCCAGGCCGGGGTGACGCTGTACGAGGTGGGAACCGTCAAGACCGTCACCGCCGCTGAGAACCTCGAGCGCACCTACGTCAGCGTCGACGGTGGCATGAGCGACAACGCCCGTCCCGCCCTCTACGGCGCGGACTTCTCGGCACGCATCGTCTCGCGCACCTCGCCCGCCAGCCCCGCGCTCTCGCGTGTCGTCGGACATCACTGCGAGTCGGGCGACATCGTCGTGGATGCCGAGTACCTTCCGGCCGACGTCACCCCCGGTGACCTGCTGGCGGTGCCCGCGACCGGGGCGTACTGCTTCTCGCTCGCGAGCAATTACAACTACACCCCGCGTCCGCCGGTCGTCGCCGTCCGTGACGGTCAGGCCCGCGTGATCGTGCGCGGCGAGACCATCGACGATCTGCTCTCGCGCGACGCCGGCATCCCGGCATCCGCCCCCACCGCAACACCCCACGGAGACACCGCATGACCGACTACCGCACGCTCCGCGTGGCGCTCCTCGGCGCCGGCGCCGTCGGCTCGCAGGTCGCCGACCTGCTGCTCAAGCACGGCGACGAGCTCGCCGACCGCGCGGGCGCCAAGCTCGAACTCGCCGGCATCGCCGTCCGCAACCTCGACTCGAAGCGCGACGCCGACCTCCCGCGCGAGCTCTTCACGACGGATGCCGAGACCCTCATCGTCGGCTCCGACATCGTCATCGAGCTGATGGGCGGGATCGAGCCGGCCCGCACGCAGGTGCTGCACGCGATCGCCTCGGGCGCCGACGTCGTCACGGCGAACAAGGCGCTGCTGGCCACGCACGGCTCCGAGGTGTTCGAGGCCGCCGATCAGGTCGGCGCCGAAGTGTACTACGAGGCCGCCGCGGCCGGTGCCATCCCGATCATCCGCCCGCTGCGCGACTCGCTCGCCGGCGACCGCGTCGTGCGCATCATGGGCATCGTCAACGGCACGACGAACTACATCCTCGACCGCATGGACACCGAGGGCGCCGACTTCGCCGACGTCCTCGCGCAGGCGCAGGCGCTCGGCTACGCCGAGGCCGACCCGACGGCCGATGTGGAGGGATACGACGCCGCGCAGAAGGCCGCGATCCTCGCCAGCCTCGCGTTCCACACGACGGTTCCCCTGGATGCCGTGCACCGCGAGGGCATCACGTCGGTGGATGCCGCGATGATCGAGTCCGCGCGCCACGCCGGTTACGTCATCAAGCTGCTCGCGGTGTGCGAGCGCCTGACGGCCGCCGACGGCGCGGAGTCGATCTCGGTCCGCGTCTACCCGGCTCTCGTCGACCGGTCGCACCCCCTCGCGAGCGTCCACGGCGCGAACAACGCCGTGTTCGTGCAGGCAGAGGCGGCGGGTGACCTCATGTTCTACGGCGCCGGTGCCGGCGGAGTGCAGACCGCCTCGGCCGTGCTCGGCGATGTCGTGTCGGCCGCGCGCCGACACATCGCCGGGGGAGTGGGGGTCGGCGAATCGACCCGCGCCAACCTCCCCG
The DNA here is from genome assembly GCF_040686055.1 of Microbacterium sp. NPDC086615. Taxonomy (NCBI): domain Bacteria; kingdom Bacillati; phylum Actinomycetota; class Actinomycetes; order Micrococcales; family Microbacteriaceae; genus Microbacterium; species Microbacterium sp. NPDC086615. Next base: position 13,506 of record NZ_JBFBJJ010000025.1, read on the forward strand.
CCGTGCCGATCGGGCACGTCATCACGCGCTACCAGATCACCCTCGAGGTCGACGACAAACCGGGCGTGCTGGCCACGGTCGCCGGCATCCTGAGCGAGGGGCGCGTGTCGATCGCGACCGTCGAGCAGACCGTCATCGAGGCGGACGAGAACACTCACACCGGCGGCTCCGCTCGCCTGGTCATCGGAACACACAAAGCCCGCGAGCAGGACCTGAGCGAGACCGTCGAGCGTCTCGCCGCGAGCGGCGTCGTCGAGCGCGTGGTCTCCGTGCTGCGCGTGGAAGGGAACTGAACATGGCACACCTCTGGCGCGGAGTCCTCCGCGAATACGCCGACCGGCTGGGCGTCACCGACGCCTCCACCGTCGTCACCCTCGGCGAGGGCGGTACGCCGCTGCTGCCCGCCCCCGCTCTCTCGCGCCGCACCGGTGCCGACGTGTGGGTCAAGTACGAGGGCATGAACCCCACCGGTTCGTTCAAGGACCGCGGCATGACCGTCGCGCTCTCGCGCGCCGTCGAGCACGGCGCCAAGGCCGTCATCTGCGCCTCGACGGGCAACACCTCGGCTTCGGCCGCGGCCTACGCCGCGCACGCCGGGATCACGGCCGCGGTGCTCGTCCCCGAGGGCAAGATCGCCATGGGCAAGCTCAGCCAGGCCGTCGCGCACAACGGCCGCCTCATCCAGATCCGCGGCAACTTCGACGACTGCCTCGAGATCGCGCGCGAGCTCGCCGATCACTACCCGGTGCACCTGGTCAACTCGGTGAACCCCGACCGCATCGAGGGGCAGAAGACCGCGGCGTACGAGGTCGTCGAGGTCCTGGGCGACGCTCCCGACTTCCACTTCATTCCGGTCGGCAACGCGGGCAACTACACCGCGTACTCGCGCGGCTACCGCGAAGAGGCCGCTCGCGGCGTCGCGACGCGCGTTCCCCGCATGTTCGGCCTCCAGGCCGCGGGTTCCGCCCCGCTCGTGCGCGGCGAGGTCGTCAAGCAGCCCGAGACGATCGCCAGCGCCATCCGCATCGGCAACCCCGCGTCGTGGGACCTCGCCCTCGAGGCGCGCGACGCGACCGACGGCTGGTTCGGCGCGATCGACGACGCCGGCATCCTCGAGGCGCAGAAGATCCTCGCCGGCGAGGTCGGCATCTTCGTCGAGCCCGCCTCGGCGATCAGCGTCGCGGGGCTCCTCGACCGCGCCGAGGCGGGGATCGTCCCCGCCGGCGCCAAGGTCGTGCTCACCGTCACCGGCCACGGCCTCAAGGACCCGCAGTGGGCCCTGCGCAAGGCCGACGGCACCGACGTGCAGCCCACCGTCGTCGACGCGGCCACCTCGGAGGTCGCCTCCGTGCTCGACCTGCAGCCGGTGACCGCGTGACCACAGGCCCCGGCCGTCGGGTCGCGGTCCGTGTTCCCGCGACGAGCGCGAACCTCGGGCCCGGCTTCGACACCCTCGGTCTCGCCCTGAGCGTCTACGACGAACTCGTCGTCGAGCAGCTCGACGACGGCCTCCTCGAGATCGACGTCGAGGGCGAGGGCACGGCCGACGTCCCCCGCGATGCGTCGCACCTCGTCGTCCGCGCGATGGCGCACACGTACGCGTCGGTCGGCCGCGCCCTTCCCGGGTTGCGGCTGACCGCGCACAATGTCATCCCGCACGGCCGCGGCATGGGCTCGTCCGGAGCCGCCGTGGTGGCCGGCATCCTCGCCGCCAAGGGCCTGCTCGAGGGCGAGGTGACCTTCAGCGACGTCGACCTTCTGCGCCTCGCGACCGAGATGGAGGGTCACCCCGACAACGTCGCGCCGGGCCTGTTCGGCGGTCTGACGATCGCGTGGATGGATGCCGAGGGCCCCCAGCACAAGCAGCTCATCGTGCACCGCGGTGTGTCGCCGCTGGTCTTCGTGCCGAGCTTCACGATGTCGACTGCCGTCGCGCGAAGCCTGCAGCCGCTGCAGGTGCCGCGCGAGGACGCCGTGTTCAACGTGTCGCGTTCGGCCCTGTTGATCGCCGCGATGACGCAGAGTCCCGAGCTGCTCATGGCCGCGACCGAAGACAAGCTGCACCAGAACTATCGCGCCCAGGCGATGCCCGAGACCGACCGGCTCGTGCGCGCCCTCCGCGCCGAGGGGTATGCAGCCGTCGTGTCGGGCGCGGGACCGAGCGTGCTGGTTCTCGCCGATGGGCCGGGGCAGCGACTTGCCGCGGCGGATCTTATGGCATCCGTGGTCGACACCCCGTGGCAGGCGCTCATGCTCGCCGTCGACGTCAAGGGTGGTACAGTGAAAATCGCAGAGGGTTCCGCGTAAGTCGCGAATCTGAGCCTCTGCACCACCTGCGAAATCCGCAACACATCGCGAACCCGGTCTCGGCTGCAGTCTCCCGAACCGCTGGTGTCTCTTCGTCTGCGTTCTGCATGGCGAAGCGCGATCTGATCACGTTTCATTTTCTGAGGAGCACTCGTGGAGTCCATCTCCGAGACCCAGCCCGTCGACGCGCCCGAGGGCGCTGAGATCCCCGCCGAGGAACAGCCTTCGGCCGAGGCGCAGGGCACCGACACCGACCAGGCCGACACGGCTGCCGAGACCCCGGATGCCGAGGGCGCAGACGCCTCGGCCGCCGAGGTCGCTGCTGACGACGCGACCACCGACGAGGCCGCCGCCGACGCGGCGCCCGCCGATGCCGCGGAGCCCGAGGCGCTGTTCACCGATGACGCGCTCGCCGCCGAGGCGCCCACCGCGGACGCTCCGGCCGAGGCCGTCGCTGAGCCCGCTGCTGAGGCGCCCGCCGCTGCCGAGCCCGCTGCTGCCGAGCCCGCCGCCGCGGCCGAGGAGCCGGCGGCTGCGGCCGCAGACGCCCCTGCCGAAGAGCCCGCTCCGGTGGAGAAGCCGGCAAAGGCTCCGCGCAAGCGGGCGCCGCGTCGCGCGACGACCGCCTCCGCGAAGGAGAAGGCGGCCGCCGAGGCCGCCGCCGCAGAAGCCGCCGCGGCCGAAACCGCCGCTGCGGAGGCCGCCGCGGCTGACACGGCTGCGACTGACACGGTCGCCGCAGAGGCGCCCGCCGCCGACGTCGCCCCCGAGGCGGAGGTCGACGCGGCAACCCCCGTGACCACCGCTGCCGATGTCGCCGACGACGCCGCCGCGGCCGAGCAGACCCCGACGGTCGACGAGGCCGGCGCAACCGACGCGCCGGTTGAGGGCGACGCCTCTTCGAGCGAGGCCGCCGACACCGCTTCTTCGGACGACGCCGCCGACCAGACGCCGGCGCGGGGTCGCGGTCGGAACCGCTCCCGCAACCGGAACCGCAACCGCGCAGAGACCACCGAGACCGCCGAGGCGCAGCCCGCCGCGGGCGACGAGTCCGAGACAGCTCCGCAGGGCGGCCAGCGCGACGGCGGCGCCCAGAACGGTCAGCAGGCTCAGCAGCAGCAGGGCGGCACCAGCAACCGCAGCCGTCAGCGCAACAAGCGCCGCGGCCAGAACGCGACGGGCGACGAGTTCGATTCCGAGATCGGCGAGGACGACGTCCTCGTGCCGATCGCCGGCATCCTCGACGTGCTCGACAACTACGCCTTCGTGCGCACCACCGGCTACCTGCCCGGGCCGAGCGACGTCTACGTCTCGCTGGGCCAGGTGAAGAAGTACAACCTGCGCAAGGGCGACGCCGTGGTGGGCTCGATCAAGCAGCCGCGTGAGAACGAGCAGTCCAGCCGCCAGAAGTACAACGCGCTGGTCAAGGTCGACTCGATCAACGGTCTGTCGGTCGACGACGCCGCCGCGCGCGTCGACTTCGGCAAGCTCACGCCCCTCTACCCGCAGGAGCGCCTGCGTCTCGAGACGGCACCCGAGAAGCTGACCCAGCGCATCATCGACCTCGTGGCGCCCGTCGGCAAGGGCCAGCGCGGCCTCATCGTCGCGCCCCCCAAGGCGGGCAAGACGATCGTGCTGCAGCAGATCGCCAACGCCATCGCGCACAACAACCCCGAGGTCCACCTCATGGTCGTGCTCGTCGACGAGCGCCCCGAAGAGGTCACCGACATGCAGCGCACCGTCAAGGGCGAGGTCATCGCCTCGACCTTCGACCGTCCTGCCGAAGACCACACCACGGTTGCCGAACTGGCCATCGAGCGTGCCAAGCGCCTGGTCGAGCTCGGCCGCGACGTGGTCGTGCTCCTCGACTCGATCACCCGCCTGGGCCGCGCCTACAACCTGTCGGCGCCCACCTCGGGTCGCGTGCTCACCGGTGGCGTCGACGCGTCGGCGCTGTACCCGCCCAAGCGCTTCTTCGGCGCCGCGCGCAACATCGAGAACGGCGGGTCGCTCACGATCCTCGCCACCGCACTGGTGGAGACCGGCTCGAAGATGGATGACGTGATTTTCGAGGAGTTCAAGGGCACGGGCAACAGCGAGCTGCGCCTGAGCCGCCAGCTCGCCGACAAGCGCATCTTCCCGGCCGTCGACGTGAACGCGTCGAGCACCCGCCGCGAAGAGATGCTGCTCTCGCCCGACGAGGTGAAGATCACGTGGAAGCTCCGCCGCGCCCTGGCCGGTCTCGAGCCCCAGCAGGCCCTCGAGGTCGTGCTCGGTAAGCTCAAGGAGACGCAGTCGAACGTCGAGTTCCTCGTGCAGATGCAGAAGTCCATCCCGGCGCCCTCGCGCGGCGGTGACGACAACAGCATCCGCTGATCCGGGCGGCAGACGCGATGTCGGTGCCCGCGATGTTCGAGTCGGTCCGTGGACTGATCGAGGAGCACAAGGCCGTCCAGGAGGAGCTCTCCGACCCGGCCGTGCACGCCGACGCGGCGCGCGCCAAGCGCGTCAATCGGCGATACGCGGAGCTGTCGCGGATCGTCACGGCTCACGAGGCCTGGGTCTCGGCATCCGATGACCTCGAAGCGGCACGCGAACTCGCGCGAGAAGACGAGGCGTTCGCGGCTGAGGTCCCGACGCTGGAGGAGCGGGTCGCCGAGACGCAGGAGCGTCTGCGGCGCCTGCTCATTCCGCGCGACCCCGATGACGCGCGCGACGTGATCATGGAGATCAAGGGCGGCGAGGGCGGGGCCGAGAGCGCGCTGTTCGCGGCCGATCTGCTGCGCATGTACCTGCAGTACGCCGCCTCGATGGGCTGGAAGACCGAGCTCCTCGAGCGCACGGAGTCCGACCTCGGCGGATACAAGGACGTCCAGGTCGCGATCAAGGGCTCCTCGAGCGACCCCGCTCAGGGGGTGTGGGCCCACCTGAAGTACGAGGGCGGCGTGCACCGTGTGCAGCGGGTGCCCGCGACCGAGTCGCAGGGGCGTATCCACACGTCCACGACGGGCGTGCTCGTCTTCCCCGAGGTCGACGAGCCCGAAGAGGTCGCGATCGACCCGAACGACCTCAAGATCGACGTGTTCCGCTCGTCCGGCCCCGGAGGCCAGTCGGTCAACACGACCGACTCCGCCGTGCGCATCACCCACGTTCCGACCGGGATCGTCGTGTCGATGCAGAACGAGAAGTCGCAGCTGCAGAACCGCGAGGCGGGCATGCGCGTGCTGCGCGCTCGCCTTCTGGCGAAACAGCAGGAAGAACGCGACGCGGTCGCCGCCGACGCGCGCCGGTCGCAGATCCGCGGCATGGACCGCTCGGAGCGCATCCGGACGTACAACTTCCCCGAGAACCGCATCGCCGATCACCGCACCGGTTACAAGGCGTACAACCTCGACCAGGTCATGGACGGCGCGCTCGGCCCGATCATCGAGTCGGCCATCGCCGCCGACGAAGAGGCGCGTCTGGCGGCTCTCGCCGGCGACTGACGTTCTCGCGGTCGCCCCGCCGCCGGGACACATCGTCGCCGAGGGATCGCCCGTCCTCAGTGAGACACGTCGGCGATCACGCGTCCCACACCGGGGGGTGGGGGAGCGGGCCGCGACGATCCTCGAGCTGCGCCGCCAGCGACAGCAGGGTCGCCTCTCCGCCGGGGCGGCCGATGAGCTGCACCGAGACCGGGTGGCCGCTCGCATCGGTCGTGACGGGCAGGGTCAAAGCGGGCAGTCCCGCCACGTTGACGAAGCTGGAGTACGGTGCGTACTCGACCTGCATCGCGAACGTGCGCTCCGGACTGTGCCCCGCATACGACCCCACGGGCTGCGGCCCCTGCGCCAGCGCGGGGGTCAGCACCGCGTCGAAGGCCGAGAAGTCGGCGATCGTCCGACGTTCGAAAGCGCGTGCCGAGGCCAGGCCGCCCAGCAGTTCGAGCGCCGACAGTCGTCGCCCCTCCTGCACGAGCCACGCGGTCAGCGGTTCGACGAGGGTCATGTCGTCGTCGCTCAACGGGATGCGGGCGGCGCTCGCGCGCCAGAGGACGTGGAAGAGTGAGGCATACCCGAACGGATGCCAGTCGGCATCCGTCACGTCATGGTCCGCATCCGCGAGCCAGGCGGTGGCCGTCTCGAACGCCGTGCGTGCGTCGGGATCGAGCACGATGTCCTCGTCGTCGTCCCACGGCGAAACGGTCGTGACGCCGATGCGGAGGGTTCCGGGTGAGCGCCGGGCCGCATCGACGAACGGGCCCGCACCGGGGGCCTGCGTGGCGTAAGCGAACGGAGCGAGGCCCACGAGCGCGTCGAGGAGGAGGCCGGCGTCCTCGGCTGACCGAGCGATCGGCCCGGTGACCGACAGGCCGTCGGGGGAGTCGAATCCCGAACCGATCGGCAGCCTGCCGCGCGACGGTTTCAGCCCGACGACGCCGACCGTGGCCGAGGGGATGCGGATGGAGCCGCCGCCGTCCGAGCCCACAGCCGCAGGCAGAAGGCCCGCCGCAACGGCGACGGCGGCACCACCGCTGGAGCCGCCGGCCCCGGCCGAGAGCCGCCACGGATCGCGTGCGGGAGCGTGGATGAGCGGTTCGGTGAATCCGGTGAGACCGAACTCCGAGGTGCTCGTCTTGCCGAGGTTCACGGCACCCGCGGCATCGAGAGCGAGGGCGAGAGGATCGGATGCCGTGGGCACGAGATGCGCGCGCGAGCGCGAGCCGTAGCGTGTCGGGACACCCGCACGGGCGACGAGGTCCTTGTCGGCAAGGGGGACGCCCCACAGGGAACCCCGCGCGGGTCGAGCGAGGTCCGCGGCCCGGCGGAGGGCGGCATCCGGGGTCACCTCTGCGAAGGCACCGAGATCGGCGAAGCGCTGGGCGCGATCGAGATAATGCCCCGCGATGTCTCGTGGCTCGAGCGTGCCGTGGCGGAGCGCCGCCACCTGCGCGACGAGCGGCAGGTCGTGCAGGCGCGTCATGCTCCGAGCCTACGGCGTGGATCGAGAGAGGCTGCCGAGCCGTGTCAGCTCGCGCGTTCCCACGCGGCCTCGGTGGCGTCCAGCTGGGCGAGCACCTCGCGAGGAGTCTGACCGAGGTGGTGGCGGAATGCCCGATGCAGGTGCGAGAGGTCGCTGAAGCCCCACTTGGCGGCCAGGTGCGTCAGGGTGACGCGTCCGCGTTCAGCGCGCAGATCGTCCGCGCAGGCGAGGACGCGCACGCGCATCACCGTCTGCCCGTACGTGAGCGGGGCGCTCTCGTACACCTGGTGGAGTTTGCGGACCGAGATGGCGAAGTGCCGCGCGATCGCGGCGGGGGAGGTGTCGACGAAGCGGATGTGGCGCTCGAGATGGTGCTCGATGCTCCGCCGCAACACCGCCTCGCCGCCGTCCTCGTCGGCGAGGGTCGTCGTCGGCGACGCAAGGCTCAGAGCCCTGGTCAGCGACGCGACGGCGATGCCCACGGCATCCGCTTCGCCCGCGCTCATGCGAGACGCCTGCATCCAGGAGGAGCGCACCGTGTCGGCGATGACCGCCCCCAGCCCGCCGGCGGCGGAGAACGTGCGTGCCGTGGCGTTCGCGCGCAGCCCGTCGGGGATGTCTCGCGCCGGCACGCGGAACGACACCGTGCGCCAGGGGTCGAGGTAGTCCAGGGAGAACGGTCGGGTGACGTCGACGATCGAGAAGGTTCCGGGGCCCGACATGCTGCGCCGGCCGTCCTGCGAGACGATGCAGCGCCCGTCGAGCATCAGGTTGACGAAGACGACCTCGTCGTCGACCCGGCGCACCTCGTCGGGGCCGTGGTGGATGACCTGGGAGCACGTGGCGATCTCGGCGCCGTTGACCTGGCCGAAGGGCTGACTCTCGACGTGACCCTCGAGTCCCGCGTGCGTCCAGTCGTCACGGGTGCCGCGCGCCGCTGGTCTGAGCGGGGTGAAGGCCGCGCACACCACCTCGCGCCAGTACGCGTACTGCTCAGACGGGCGCTTCTCGCGCGTGTCCCAGCGATGCATGTGCTTCTCCTCGACGGTGCACGGATGTCGACGGACTCAGCAGAGCAACGTCCTGTTTCCCGAGGCGACCTGCCGCATGTCAGCCCGGTAACGAACTGCTCACCGCGGCGGACCGTGCACGCTGGTCCTCGCCGGCGTGCACGGACGTCCAATCTGCCCCGATCACGGCGCTGCGACGCTACCTGGACCTTCACCCGAACGAGCGAGGAGCACACCCGTGGCCATCGACTTCACCCTCTCCGACGAGCAGCTCGGTCTCCGCCTTCAGGCGCGCGAATTCGCTGACAACGTGCTGAGCCAGGTCCCCGACGTCATCGCGCCGATCCCCGATCCGCTCGACCGGTTCCGTGCCCTGAAGCCCTTCTATCAGCAGATGGTCGACGCCGGCTTCGTCAAGGGACTCATCCCCGCCGAGAACGGCGGACACCGCTTCAGCAACCTCCAGTTCGCCCTCGCCTGCGAGGAGCTCGCACGGGTCGAGATCAACACCCCGACCGCGATCCTCGGCACCGGGCTGGGGGTGTTCCCGATCATCACGGCAGGCACTCCTGAGCAGAAGGAACGCTTCCTCGCGCCTTTCACCGACGGCAGCCCGGCCCTCGGGGCGATCGCCTTCACCGAGGCCGCGGGAGGAGCGAACTTCGACCACCCGGACCCCAAGTACGGCGTGCAGACCTTCGCCGTCCGCGACGGCGACGAATGGGTCATCAACGGCCGCAAGGCCTACACCACCAACGCGTCGGGCTGGGACGACCAGGGCGCCGACATCATCAGCGTCGTGTGCCGCATCGACGAGACCAAGCCGCCGGCGGAATCCCTCGCGATCATCGTCGTCGAGAAGGGCACGCCCGGTGTGACCTTCTCGGGGATCATCGACACGATCGGTCACCTCGCCACGAACTCCCCGTATGTGGACTTCGTCGATGTGCGGGTACCGGTGGAAAACCTCATCGGCGTTCCGGGCGACGGGTTGAACCTCACCAAGGGTGCGTTCTCCTGGACGTGCTCGAGCATCGCCGCAGCCGCCGTGGGGAAAATGCGCCGAGCGTTCGAGATCGCCTACGAATTCGTGTCGACCGAGAAGCGATCGGGGAGTGTCCCGGTCATCGACCACCAGAACGCCGGCTACATGCTGGCCGACATCAAGACGCGCATCGAGGTGGGGCGCTACTTCGCGTGGAAGGCCGCCGACCACTTCGACAAGACCGGTGGACTCGACCGCGAGCTGTCGAACATGTCGAAGATCTACAACTCCGAGCTGGCCGTGCAGACCGTGTACGACGCGATGCGGCTCGTCGGCGTCGACTCGTACGGTGATCGCGCCCCGCTCGGCGACATCATGCAGGACGTGCTGTGCCTGCCCGTGTACGACGGCGGCAACATGGGCGTGCGGCGTCGCCACCTGCACGAGATGCTGCGCACCCCCGGATACGACCACTTGGCCGCGGCGGAGAATCGCCTGTCGGTCTGACCGAGCCGCCCTCGTGCGGGCCCGCGGCGATGGCGGGTTCGCACGAGGGTGTTCCGGTGTCGCGGCGCGGGGCCGCGATTCAGATCGAATACTCCGGCGCCATCAGGAGGGCGCGCGTGTCGTCGCCGCTCCGCCGCGAGCGCGCCTTCGCCGGGACCCCGACGAGCACGCTGTCCGCGGGGGCGTCCCGCGTGACCACCGCGTTCGCGCCGATCACGGAGCGCGCCCCGATCGTGATCGGGCCGAGCACCTTCGCCCCGGCTCCGACGGCGACTCCATCGTGAAGCGTGGGGTGGCGCTTGCCGCCCTCGCGCTGCCGACCGCCGAGGGTCACGCCGTGGTAGAGCATGACGTCGTCGCCGACCTCGGCCGTCTCACCGATGACGACGCCCATGCCGTGGTCGATGAAGAAGCGGCGTCCGATCGTGGCGCCGGGGTGGATCTCGATGCCGGTGAGCCAGCGCGTCGCCTGGGACAGGGCCCGCGCCGGGAAGCGCAGCCCCCGTCGCCACAGGCGGTTCGCGACGCGGTACGACCACACGGCGTGCAGCCCCGGGTAGAGCAGTGCGATCTCGAGCCCGCCTCGAGCCGCGGGATCGCGGAGCTTCGCCGAGGAGATGTCTTCGCGGATGCGGGAGAGAACCCCCACCGTCAGTCTTCGCGCAGGTGCTCGTAGAGGGCGGTCGAGAGGTAGCGCTCGCCGTACGACGGGATGATCACGACGATGTTCTTGCCGGCGGCCTCGGGACGGCGCGCGATCTCGAGCGCGGCCCAGATCGCCGCTCCCGACGACATGCCGACCAGGATGCCGTCCTTGGCCGCGGTCTCGCGGGCGACGCGGATCGCGTCGTCGAACTCGACGTCGATGACCTCGTCGAGGATGTCGCGGTCGAGGATCGCGGGGACGAAGTTGGGACCGATGCCCTGGATCTTGTGGGGCCCCGGGTGCCCCTTCGTGAGGATGGGGGAGTCGGCGGGCTCGACGGCGACGATCTTGACGCCGGGGACGCGCTCCTTCAGCACCTGGCCGACACCGGTGATCGTTCCGCCCGTGCCGATGCCGGCGACGAAGTAGTCGACCTTGCCGTCGGTGTCGCGCAGGATCTCTTCTGCGGTCGTCTTGCGGTGGATCGCCGGGTTCGCCTCGTTCTCGAACTGGCGCGCCCACACGGCGCCCGGAGTCTCGGCGACGATGCGCTTGGCCTCGTCGACCGCGTACGACATGCCCTTGGTGGGGTCGGTCAGAACCAGCTCCGCGCCGAACGCCTTGAGCAGGATCCGGCGCTCCTTCGACATCGAGGCGGGCATCGTGAGGATGACCTTGTAGCCGCGAGCGGCGCCGACCATCGCCAGGGCGATGCCGGTGTTGCCGCTCGTGGACTCGACGAGGGTGCCGCCCGGCTTCAGCTCGCCCGACGCTTCTGCGGCGTCGACGATCGCGATGCCCAGGCGATCCTTGACGCTGGAAGCCGGGTTGTAGAACTCCAGCTTCGCCAGGATCTGCGCCTCGGTCCCCTCCGCAACGCGGTTCAAGCGCACCAGCGGAGTGTCGCCGAACGCAGAGGTGATGTCGGAGTGGATGCCGGGCATGGGTCGCCTTTCGCCGTCGATGAGAACGCGATCATCCTAGGCGAGTCCTCCGACACGCAGGCGTGTGTGACGCCGGACGACTAGGCTCGGACCCCGTCATGCGTGAGACCGCACCACCCCCCGCCCCCACGGCCGTTCCCGTCGCCGACGTCGTCCGCGACCTCGAGGCCCGTTTCGCAGTCGCGGGCATCCCCGACCCGCGGGTCGACGCCGAGCTCCTCGTGGGGCACGTGCTGCACCTCTCGCGCGGGGGAGTGCAGGCCGCCGCGATCCGCGGAGACCGGATGCCACCCGCCGCCGCCGCCGAGCTGCTTCCGCTCGCCGATCGTCGCTGCGCCCGCGAACCCCTCCAGCACCTCACCGGCGTCGCCCCGTTCCGTTCGCTCGAGCTGGCCGTCGGTCCGGGCGTGTTCGTTCCGAGGCCCGAGACCGAGATGGTCGCGCAGCTGGCGATCAACGCGCTCGGAGCCGTGGCATCCGAGTCGCCGATCGCCGTCGATCTCGGAACCGGTAGCGGCGCGATCGCCCTGGCGATGGCCACCGAGGTTCCGCACGCGCGGGTGTTCGCCGCCGAGAACAGCGTCGACGCGTTCATCTGGACGAAAGAGAACGTCGCCCGGATCGGAGCGGAGAACGTCACCCTCGCCTTCGTCGACCTCGCCGAGGCGTTCCCCGAGCTCGACGGAACCGTGTCGGTCGTGGCATCCAACCCGCCGTACGTGCCCGACGACGCCATCCCCCGCGATCCGGAGGTGCGGCTGTACGACCCTCCGGCCGCGCTGTACGGCGGACCGGACGGGCTGGATGCCGTGCGCCACCTCTCGCGCGTCGGATTGCGGCTCGGCCACCCCGGGGCGACCCTCGTCATCGAACACGGCGAGTGGCAGGGCCCCGCGATCCGCGATCTCCTGACGGCGGACGGGTGGCGCGCTGCCGCGACGCACCCGGACCTGACCTCGCGCGACCGGGCGACGACGGCGGTGCACCCCTGACACGCGCCGTCGGGAGTGAAGAGCCTCCGACGCGCAAGTAGACTGGCGCGCGATATGTCACCTGTCTACGACTGCCGAGACGAGTCGCAGCTGCTCTCGGGTATGCGCCATGCACGCCAGGCGATCGGCCGCGGCGAACTCGTCGTGCTTCCCACCGACACCGTCTACGGCGTCGCCGCCGACGCGTTCAACGCCCGCGCCGTGGCCGGTCTCCTCGAGGCCAAGGGTCGCGGTCGCCAGCAGCCGCCGCCGGTCCTGGTCGCCGGCGTCGGCACCCTGCGGGCGCTCGTGGCCGAGATCCCTCCCGCCGTCGACGACCTCGTGCGCGAGTTCTGGCCGGGCGGGCTCACCATCGTGCTCCCCGCTCAGCCCTCCCTGTCATGGGACCTCGGCGACACCCACGGCACCGTCGCCGTACGCATGCCGGCTCACCACCTCACCCTCGAGCTCCTCGAAGAGACGGGCCCTCTCGCCGTCTCCAGCGCGAACCGCACCGGCATGGCTGCGGCCGTGAACATCGACGCCGCGCGCGACATGCTCGGCGACAGCGTCGCCGCCTACCTCGACTCCGGCCCGAGCGAGACGGGGATCGCGTCCACGATCGTCGATGCCACCACCCTCGTCGGCGGTGCCGAGCCTCGCGTGCGTGTCCTCAGAGAGGGCGCCGTCTCCCGCGAACGTCTGCGAGAGGTGCTCGGGGATCTTCTCGAGCCGGATCCCGACCCCGATGCTCCCGTGCCGACCCCCGCCGCGGCTTCTGCCGATGCGTCCAGCGTCGACGCGTCGAACGGCGAGCCCGCGCGTGCGGCGTCGGACACGGATGCCGAGGCGCCGGGTCCGTGACCCAGTACCTCCTCACCATCCTCTTCACGGCGGCGGTCACGCTCGCGCTGTCGTGGGTGGTGTGGAAGCTCGCCCTGCGCTTCAAGCTCTATCCCGGCATCCGGGATCGGGATGTCCACAAGACCCCGACGCCTCGCCTGGGTGGCGTCGCGATGTTCCTGGGCGTCGTCGCCGCCTTCGCCCTGTCGAGCCGTAACCCGTACTTCTCGATCTTCTGGGTCGACCCGGCCCCCGTTCTCTGGTTGCTCGGCGCTGTTCTGCTCATCGTGCTCGTCGGGGTCGCCGACGACCTGTGGGACCTGGACTGGATGATCAAGCTCGGCGCGCAGTTCGTCGCGGCCGGGATGATCGCGTGGTTCGGTCAGCTGCAGATCCTGTCGCTGCCGATCGGCGCCCTCACGGTGGGGTCGAGCTGGGTCAGCTTCCTTCTCACGGTCTTCGCGCTCGTCGTGGTGATGAACGCCGTCAACTTCATCGACGGGTTGAACGGTCTCGTGGCGGGCGTCTGCCTCATCGCGAACGGGGTCTTCTTCGCCTACTCGTACCTGCTCGTGCGGGACACCGGTGCCAGCACCTACTTCAACCTGGCCTCTTTCATCGCGGCGGTGCTGGTCGGCGCGTGTCTCGGCTTCCTCCCCATGAACTGGACGCCGGCGAAGCTGTTCATGGGCGACGCCGGCGCCCTGATGCTGGGACTGCTCATGGCCAGCTCGGCGATCGCCATCACCGGTCAGCTCGACCCGGCCGTCCTGGATCCCGAGAAGATCGGCCGTTCGCAGCTGCTGGGTGCGTTCATCCCGATCCTCCTGCCGGTGGTGATCGTCCTCCTTCCCCTGCTGGACTTCGGCCTCGCCGTCGCTCGCCGCCAGTGGGCGGGTCGATCGCCCTTCTCGCCGGATCGCAAGCACCTGCACCACCGCATGCTCGACATGGGGCACACCGACACCAGTGCGGTCCTCATCTTCTACTCCTGGACGGCCGTGGTGAGCCTGGCCTTCCTGCTCATGTACATCGGAACCCAGCAGAGCTGGCCCGGCGACTACCTGTTCGGCATCCTGTTCGGTGCGGTCGGCGTCATCGCCTGCGCGGTGCTGACCGTTCTTCCCTCCCCGCATCGCTGGCGACTCGCGCCGCGGCGTACGCGTCCCACCCCACCGGAGCCCCACTCATGACCAGCATCACTCCCGCCCGTCGCCCGTCCAGCACCCCGGTGCTGAGAACCGCCCTGGTCTGGGGAGGCATCGTCACCGTCGTCCTGCTCGTCGTCGGCGCGGTCGTCGGCTTCGCGGTCGGGGGAGCGGGAGGTCTCGGCAGCGCTCTGTCCGGAGTCGCGGTGAGCGCGGTCTTCCTCGCGGTGACCGCCGCGAGCATCCTCATCGCCAATCGGTGGTTCGGTGACCCGCTGTACGTCCCGATCTTCTTCGGCATCGTGCTCGGAGGCTGGCTGCTGAAGCTCGTGCTGTTCATCGTCGCCATCGTCGTGCTCCGGGAACAGGCGTGGGTGAGCCCGGTGATCTTCTACGTCGCGCTGGTGGTCAGCGTGGTGGCGTCCCTGGTCGTCGACGTCGTCGTGCTCCTGCGCATGCGCATCCCCAGCGTGAGCGACGTATCCCTGCCCACGGATCCCGACGAGGGCGACCGTCGGTCCTGACGACGACGCCCACCCGCCTATCGTCCCGTCGCCCGTCGTGCAAGCCGGATACCCCGGTGCCGAGAGGATCCGTCGCACGCGCCACATGGATCCGCTGGGAGTTTGATAGGGTGGGGTAAGTACCCGCCCGCACCAGGGTTATCACTCCAGGTCTGCATTCTGGGTGCTCTCACCGACCATCGTCGCAACGGTTCACACCGATGCCCCGAAGCTGGAGCCAGCGCTGACTACTCAAGCTGCGACCCTGATCACGAACCTCGCGTCCGCGGGTGCGGAGTTCCACCCGCCGTCCATCGGCGAGTTCTTCCCCGACGCGGTGCTCTTCGAGGGCACGATCTTCGCGATCACCCGCATCAACCTGACGCAGATGCTGGCCACGCTCGTGCTCGTGCTGTTCCTGGTCATCGGAACCCGGCGCATGACGGTCGTCCCCGGCCGGTTCCAGAGCGTCGTCGAGATGGGCCTGGACTTCGTCCGCGTCAACATCGCCGAAGACATCCTCGGGCGCAAGGACGGCAAGCGCTTCCTGCCGATCCTGACCACCATCTTCTTCATGGTGTTGTTCATGAACATCACGGGTGTCATCCCCGGTCTGAACATCGCCGGCACGAGCGTCATCGCCGTGCCCATGCTGCTGGCGATCGTCGCCTACGTGACGTTCATCTACGCCGGTATCAAGAAGAGCCCCGGCGGCTTCTTCAAGAACGCTCTGCTGCCCTCCGGCGTCCCGTGGCCGCTCTACATCATCATCGTCCCGCTCGAGTTCCTCTCGACCTTCATCATCCGTCCCGTCACGCTGACGCTGCGACTCCTGATGAACATGGTCGTCGGCCACCTCATGCTGGTGCTGTTCTTCTCGGCCACGCAGTTCTTCGTGGTCGACCTCAGCGGCTGGTGGACGGCTCTCGGCGCGGGTTCCCTCGCCTTCGGCTTCGCCTTCACCCTGTTCGAAATCTTCGTCGCCTTCCTCCAGGCGTACGTCTTCGCGATCCTCACCGCGGTCTACATCCAGCTCGCGGTCGCAGAAGAGCACTGAGCGGCCCGGCGCACGCCGAGCCACCCAACCGAAAGGAAAAATCCGTGGACGCAACTACGGTTCTCGCCCAGGTCACCGGTAACGTCGCCACGATCGGCTACGGCCTCGCCGCGATCGGCCCCGCCATCGGCGTGGGTATCGTCGTCGGCAAGACGATCGAGGGTGTCGCCCGTCAGCCCGAGCTCGCGGGTCGCCTGCAGGTGCTGATGTTCATCGGTATCGCCTTCACCGAGGCGCTCGCCTTCATCGGCATCGCGACCGGCTTCATCTTCACCTGATCCGGCCGCTCTCGACTCACTGTAAGGAGACAGGATGCTGAACGCTCTTGTCACACTCGCCGCGGAGCCCGCGGGGGAAGCGCACAACCCGCTCATTCCCGCGGTCTACGACATCATCTGGTCGGCCGTGTGCTTCGTCGTCATCGTCTTCGTGGTGTGGCGCGTCGCTCTGCCGCGCATGGCGAAGCTGCTCGACGAGCGCAGTGCTGCCATCGAGGGCAACATCGCGAAGGCCGACGAGGCTCAGCGACAGGCCGAGGCCGCTCTCGAGCAGTACACCGCCCAGCTCGCCGAGGCGCGCCGTGAGGCCGGTGAGATCCGCGAGACCGCGACCCAGGACGGCCGCAAGATCGTCGCCGAGGCGAAGGAGACCGCCGCGGTCGAGGCCGCGCGCATCACCGCCGCCGCTCACAACCAGATCGAGGCCGAGCGCCAGACCGCTCTCGTCCAGCTGCGCTCCGAGGTCGGCACCCTTGCCGTCGACCTCGCGGGCAACGTGATCGGAGAGACCCTGTCGGACGACGCCCGTGCGAACGCCGTCGTCGACCGCTTCCTCGCCGAGCTCGAGGCATCCGAGACCCTTCGACAGGCTCAGGGACCGGTGAGTAACTGATGGGCAGCGCGACCACTCAGGCGCGGACCGCGACGGCGGAGGCCCTGGCTTCCACCTCGGGCGTCGATCTCGACGTCGCGCGCGAACTGTTCGCTGCCGTCGGCACCGTGAGCGGGTCGGCTCAGCTGAGCGGCGCGCTGTCCGACTCGTCGGTGCCGGCTCCCGCTCGCGCGGGACTGGTGTCGGCCGTCTTCGGCTCTTCCTACCGTCCCGCGACGGTGGCGCTGCTCAGCAGTGCCGCTCAGCAGCGCTGGTCCACCTCCGCCGAGTTCGTCGAGGGCATCGAGGAGCTCGCCGTTCGCGCCACCGCCGTGGCGGAGTCGGCCGACATCGAGCCCGAGCTGTTCTCGTTCTCGCGTACGGTCGCCGCCAACGGAGAGCTCGAGCTCGCACTGGGCGGGCGTCTCGGAGACGCCTCCGCAAAGGGCGCGCTCGTCACGAAGCTCCTCGACGGACGCGTCAGCGCCGGTACGACCCTGATCGTGTCGTCGCTCGTGCAGAACGCCCGCGGTCGTCGGGTGCGCGCACTCCTCCGCCGCGCGGAGAGCATCGTCGCCGAGCAGCGGACGCGCATCGTCGCGACCGTCTACGCGGCAGCGCCTCTGAGCGCCGAGCAGCAGACCCGTCTGCAGAACGCTCTCAGCGCTCGCTACGGTTCGGCGGTCACGCTGAACACCGTGATCGACCCGACGGTGGTCGGCGGTCTGCGCGTGCAGATCGCGGACGACGTCATCGACGCGAGCGTGTCCGCACGTCTCGCTGACCTCCGCCAGCGGATCGCAGGCTAAAGACTTTCCGCCCGAACGGGCGTGGATCTGGGGGCCTCGCAGCCCCACGAACGAAGGAAGACAATGGCAGATCTCTCTATCAGCCCCGACGTCATTCGTGACGCGCTGAAGGACTTCGTCACCGCCTACGAGCCCACCGGCGCTGCGGCGACCGAGGTCGGCGCCGTCGTCGACGCGGCCGACGGCATCGCTCACGTCGAGGGCCTTCCCGGCGTCATGGCCAACGAGCTCATCCGCTTCGCGGACGGCACGCTGGGCCTCGCGCAGAACCTCGACGAGAACGAGGTCGGTGTCGTCGTCCTCGGCGACTTCGCCGGCATCGAAGAGGGCCAGAGCGTCACCCGCACGGGCGAGGTCCTCTCGGTCGGCGTCGGCGAGGGCTACCTCGGCCGCGTCGTCGACCCGCTGGGCAACCCCATCGACGGTCTCGGCGAGATCGCGACGACGGGTCGCCGTGCCCTCGAGCTCCAGGCTCCCGGCGTCATGCAGCGCAAGAGCGTTCACGAGCCGCTCCAGACCGGTATCAAGGCCATCGACGCCATGATCCCCGTCGGTCGCGGACAGCGCCAGCTCATCATCGGCGACCGCCAGACCGGCAAGACGGCCATCGCGATCGACACGATCATCAACCAGAAGGCCAACTGGGAGTCGGGCGACGTCAACAAGCAGGTGCGCTGCATCTACGTCGCCATCGGCCAGAAGGGCTCGACCATCGCTTCGGTGAAGGGCGCGCTCGAGGATGCCGGCGCGATGGAGTACACCACCATCGTCGCGGCTCCCGCCTCCGACCCCGCCGGCTTCAAGTACCTCGCCCCCTACACCGGTTCGGCCATCGGCCAGCACTGGATGTACGAGGGCAAGCACGTCCTGATCATCTTCGACGACCTGTCGAAGCAGGCCGAGGCCTACCGCGCCGTTTCGCTTCTCCTCCGCCGCCCGCCGGGCCGCGAGGCGTACCCCGGCGACGTCTTCTACCTGCACTCGCGTCTGCTCGAGCGTTGCGCCAAGCTGTCCGACGAGCTCGGCGCCGGTTCGATGACGGGTCTGCCGATCATTGAGACCAAGGCCAACGACGTCTCGGCCTACATCCCCACCAACGTGATCTCGATCACCGACGGCCAGATCTTCCTGCAGTCCGACCTCTTCAACGCCAACCAGCGTCCCGCGGTCGACGTGGGTATCTCGGTCTCGCGTGTCGGTGGTGACGCCCAGGTGAAGTCGATCAAGAAGGTCTCGGGAACGCTCAAGCTCGAGCTCGCGCAGTACCGTTCGCTCGAGGCCTTCGCGATGTTCGCGAGCGACCTCGACGCGGCCTCGCGTCGTCAGCTCGCCCGCGGTGCGCGCCTGACCGAGCTGCTCAAGCAGCCGCAGTACTCGCCGTACCCCGTCGAGGAGCAGGTCGTCTCGATCTGGGCCGGTACCAACGGCAAGCTCGACAGCGTCGAGGTCTCGGACGTGCTCCGCTTCGAGCGCGAGCTGCTCGACTACCTGCGTCGCAACTCGACCGTGCTCGACACGCTGCGCGAGACCAACGTGCTCGACGACGACACGCTCGCCGAGCTGGAGAAGAAGGTCGACGCGTTCGCCCTCGAGTTCCAGCCCGGTGGCGACCAGAGCGTCGTCGGCGCCGAGAAGGTCGACGCGGCCGAGGCGGAAGACGTCAACCAGGAGCGGATCGTCAAGGGCCGTCGCTAAGAGCGGCGACACGAGAACGGAATCATGGGCGCACAACTGCGGGTCTACAAGCAGAAGATCAGTTCTGCTCAGACGACCAAGAAGATCACCAAGGCGATGGAGCTCATCGCGGCCTCGCGCATTCAGAAGGCGATGGCGCGTGTGCGCGCGGCATCCCCCTTCGCGCGTGCCGTGACGAGCGCCGTCTCCGCGGTGGCCACGTACTCGTCCGTCGACCACCCGCTGACGACCGAGCGCGAGAACATCCGCCGCTCGGCCGTGGTCATCTTCACGTCGGACCGCGGTCTTGCCGGCGCGTTCAACTCGCAGATCCTTCGTGAGGGTCTCGAGCTGGCCGAGCTGCTGCGGTCGCAGGGCAAAGAGGTCGTCTTCTACCTCGTCGGGCGCAAGGCCGTCGGATACTTCCAGTTCCGTCGCATGCCGAGCATCGAGCAGTGGGTCGGCGACACCGACACTCCGCAGTTCTCGACGGCGGAGGAGATCTCCGAGTCGGTCCTCAAGGCCTACCGCGCGGGCGGCGACAACGACGGCGTCGATGAGATCCACCTCGTCTACAACCGCTTCGTCAGCATGATGACGCAGTCGCCGGAGTCGGTCCGCCTTCTCCCGCTCGAGGTCATCGAGGCCGATGAGGCACCGGCGCAGTCCGAGATCTACCCGCTCTACGAGTTCGAGCCCGACGCCGAGACGGTTCTCGACGCGCTCCTGCCGGTCTACGTCCAGAGCCGCATCTTCAACGCTCTTCTGCAGTCTTCGGCCGCCAAGCACGCCGCGACGCAGAAGGCCATGAAGTCGGCCAGTGACAACGCCGACAAACTCATCACCGACTACACCCGCCTGCGCAACAACGCGCGTCAGGCGGAGATCACGCAGCAGATCGCCGAGATCGTCGGCGGCGCCGATGCCCTGGCATCCGGCAAGTAAGTTCCCAAGGAGAGAAGAAGCCATGAGCCTCACCGCCGAGAAGACCGACGCGGCCGTCGTCGGACGCGTCGCGCGCGTCACCGGCCCGGTCGTCGACATCGAGTTCCCGCATGACGCGATCCCCGACATCTACAACGCGCTGAAGACCACGATCACCATCGGTGACGAGTCGACCGAGATCACCCTCGAGGTCGCGCAGCACCTCGGCGACGACCTCGTCCGCGCCATCGCCCTCAAGCCGACCGACGGCATCGTCCGCGGCCAGGAGGTGCGCGACACCGGCGGCCCCATCTCGGTGCCCGTCGGCGACGTCACCAAGGGCAAGGTCTTCGACGTGACGGGTGAGGTGCTCAACGCCGCTCCCGGCGAGACCATCGAGGTCACCGAGCGCTGGGGCATCCACCGCAAGGCGCCGAGCTTCGACCAGCTCGAGTCCAAGACCGAGATGTTCGAGACCGGCATCAAGTCGATCGACCTCCTCACCCCGTATGTGCAGGGTGGAAAGATCGGCCTCTTCGGTGGTGCCGGTGTCGGTAAGACCGTCCTCATCCAGGAGATGATCCAGCGCGTCGCGCAGGACCACGGTGGTGTCTCGGTGTTCGCCGGTGTCGGCGAGCGCACCCGTGAGGGCAACGACCTCATCGGCGAGATGGAAGAGGCGGGTGTCTTCGACAAGACCGCCCTCGTGTTCGGCCAGATGGACGAGCCGCCGGGGACGCGTCTGCGCGTCGCACTCTCGGCCCTGACGATGGCGGAGTACTTCCGTGACGTTCAGAAGCAGGACGTGCTGCTGTTCATCGACAACATCTTCCGCTTCACGCAGGCGGGTTCCGAGGTGTCGACGCTGCTCGGCCGCATGCCTTCCGCGGTGGGTTACCAGCCGAACCTCGCCGACGAGATGGGTGTGCTCCAGGAGCGCATCACCTCGACGCGCGGTCACTCGATCACCTCGCTCCAGGCGATCTACGTCCCGGCCGACGACTACACCGACCCGGCTCCCGCGACCACCTTCGCGCACCTCGACGCCACCACCGAGCTCTCGCGTGAGATCGCGTCGAAGGGTCTGTACCCGGCCATCGACCCGCTGACGTCGACGAGCCGCATCCTCGACCCGCGCTACATCGGTGCCGACCACTACCGCGTGGCGACCGCCGTGAAGCAGATCCTTCAGAAGAACAAGGAACTGCAGGAGATCATCGCGATCCTCGGTGTCGACGAGCTCTCCGAGGAAGACAAGATCGTCGTGTCGCGTGCACGTCGCATCCAGCAGTTCCTTTCTCAGAACACCTACATGGCGAAGAAGTTCACCGGTGTCGAGGGCTCCACGGTCCCGATCAAGGAGACCATCGAGTCGTTCGACGCGATCGTCAAGGGCGACTTCGACCACGTGGCCGAGCAGGCGTTCTTCAACGTCGGTGGCATCTCCGACGTCGAAGCCAAGTGGGCGCAGATCCAGAAGGAGAACGGCTGACATGTCGTTGCGCGTGAGCCTGGTGTCGGCCGACGCCGAGGTGTGGACGGGAGAGGCCTCGCTCGTCGTGGCCAAGACCGTCGAGGGTGAGATCGGCTTCATGCAGGGGCATGAGCCGGTGCTCGCGATCCTCGCCCAGGGCGAGGTGCGCATCACCCGCACCGACGGCTCGAAGATCCTCGCCAACGCTGAGGACGGCTTCCTGTCGATGGCGAACGACGAGCTCACGATCGTGGCCGGAAACGCTGCGCTCGTCTCCTGACGCCTGATTCCTCACGACGCGCGTCGCCCGGTTCGCCGGGCGACGCGCATAGCGTCTTTTGTGGAAGGTCTCAAGCGCGTTCACCAGCCTCCCACGGAAACCAAGCCGCCCGGAGG